>CAZCBG010000012.1:0-59463 GCA_964496885.1 uncultured Bacteroides sp. | reverse complement strand
TTGAACCATCGATGCAATTTCTCTTAAATAAAGCCATTTCGCTTGGTATTATTGACTTTTTAGCATCAAAGATTGATAAAATCAAGCTCAAAATTAAATGGCCCAATGATATTTATTTTGAAAAGTTGAAAATTGCCGGAATTTTAATAGAAAATGAAGTATTAGGCACTGAATTGCAAACTTCCATCATTGGAATTGGTCTCAATCTGAACCAACTCAAATTTTCAGTCAAAATTCCTAATCCGACGTCTCTTCGTATAATTTCTGGAATGGAACTGGATACAAGGCTTATGTTATTTGAGCTATTGATTGCTTTGGAATCAAGAATATTAAAATTATACAACAATGATATTCAATCAAATAATAATGATTATTTAAACAATTTATTGTATTATAATATTTATAAAAAGTACAATTGGCAGAATACCGAAATAACGGCAAAGATTATTAATATTACAGAGTTTGGTCAATTAATATTAAAAACAAAAGAGAGCAAGATCCTAATATGTAATTTCAAAGAAATTGTCTTTTTACATGATTAAATAAATGCATTTATTTAGGCTCTTCTTGATTTTTATTTAATATATCAGTTTGGATTTGGATAGATTCTTCATGGAGGATTTCCAGCAATTTTTTTATAAAATTTGTATGTAGACCAAATTCTTTGGCTTTACTCAATCGCTTGCAAATAATTTCGTTCCAACGCTTAATTTGTAATATCGTGATATTGTTGTCTTTTTTATATTCACCAATCTGAGAAACTAAATCCATGCGTTTAGCAAGAATTTGAATCAATTCATCATCAGTATTGTCAATCATTGAACGAAGGCTGTATAATTTATCTTCGAATTCGCTGCTTCCTTTTTCTTTTCTGAAAATTAATTCAGATAATAAATTGGAAAGTGCCTCAGGTGTAATTTGTTGTTTTGCATCAGTTAGTGCTTTTTCGGGATGAGGGTGAACTTCAATCATTAAGCCTTGCATTTCAAGATCCAAAGCTTTTTGGGCAACTGAGTTCAATAAAATTCGGTTACCTGCAATATGACTAGGATCAGAAATAATAGGTAAATCAGGTAAAATGCGTTTTAATTCTATCGGAATTTCCCATAATGGAGCATTGCGATAAGGTTTAGAATTATAAGTGTAAAAACCCCGATGGATAGCGGCAATTTTTTTAATCCCAACCTGATGAATACGTTCAATGGCACCCAGCCAAAGTTTTAAATCAGGATTCAATGGGTTTTTTATCATTATAGGAATGTCAATACCTTTTAAAGCTTCCGCAATTTCCTGCATCGAAAAGGGATTGCCAACAGTACGGGCTCCTATCCATAATACATCTATTCCATTCCGTAAACACTCTTCGATATGAAGAGGTGTAGCTACTTCGACAGTCGTAAGTAATCCTGTAGTTTCTTTAACTTGTTTTAACCATTCTAAACCAATTTTTCCAACACCTTCAAATCCATCAGGACGAGTACGTGGTTTCCATATACCTGCTCTGAAAATTTTTATTGCAGGTATTTTGGCTAATGCAATAGCAGTATGCAAAAGTTGTTCTTTGCTTTCAGCACTACAGGGACCTGCAATAATAAGTGCTTCTTTGCCCGAAGCAACCCAATGATGAAGAGGTAATATGTCAAAATTTTTATTCATTTGTTGTTTTGGCAAAATTAATTAAAGTTTATGTACAGATTTTTAATAATTTTACAAACTTAAACTTTTAACAAGGTCTTATTATTTTTAAAACACTTAATTTGAATAAAACCAATTTGTTAGATATTTAATATTGTATAGAATTTTATTAATTATTTCTACAAATTTAAAATGGAAACAGTAAAAAGAAGTATCATTAAAGACTTACTAAAATCTGCTCAAAAAGAAAAATCAGGAACAATCGTAAATGTAAAAGGCTGGGTTAGAACCAAACGTGGAAATAAAAACATAGCTTTTGTTGCATTAAATGATGGTTCTATTATTCATAGTATACAAATAGTTGTTGACTTGGCAAATTTCGACGAAGAACTTATAAAACTTATCACGACCGGAGCTTGTATATCAGTAAACGGTAAATTGGTTGAATCGATGGGGCAGGGCCAAAGCCTAGAAATTCAGGCTACTGAAATTTTTGTTTATGGTACAGCTGATGCTGAATCGTATCCTTTGCAAAAGAAAGGGCATTCTCTGGAGTTTTTAAGAGAAATTGCGCATTTAAGACCTCGTACCAATACTTTTGGCGCTATTCTGCGTATTCGTCATGCAATGTCATTTGCAATTCATAAATATTATAATGATAATGGATTCTTTTATATTCATTCACCCATTATTACCGGTTCAGATGCAGAAGGAGCCGGTGCAATGTTTCGCGTAACAACCTTAGATGCTAAAAATCCACCCTTAACTGATGATGGAAAAGTGAATTATGCTGAAGATTTTTTTGGAAAAGAAACAAATTTAACCGTATCTGGGCAACTAGAGGCAGAATTGGCTGCAATGGCTTTAAGTAAAGTTTATACTTTCGGGCCTACTTTCAGAGCTGAAAATTCAAATACACCACGTCATTTGGCTGAATTCTGGATGAACGAACCTGAGGTTGCTTTCAACGAAATTAAAGAAAATATGGATCTTGCAGAAGATTTTATTAAATCACTCGTAAGTTATGCATTGGAAAACTGTACGGATGATCTTGAATTTCTCAATAATATGTACGACAAAGAACTCATTGAAAGATTGAATTTTGTTGTAAACAATAGTTTTGAGCGTTTGGCTTATACGGATGCTATCGAAATATTATTAAAATCGGGACAATCCTTTGAATTTCCTGTTTCATGGGGCGTTGATCTACAATCGGAACATGAACGCTTTTTGGTTGAAAAGCATTTTCAGAAACCTGTGATTTTGACTGATTATCCTAAAGATATCAAAGCATTTTATATGAAACAAAATGAAGATGGGAAAACTGTACGTGCTATGGATGTTTTATTTCCAAAAATAGGTGAAATTATTGGAGGATCTCAACGTGAAGAAAATCTCGAAAAACTTCAGCAACGTATTGCCAAAATGGGTATACCTGAAAAAGATGTATGGTGGTATCTTGATACACGAAGATTTGGAACAGCTCCTCACAGTGGATTTGGGCTTGGTTTCGAAAGATTGATTTTATTTGTAACTGGAATGTCGAATATCAGAGATGTAATTCCATTTCCAAGAACGCCAATGAATGCAGAATTTTAATTTAGTTAAAAATTAAAGAATAAGGATAGGTTCAGGTTATTATGAAATCTGACTAATAACTGAATAAACTATTGGTAATTAAATTATTATCAATTTACTACTAACCATTAACTTCATATTCAAATAACCAATGTTAAGTCAACGTTTACAGCAAAAACTACAGCAAAAACTTTCGCCTCAGCAAATATTGCTGATGAAGTTATTGCAAGTGCCTACCGTTGCACTTGAACAGCGAATAAAACAAGAATTGGAAGAAAATCCTGTTTTAGAGGACTTGTCTGATAGCAGCGAAGGTGAAAATTCTGATAATAATGATGAATATGAAAATGAATTTTCGGATGATAATTCCCGAGATACAACAGATTTTGATTTTAACGATTATTTGGATGAGGATGATGTAGATTCCTACAAACTTAAAGCTAATAATAAATCTGCAGATGAAGAAAGAAAAGAAATTCCCTTTGCTTCAGAAGCATCCTTTCAGGAAACATTAATTGACCAGTTAATGATGCTTGGGCTTGACGAAAAACAATATAATATTGGATTAACGCTTATTGGTAACTTAGATGATTCGGGTTATCTGATGAGGGATATCAAAGCCATGGTGGATGATTTTGCTTTTTCTCAAAACTTAGAAATTACAGTAGCTGAAATAGCTGCTGTTCTTGACATCATTCAAGAGTTAGATCCTCCCGGAGTTGGAGCCCGAAGTTTACAGGAATGTTTGTTGTTACAATTACAACGTAATGATGAACAAACTGCTTCTGTACAATTGGCTTATAAAATCTTAAATATTCAGTTTGAGCGGTTTGCAAAAAAACATTATGATAAAATTATTGAGAAATTTAATATCACTGAAGAAGAGCTAAAATTGGCAATTGATGAAATATTGAAATTAAATCCTAAACCAGGTAATTCGGTCGGAGGATCATCAAAATTAAATCAATATGTTATTCCTGATTTTATCATCAATAACAACAACGGAGTGTTGGAACTTTCTCTGAATAATCGTAATACACCTGAACTAAGAGTAAATCAGACCTATGCTGAATTACTTCAAGGCTATGCCATTAGCAATCAAAAAACCGAACAACAAAAAGATGCGGCCATGTTCATTAAACAAAAAATTGATTCTGCACGTTGGTTTATTGAAGCCATCAAACAACGTCAGAATACTTTGTATGTGACGATGAGTGCAATTATGAACTATCAGCATGAATATTTTCTAGATGGTAATGTTTCAAAACTCAGACCTATGAAACTGAAAGATGTTTCTGATGTAGTAGGTCTAGATATTTCTACCGTTTCAAGAGTTGCAAATAGCAAGTATGCAGAAACTCATTTTGGTACTTTTTTGCTTAGAGATTTTTTTTCAAAATCAATGATTAATGATTCCGGAGAGGGTATTTCAACAACAGAAATTAAAAGTATACTAAAAGAATGTATTGACAACGAAGATAAAACATCACCTCTGAATGATGATGAACTTACTGAAATATTGAATAAGAAAGGCTTTAACATTGCTCGCCGGACTGTAGCTAAATATCGTGAAGGAATGGATGTTAGAGTTGCCAGACTTAGAAAGGAAATCTCATAAATGGAAAATAAAATTGCCCGTATTATATCCTTTATTTTTCATCCTCTCTTGATGCCAATTTATGCTTTTAGTATTTTATTTAATATGCAGACTTTTTTTGCTTCAATATTAACGCTTGAGGGGAAAATGATGATTCTTATTTTTATTTTTGTTTCAACTTTCGTGTTACCGGCTACGCTAACTTACGTTTTGTTGCGAAAAAAACTTATAAGTTCGATGTACTTGGAAAAACGTGAAGAAAGAAGCGTCCCTTTTCTTTTTACTATCATCTTTTATTACGGAGCTTGGTTTATGTTGAAAAATGCTGATATTCCAACTATCTATCTACTCATACTGTTGGCATCCACATTAATAATAATTTTAGCTTTCTTCATTAATTTCAAATTTAAAATCAGTATGCATACCCTTGCAATAGGTGCATTAACCGGTATTATTTCCGGAATTTCCTACCATTTTGGGATAAATATGTTAGGGGTTATATTTATTTTAATTGTTATAAGCGGTTTAGTTGGCTATTCGCGACTGACACTGAATGCTCACCGGTCGGTTGAAGTTTACAGTGGTTATCTTTTAGGCTTTTGCAGCATGCTGGGATTGTTAATGCTTGCTTAGTGAGAATTGTAATTTTATTATATATTTAAAACCTGAAAAATAAAGCAGTCTCACCGGTAAAATTTATTTTATTAAAATCCTCATAACCAGCATAACCACCCATAATGTTAAATCCAAACCGCTTTTGAAATGTAAACTCAAGTCCTATTCCAATTCCATTATTAAAATATTCATTTACTTCAATAGGAGTAGTTAATTTTTTCTTATTATAGAAATATTGATTGCCCTGGTATAAAAATAAATTCAAATTCTCAGCTTTAACTATTATGTAAAGAAATGTGATACCTATACTAAACATTTCGCGTTCATTGTCAACATAAGGAGCAAAAGTAGCTTGAATTCCAAATTTATTTGGGGTAAACCGATATGACAATCCATAGCCTGTAGTAAATCCTGCAGCTACACCAAAGGCATGTTTGTAATCAGTCTCATTTTGAGCTTGTACTGGAGATATTTCTATTAGAATAAAAAAAAATAATAGCGACTTTAATATTCTTGTTTTCATTTTTGTAAATTTTTGATTAATATAAATATGAACTACTTTTTAAAGGATTTATAAAAATATTTTTTTTTAATAAATACAAAGAATATAAGAAGTTTTGTATTTTTTAAAGAAATAAATTGTAAAGATACATCTTAAAAAAGATTTTTAACAAAAAATTATCCAAAAAATAATTTAAAATATTTTCAAGTATCTTGCTATAAATCTAATTGTTATGCTTCTATGTCATTGCTTTTTTTATGCTGAATGATTTAATAAGATTAAGCGATAATTTTTAGTTATAATGATTTATTGGAATTTTTATGCAAAAATTCTTAGTATTTAAAAACTTCGTTTTCGTTAAAATCAGGGAGGTAAACATCAGCACTTTCTATTTCCTGTATCCAACCACGATGAAAGCCAAGCTGTTCCGCTTCTTTTACTACCACATCGTATTCAGTTGTATTTAATTTCCTGTTTAAGAAAAAATGGGATTTTATTTTCTCAATAGGATAATATTGCGACATAAGTGATAAAGTAATATCAGGTGATAATTCTTCAGCAATAAAACGTAATACTTTCAAGCTATTTTCAACCTGATTAGGCAATACTAAATGTCGGATAATTAAACCAGATTCGGCCTGGTCTTGGTCGTTTTTAATCATGCTACTTCCTTTTTGGCGATACATTTCTTTGATAGCTGATTTTGCGATCTCTGGATAATTGTATGCATCAGATAATTCTTTTGCCAATACATTGTCTAAATATTTAAAATCAGGTAGGTAAACAGAAATATAGCTTTCTAATTGACGAATCGTTGATGCTTTTTCGTAAGCGTTAGTATTGTATACTGTTATTGGATTTCGTCCTTTTAAACGTAGCCTTTCAATGATAGAAATAACATGAGGAACAAAATGAGAAGGAGAAACAAATCCTACAGTGTTTATCTGGTGAAGGTCTAGAATGGAAATAATTTTAATTACAACTTCATCAAGCGTATACTCCCTTGAAATGATTTCTCCTTGATTACAACTTATTTGCTGGTTTTGGCAATAAATACATTGCAAGTTACAACGACTGAAAAAAACATTGCAAATACCATTTTCTCCACTTATTACAGGTTCTTCACCTTTGTGCAAAACAATTGATGAAATATGATAGCCAGCATCACTTCCGCAATAACCCAGTTTATCCGAATAACGGTCTGCATTACAGTTGCGAGGACATAGCTTGCAGTCTTTCATGTTTTCAAACAATGCTGTCAATCCATTTTGTTTTAAATGAGGTGCAAATGTAAGAAGATAAGCTGATGTTTTGAAATAAAATTAAATTTGCTACAAAATTGAAAAAAAAGTAAATAATCCAATAATGATAGGCACCCTTTCAATTTCTAGTGTATTCAAAGTTTCTTAAACTCTTTTTTATCTTTGTACCTAAATAATCACTAGATTTGTAAAAGGAAAATTAATTTAAATTTTATGGAATATATATTGGCTTCCATAGCCTTAGTACTTGGATTTATCATCGGTTATATTGTATCAACTCAGAAATCTCATAAAAATGCAGTACTACTTCAACAAAAAAAAACGGAAACTGAGCAGCAGCTTATGGTTATAAAAGCCGAAAAAGAAATGTCTGTTCAAAATATGCAAAATACAATTGCCTATATTGAAAAAGAAAAAGACAATGTAAAAGCTCAATTAACCGAAGAGCAACAAAAATCCGATTTATTGGGAAATCGCATCACCAAAGCTGAAACTGAATACCGTAATTTACAGGAAAAATTGAATACTCAAAAGGCAGAATTAGAAGAAATTCAGAAGAAATTTACGACTGAATTTGAAAATATTGCTCATAAAATTTTGAAACAAAATTCTCAGGAATTTACCACGACTAACCAAAAGAATATTTCGGATATTCTAAATCCGTTGAAAGAAAAAATTCAATCTTTTGAGCAAAAGGTGCAAGAAACTCACGTTCAAGGTGTAAGAGACAATACCAGCCTGCGTGAAGAAGTGAAAAAATTGTATGAACTCAACAGTAAAATCAGCGAAGAAGCCAATAACCTTACCAAAGCTTTGAAAGGCGATAACAAAAAGCAAGGAAACTGGGGTGAAATGGTGCTCGAAAGGATACTGGAACGTTCAGGTCTGATAAAAGGAGAAGAGTATGAAACCCAATTTACAGCCCGCAATGATCACAACGAAATCTTACGTCCGGATGTTGTAATTAAATTACCAGATAATAAACATATTATCATCGATTCTAAAGTTTCCCTGATTGCTTACGAACAATACGTGAATGCTGAAGTAGCCGAAGATAAGGAAAAGTTCAGTAAATTACATATTGAATCATTGAAAAGCCATGTTAAAGGTTTGAGTGAAAAGAGTTATGCTTCATCTACTGCTTTTAATACACCTGATTTTGTACTGATGTTTTTACCAATAGAATCTTCGTTTAGCATTGCCATTCAACAGGATATTGAACTCTTTAATTTTGCCTGGGATAAAAGGGTAGTTATCGTAAGTCCTTCAACATTATTGGCTACACTTAAAACGGTAGAATCAATCTGGAAAAGAGAAAAACAAACGCAAAATGCTATTGAGATAGCTACAGAAGGAGGGAAGTTGTACGATAAGTTTGTAAGCCTTGTAGATGATTTAAAAAGGTTAGGCAATCAATTAGATACGGTTCAAAAGACCTATCAGGAAGCAAATAAAAAGCTGCATACCGGAAATGGAAATTTAATTGGAAGGGTTGAAAAATTAAGACAATTGGGGGCTAAAAACACAAAAAATATTTCCGAAATGTCATTAAATCAAATTGAATTGAATATTGATGAAGTCGTTGAGGAGTAAAAAAGTATTAAATTAAGTTATTAAGTTATTGGTTCTTCAGGAGAGTCGTCCTCAATCGTCTCTTCGATCAATTTCTGATAACCGATTCTAAAAATATTTTGCATCTCTATTTGCTGACCATTAACCAATTGTTAATAACTTAATAACCAATTACCAAGCAATCCAAATGGAACGAATAACCCTTTTTGCCGATGTCTTGTTACCGCTTCCTTTGAAAGGGTATTTTACCTATCGTATTCCATTTGAAATGAATGACATGATAAAACCTGGTCAGCGGGTTGTTATTCAGTTTGGAAAAAAAAAGATTTATACGGCCCTGGTTAGAAAGGTTCACGAAATCCCACCCATTGCTTATGCAGTCAAATATATACTTTCTGTGCTTGACAGTGAAGCTATCGTGAATGAAAAGCAGTTTTTATTGTGGGAATGGATAGCCGATTATTATATGTGTGCCATAGGGGAAGTGATGAATGCGGCTTTGCCAGCTTCGTTTAAGTTGGCCAGTGAAACACGAATTTTAATTAATCCTGATTTTGACGGTGATTTTTCTCAGTTTAACGAATATGAAATGTTAGTGGCAGAAGCGCTGGTTTCAAGAGAATCACTAACAGTAAGTGAGGTCACTGAAATTACAGGCTTGCAAAAAACCATTCCTTTGATCAAAACACTGATTGAGAAGGCTGTTATTATTACCGAAGAAGAAATTGCAGAAAGGTACAAGCCTAAAATTGAAACTTATGTGCGTCTTTGTGAACCCTATGCAAATGAAAAAGCACTTATGGATATCTTCGATAAATTGGAGAAAAAGGCTTTTCGTCAATTACAAGTTTTACAATCTTTTTTGCAACTTACAGGATTTTTTCAGACTTTTGACAATGAAATTAAAAAGTCTGAATTATTAAAAAATCCAGATTTTTCAGATGCTCAGATTAAATCTCTGATAGAAAAAGGAGTATTCGAAGTATTTGAAAAAGAACAAAGCCGACTAGAAGGTGCTGATGCATTCAGTACAGTTGAAGATATTGTGTTGAGCGATGAACAACAACTTGCTTATGATTCAATTAAACAAGGTTTTGAGCAGAAATCGGTAGTTTTATTGCATGGCGTTACTTCAAGTGGTAAAACTGAAATTTACATTAAATTAATAGATGAAGTTATCCAACAAGGCAAACAAGTATTGTATCTTTTGCCTGAGATAGCACTTACTGCTCAAATAATTAATCGATTACAAAAATTTTTCGGAAACAAAGCAGGTGTTTATCATTCCAAATACAGCGAAAACCAAAGGGTTGAAGTCTGGGGAAAAGTAATTTTAGCATCTCAGGGCTTTGATAATGAGAATCATACAATTATATTGGGTGCACGTTCAGCTTTGTTCTTACCTTTCGATAAATTGGGATTAATAATTGTGGATGAAGAACACGACAGTTCTTACAAACAATACGACCCTGCACCCCGATACAACGCTCGAGATGCAGCCATTTATCTGGGAGCTATGCATGGTGCCAAAACAGTTTTAGGGTCAGCAACGCCAGCTATTGAAACTTATTTTAATGCCTTAACACAAAAATATGATCTGGTAGAAATCAACCAAAGATATGGTGGTATGGAATTGCCAGAGATAGTGATTGCCGATTTAAAAATCGAAACACGACAAAAAACAATGCTTTCGCATTTTTCTTCTGTATTGATCAATCACATTGAATCAGCATTGGCAAAAAAACAACAGGTGATATTATTCCAGAATCGAAGAGGGTTTTCGTTGCGCTTGGAATGTGATAGCTGTCATTATATGCCGGAATGCAAAAACTGTGATGTTACACTCATTTATCATAAACATCTGAATCAGTTACGATGCCATTATTGTGGTTATTCAACACATATTCCCGAAAAGTGTCCAGAATGTGGAAGTACTGGTATGATGATGAAAGGTTTTGGTACTGAAAAAATTGAAGAAGATTTATCTGTAATTTTTCCAAAAGCATCGATAGAACGAATGGATTTAGATACCACTCGTTCTAAAAATGCTTATCGTAGAATCATTTCCGATTTTGAAGATCGGAAAATTGATATTTTAGTAGGAACTCAAATGGTTACTAAAGGCTTGGATTTTGACAATGTGAGTGTTGTTGGTATATTAAATGCTGATAACATGATTAGTTATCCCGATTTCAGGTCTTTTGAAAGAAGCTTTCAACTGATGGCACAAGTAAGTGGACGTGCAGGCAGAAAAGGGGAGAGGGGAAAGGTAATTATACAGACCTATAACCCAAAACATGAGGTGATAAAAGATGTTATTAGAACTGATTACCTCTCAATGTTCAACAGTCAAATCATCGAAAGAAAAACATTTAAATACCCGCCATTTTTTCGTTTAATAAAGATAACATTGAAGCATAAAGATGCTGATATTTTAAATAAAGCAGCTGCAGAATTTGCAACTACACTTCGTAAAGCTTTTGAAAAAAGAGTGCTTGGACCTGAATTTCCAATGGTTTCAAGGGTTAAAAATATGTATTTGAAAGATATATTGCTAAAAATTGAAAAGGAAACCAGTCTTCATCAAGCTAAAGAACAATTAAGATTTATTGTTGAGCAATTTATGCAAACAAAAAAGTATTCCCAGATTAGAATGTTGATAGATGTAGATCCGATATAATTCAATTCATTAAAAAAAAAAGTTTCCTTATTCTTTAATAATCAGAAATATATCTTCATTGTCTCGCTTAAGTAGATATTTCTCACGGGCAAATTTTTCGAGGGTTTTCATGTTTGTATTCAACTCATATGTTGCTTTACGGTCTTTTTCAATTTCTTTTATATAATATGCTTTTTTAAAACGCAAATCAGTGAGTTCTTTTCTTAGTTTATACTGAGCAATCATATTGTTTTTGTCGATAGCAATCATCCATACAATAAAAACAAGAGAAGTTATAATGTATTTATTTTTGAAGAAAAGTAATGTTTTTCGAAACATAGTTGGAATATTTAAATGCAAAATTACATTTAGAAAATCAATAATAAAGAAGAAATATATTTATTTTTGAACGAAAGAATGTTAATAGTTTATGTACTTTTATGTAGAAAACTAAACATTAAAAAAAGCCAGTAATAAAAATAATTTAAAGGCTTTTTTTCATTATTCTTTATTTATCATTCATCATCTAACAAAGACTTTATAATCCCAGGCTTTTAGCTGAATTTTTAATTTACCATTCAGCTTAATTTTTTCAGAAGTAAACCATTCTGAATAATTGCCTTCTAATCCTTTAAAATCGACAACAGTTTCAACCGCTTTCTTGCTAAGGTTGGCTATAACGATTATTGTATTTTTATCTTTTTTCCGACTGAAAGCGAGTATGGTATTGGTTTTATCAGTGAGCATTTTTAAATATTTCCCCCCAAAATTACCGTTCCATAAAGCTTGATTTGTAGTTTTAAGTTTTAAAAGAGAAGTGTAAAATGCTTCTAATGGGTAATTTCCCCATTTGATTTCATCTTTTTCGAAGAAAGCAAGGCTTTTGTTTAAACCAGCTTCCTGACCATTGTATAATAAAATCATTCCAGGTAAAGTTGCCGTTAAAACAGCAAAAGCAGAAGCCGCAATTCCCATCCTTTTTTCAACCGTTCCATTCCATGAGTTTTCGTCATGATTGTCGAGAAAAATCATACGATAAGCATCTGAAGTAAATAAACTATCTTGTTTAAGCATGTATTTGTCAATGTCATGCACTCCCAGTTTCCCCTGAGCTATTTTGTTCATTATGTGATGCAAATCCCAGGCGTAAGACATATCAAAAGCTTTTTTATGATGTATGGGGACTTCTGCTTCAGCAAGCATAAAAACTGCTTTTGTTTTATCGAGTTCAGCTCTGGCCTGGTTCCAAAAATCAACAGTAACCATTTCAGCAACATCGCATCTAAATCCATCAATATTAGCTTCTTTTATCCAGTATTGCATGGCATTTATCATCGCTTGACGCAAATCCATATTTTTATAGTTAAGCGCAATTACATCAGTCCAGTCAAAGGGAGCGATAAACTTTCCAAGGCTATCTTGTTTGTACCATTCGGGATGTTCTTTAGCCCATGGATTGTCCCAGGCAGAATGGTTGGCAACCCAATCGATAATAACATGCATACCAAAAGAATGTGCTTTTATTACAAGGCTTTTCAAATCGTCCAATGTTCCAAATTCAGGATTAACTTTGGTATAATCGCTGATTGAATAATAAGATCCCAAACTGCCTTTACGGTTTTTAACACCGATTGGATTGATAGGCATCAGCCAAAGAATATCTACACCCATTTTGTGTAAACGTTCAATATGTTTCTCAAAGGCTTTGAAAGTACCTTCCTTTGTAAATTGGCGAATATTCACTTCATAAATATTCGATTTTTTACTCCATTCTGGATGAATTACTTTGTTGTTATTTTGTGATTTTGCATTCATAGCATTTTGTGCATTGATTGTTTGAATGCTTGTAATTATCATTGCAAGCATTAATACTGAGGTGAATGTATTTAGTTTTTTCATTATTATATGTTTGTAAATCTTATAAAGCCGATATATAGTTCAATATTATTTAGCGTTTTTTTATCTATCAATAGTATAAGCTTTTTTTATTTCTGAATCAAAATCTCAAACGACATTGGTGCTAATATTACTTCTGCAAAATTATTAGAATAAATGATTTTATTGCCAAAATTTGGTTTAAAATGTTTTGAATTAATCAGATTTTTATTGAGTATTTTATAAGTTAGTGGTTTGTCTGAATTATTAAATAAAATGATGGCTATATTTGAAAAATATTTACGGGAATAAACCATCAAATGCTTAGTGTTTTCGAGCCATTCGAAATCACCATACAAAAAAGCCATATTTGATCTGCGGAGTTTTGTAAGTTGTTGCGTTGTTTGCAGCGTTCTTTTTTCTAAATAGTTCAAATCACTTCCAAAACGCATCATTCTTCTAGAATCAGGATCGTTACCGCCAGGCATACCGAATTCATCACCATAATAAATTACTGGTAAGCCAGGTATGGTCATATTGAATGCCATCAACATTTCCAGCTTATGGTAAGCTGAAGTATCCCCAACTTCAATATCTCTTGTCCATCCCGCTTCTTTTGCATTTTCTTCAAATTTTAATGAGCCACCAGCATAGGAAATAAAACGGCCTCTGTCCTGATTTCCGGTGATGTAACACATTTTGTTATGAAATCCATAATTCGTCAAACTTTCGCTGAGACGATATTTCAACATTTTAAAATCATCACCACGGGCAAATGCGCCCAAAGCTGCATCGTAAACGTTAAAATCAAACTGTCCATCAAGCATTCCACTGCCTAAATAACTTGCTATCAATTCAACACTTCCGTAGGTTTCACCAACCTGATAAATAGGTCGATTTTCTTTAAGTTCAACTTCATTTTTTAATTTATTCGTTAAGGTTCTCCAGAAATTAAGTGGAACATGTTTGGTCGCATCATGTCTGAAACCATCAAGATTGTATTCTTTGACCCACCATAAAGCTGAATCAGAAAGCATTTCAGCAACTTCTGTTTTGGCCAGATCAAGCGTTGGCAAAAAAACATCAAACCAAGTAGTCAATCTGTATTCGTCCCATTTTTCGGTGTTTAATGAACCATCCGGTAAATAAAGACTGGTTGTCCAATCAGGATGAGCCTTGTAAACAGCATGATCTTTGTGGACATGATGGGCAACAAAATCCAGCAATGTATTGAGCTGATGAGAATGAGCACTCGAAATCATTTCTTTGAATAAAGAACTATTCCCAAAACGATTGTCAATTTCAGTAAAAGATATGGGCCAATATCCATGGTAAGCTGAGAATTTTGAATAAGGTTTTTTCCATTCACCAAAAGCCGTTTCCGGATTTTTAACAATGGGGGAGAGCCATAATGTATTTACACCTAAATCATTAAAATAATTATCTGTTATTTTTTTTTCTACGCCTTTAATATCGCCCCCAAGGTAATTAGCTCTTGGTAAAATCAAACTGTCTTTTACAGGACGATCGTTGGATTTGTCACCATTATAAAACCTGTCAACAAATACATTGTACAAAATGTTGGAATATTGATCGTTACGATCAATTTGAACTGTTGACTGAATGATTTTTCCCTTTGATAAAGGAATTAAAATATCATTTGAAATACTGGTTTTATTACAGGCATAAACCCTGAGATATGATTTTTCAAAATCATTGGCTATGGAAGGAATTTTAATAAATAATATTCCATTTGTAAGTTTGTATTCCGTTTTTTTTAATCGAAAGTTTTGCCATAGGATAAAAACTTCTTCAATAGTATTTACAACTCCTATTTGAATCTGATCTTCCGAAAAACGGAACGTTGACAATTGAGGGACTTCTTTAAAATTCTCTTTTCCAATAGTTAAAACAGAATTAAAACCACCCATATTATTACTTATTTTATTAGCATTGAATGGGTCAAGCTGATTTTTTCCATCAATAACCAAAAGATATTGGTATTCGCCTGGGTTAAGAATTAATTGCGTTTGCCATATTCCATCTAATAAGCTCAATTCCGTTTTTGAAGCAGTCCAACCATTAAATTCACCCGATAATTCTACTTTTGAATACTTTACTCCCTTGGGATTAAATTGATATTTAAGGGCGATTTTTGATGATTTCTTAAGCAGTACGGAAGTTGCAAGGCTCTTTTTCCAAATCTTTAATTCAATGATAGGCTTACTGGATTTTGAAGCTGTAAAATCAAAGCTTTTTTTATCAGGATTTAATTTACAAATCTTATTCTCAACAGTAACAGAGTCAATACTTTGGCAGTCAGAAACAAAGTCGGATAAATAAATACATGTTTTACCATATTCGAGACTAAGGATTGAAATGAGTTTTCCTTTTTGTTCAGCATTCAGTTTAGGCTTGTCAACTGTAAAGGAAAATATTAGAAACATAGTTAAAACCCATAAAGGAAAAGATAGCTTTTTCATTTTGTTTTTTTTTATTTTATATCAAGAATTAATACCGATTTTTTATTGATAGAAAGTGATTTTGTAATGTTAATTTCTTTTTGACTTATAATATCTATGGCTGTTTTAGCATTTTTAAGGGATTCCTGAAATCGTTCTAAGTCTAAAGTAATAGCTTTGTTGTTATTGTTCATCACTATCATAATGTTTTCATTTTCATTATACCTGAAATAAACATATGTTCCATCTGTTGGGAAATAATGCATGAGTTTTCCGTTTTGTAATGCAGGGTGTTTTTTACGGAATTTTAATAAAAGTTGTAAATAATCAAAAGCTTGATTTTGAATTGCTGTTCTTCCTTCTTTAGTAAATGCATTTTGATGATCTTCTATCCATCCGCCAGGAAAATCTTCTCTTATTTTTCCATCCCCCTGATCTTTTCTGCCTGCCATTAATATTTCAGTACCGTAATAAATCATAGGTATTCCACGGCATGTTGTTAGAAATGCCATCGCCATTTTCCATTTTTCAAAATCCTGATTGATGGATGAAAAATACCTGGTTACATCATGATTATCTGCAAAAATAACTATATTTTGCGGGTTTGGATACAAAAAATCCTGAGCAAGAACATAATAAAATCGAGCTAATCCTTCACTCCAGCCATCATTTTCGTTAAATGCAGAACATAAAGCCGACTGCATGGGGAAATCAGTAACACATTTTAGGTTAGAAGTCTTTTTTAAATTTGAGTAAGCTCCTGATTGAAACCAGGCTGTATGGGACTCGCGTTGTAACCAGGTTTCACCTACTACATTAAAGTTTGGATATTCCCTATTGATAGATTCCATCCATTTCGACATAAAGTTCTGATCGGAATATGGATAAGTATCCATTCGGATGCCATTAATCCCTGAATATTCTATCCACCAGATACTGTTTTGAATGAGATAGGTTGCAAGGTTTGGATTTTTTTGGTTTAAATCGGGCATGGACGTATCAAACCAACCATCTGACATAAGGGTTTTGTCGATGGTTGAAGCATAGGGATCCATCAAGGTTTCGCTTCTGTAATTAGATCTGGTAAATTTGGAAAACTGATGAATCCAGTCCTGGGAGGGCAAATCTTTTATCCACCAATGCTCTATACCACAATGGTTAAATATCATATCCATGATGACCTTTAATCCTTTTTGATGGCATTCATAAATAAGATTTCTATATTCTTCGTTGCTTCCGAAATGTGCATCTACTTTATAAAAATCGGTAGTGGCATAGCCATGATAAGAATATTTTTTCATATTGTTTTCAAGAACTGGGCTTATCCAGATTGCCGTAGTCCCTAAATCTTTTAAATAATCGAGATGATGAATGATACCGGAAATATCACCTCCGTGTCTTGCGTCAGGATCATTACGGTTAAATATATCTGGCATGCCTGTAATATTGTCATTTTTGGGGTTTCCGTTTGAAAATCGATCAGGCATCAACAAATAAATTGCATCAGTATTGTTGAAACCCAATCTATTGGCAGAGCCTTCTTCCCTTTGTTTTAATTCATAAAAAAAAGAGGTTTTAAATTTCTTGTTCAAAGAAAATTTTATTTCAAATTTTCCAGGAGGTGTTGATGCGTTGATTTTCAAATCAATGAATAAATAATTGGGGCTTTCGAGTTTGTTTTGCGCGATGATTCTTAAATTTGTATCTTTTATACTGGCTTGATATGAGGAGATTCCTTCTCCGTATATTAGCAATTGGAGTTTGTTATCTGCCATTCCAGTCCACCAGTTAGAAGGTTCAACCCGCTGAATGATAGTTTGTGCATTGCCAAAAAATGTAAAAAAAAGGAATTGGAATATAATAAGCAAATATAATTTCTTCATCTATTGATTTTTTAAAATAAGTATCTTATTAAAAAGGCTATCCTTCATATTGGATAGCCTTTTTGAAATTAATATAAATGGTTTTAAGAAGTAAATCTAAATTACAATTGTTTTAATTTTTTGTAGCAGTAACTGTATAGACTTCAGTTGCAGCATCAATTTTTAAAACTAAAGTGTAATTACCAACAATAGTAAGTTTAAAATTACCACCATTATTTGAGAAATTTGCTGCTGCTGGTCCAGCCATGGTTACATCGCTATAACCAATTGATTTACCTGCCCAATCAGTACCTTGTCTGAATTTAAATTCACCGGCAATCATGTTTAATGTATAAGTCCATGTATATGTAGAAACATTCGTAACTACTGGTAAAGAAGTACCGAAATTTTCATCCCATGCAGCAACAGTAACTCCATCGGATTTGTAGTATGCATTTCCAATGATTCCCATTTGATAGGTAGAATAATTAATTAATGGAATATCGCCTGTTTTAACAGTTGTAGCATGAAAGCCTGTTCCAAGTGTATAAGCCATTGACATAGTGTAAAAACCAGGGAGTGTATTTACAATGTTAGCTCCACCAGAAACCAAAGCATTTACAGCACCCCCAAAGTTAGTGTTAACTTTTACACCTTTTAAACCTGTGCCAACAACTGTAACAGTATCTAATTCAACTTTCCAACCATCTGAATAACGGAATTTCCATTCACCTTTCTGGAATTTCATATTGGTGAGCGTCCATGTCATAGCAGTTTGGCTGAATGCAGGATTTGTTAATGCAGTACTGCTTGACCATCCACCGGGAGTTGCTGCGCCTATTACACCCCAATGTACTGGCACAATAACAGCTTTCATCAAAGCAAGATCAATTGCTACATGATACATTCCATCGCTTGGAACTGTAAATTTTGTAGAATTAGCAGCAATTACACCTCTTTGAAAAGGTATTTTAGGTTCATCAGTTGTTCCTTGAGCAATTTCGCCCCAGGTAGTAGTTGGACCATAAGTAGTCTGAACAGCACCAGCAACTTTAACAATACTGAATCCTGTAGTACCTGCTTTTAAAGGAATATACAATTCATAAAGTGTAGCTCTGTCAGCTTGAGTAACTTCGTTTTTTGCAACTTTCATCATTCCTGAAGGAACCAATGTAGAACCTACAGGTGTTACAGCACCGGTAATATAAAGTCCATCAAGAATTACCGTTGGGTCTGGTGTTGTTGTAGAATCTTTTTTACATGCAGACATAGATACTAATACAAGTAATGCCAGACCTGCTAATTTTAACATTTTTCTAAATTTGTTCATAATTGTTTTAATTTAAATTAATAATATAATTGATTTGTTAAACGAATCCGTTTTATTGTAATAAATTAGGATTTGCATCTGTTGCCCATTTAGGAATTGGAAATAAGCGTCTTTCTGAAGTAGTTGCCGGTTTTTCCCACCAAGCATTTTCAAATTCTCCAAAGCGGATTAAATCCTGTCGGCGGTGTCCTTCACAATAGAGCTCTCTTCCTCTTTCTGCTAATAATTGGACCAGAGTAGCTCCGACCCATGAACTAACACCAGCTCTAAGTCTGATAGGATTAATCCATTGGTCACCATTTCCGCTTTGTCTGATTCTTGCTTCGGCTTTCATTAAATAAAAGTCTGTTAACCTAAAAATAGGAAAGTCATTGCTTAAATTCTCTTTAGTACCTAGTTTGATTTCATATTTTCCAACACGAGCACCCGTACATCTAATTTCAAAAGGTGTTTGGGATGCAGCAGTCATAGTAAGTGCAGGAACATGAGGATCAATATTTAAGGGAAGTTGTGTTAGTGCATCTAAAATAACAGCTCCTTTTGAATCTTTTTGTAAGCCGAAAATATTATAACCTATACGTCTCAAATCTGCGGTTTCATAAGTGTCGAAATGTTGAGGCGTAATACAAAATCCATTCCATGGTCCAACTGGCATATCGTATTTTAAATTATGTTGATAATGCAGCGTTCGCATGTGTAATCTAAATCCTTGAAAATTATCTTCATCAAAAGGTATGCTGAAAATGATCTCGGAGGAGAGTTGATTATTCACTTTAAAAGGTGCAGAAATATCAGATTCTAAAGTAAAAGGACCTGCTATTACACTGTCGCAATATTGTTCTGCCTTGGCCCAATTGGCTGTTCCATTATAGACTTCGGCATTCAGATATAGTTTAGCCAATAAAGCAAAGCCTGTATAACGGGTAACCATGTATTTATTATTGATAGGTTTAAGATAAGGTAAGCCGCTGGTAACAGTGTTAACAAGGCTGTCATATATAGCTTTTCTTGAGATTTTGAATGGCTTTTCAGGAGTATTTTTTGAAGTGGTTAAATAAGGAGCATCACCATAATTATCTATCAAAAGATAATAGTAAAAGGATCTCAGAACTTCCACTTCTTTTACTTTTATTTTAACATTTTCGTTTTGAGGTAAATCTTTCATCATGTCTATTGTAATATTGCATGAAGTTATAGCTGACCAAAATACTCCCCACATTCTGTTTACACCTTCATCATCATTACTCCAAGTATGTTTGTACATATTCACCCATTTCCCCCCATCATACCAATCGGAACCTCTGGTAGGACCGCATAACTCATCCGATGAAAGTTCCTGGGCTAAAAACCACCATCCTTCATCATCAATAAAGGGTCTGATTTTAGCGTAGCACTGTACGCTTAAATTTGCAATCTGATTCTGATTTTCAGGATAAATATTTCCAGGTATTTTATCATAGACGACTTCATCTAATTTTGTGCAAGAAGCTATGATGATAAGTATAAAAATTGATAATAAACTAATTTTTTTCATATGTCATTATTTTAAATTATCATAAAATTTTCAATTAAGAAATTTTTTATTAATATCTCTTTTGAGAGTTTTAGTAATAATAATTCCGTTTAAAAAGTTCCTTTAATTCCAAAAGTGAATGTTCTTGTTTTGGGATAAACATTGTATTGATCAATACCAAAACTGAGACCACTAATAGTTGTTTCAGGATCTATGCCTGAATAACCTGTAATCGTAAATAAATTATTGGATGAAGCAAAAACATTTAATTTTTTAAGTATGTTTGTTTTATTAAATTTAAAATCATAGCTAATCGAAACGTAATCAAGCCTTAAGAATGATGCATTTTCAACATAAAAATCTGCAATACTTGCTCCGGATGTTCTTCCTTTATTATACCAATCAATTGCTGCTGAATTAGCATTTAAATCAGGGAGATTACCTGGGTTGTCTAAAAACATTTGAGTAGCATTGTACACATGATTTCCAATCATCGCTCTGAATGAAAAATCCAAGTTCCAATTTTTAAAGAATGTAATTGAATTTGACCATCCAATTTCAAGATCAGGAGTTGCGTTTCCAACAATACTTCTTTGCGCTTCACTTAAGTTTTCGGTAAAACCACCAGTTTTGGATTTGTAGATAAATTTTCCATCTTTAAGCGTAACATAGGTTGGGAGGTAAAATGCTCCAAAGGGTTGTCCTTCCATCATTCCGATCAAATAATACTCTTCCCCGACCAAACCTCTGCCTGAAATATAGCCTTCTTTTCTAACACCGTCTACGGAGTTAAAATACTTTCCTAAACTGATAATAGTTGTTTGATTATGAGATATATTAAAACTTGTTTTCCATACAACATTCTTTTTTGAAATTGGGTAAGCTTGAAGAAACAATTCAATTCCTTTATTTTCAAGTTCGCCGGAATTTGCAAAGGTTGTTGATGCTAAATTTGGTGGAACAGGAACACTGTATTCACCGAGCAAATCAGTTGTATTCTTTTTGTAAACTTCTAAACTCCCGCTTATTTTACTATCAAAAACAGCAAAATCCAATCCAATGTTTAATTCAGCAGTTTGTTCCCATTTTAAATCAGGATTTGCATTCCATGCAGGTCCAAATGTAATTACTTCTTTACCGGTTTCTGGATTCGTAGCTTTGCCAGTAGGGGTCCAAACTACAACACTGTGGTAATCTCCTATTTCTTGGTTACCGGAAATACCATAGCTGAGTCTTAACTTAAGTTGGTTGAGCCATTGAATATCTTTTAAAAAACTTTCTTTTTCCATACTCCAGCCTAGGGCAAATGTTGGAAACATCCCCCATTTATTATTAGAACCAAATCTGGATGAACCATCTCTGCGTAAGGATGCAGAAAGATAATATTTTTGATTTAGATTGTATTGAGCTCTTCCGAAAAATCCAATTAGATTAGATTTAGCTCGCCAAGAACCAATGTCACCATAATTAACTTGGTTGAAAATAGCTAAATTGCTAGAGCCAATATGATCGGATTGAGCATCTACACCTTTAGCAAAGAATCCGAAGTTTTCATTTTCTTGCCAGGTGTAACCACCAAGTAAGTTAATTGTGTGAATTTTGTTAAAGATTTTTTCGTATGAAGTTGTAAACTCGATTATTTTTTGTGTATTATTTTCTTCTCTTTTTTCGCCTGCACCTAAATCAGGTAAGTACAATCCACTTGGTCTGAAATAACTGAACTTCTGTACATTATTCATATATCCAAGATTTAAACTTGCTGAAAGACCTTCAAGTATTTTGAAATCTGTTCTTAAATTTCCCTGAAAGTTTTGTAAATCTCTTTTGTTCTCAACATTGTCAATAATTGAAACAGGATTTATATAGTTAAATACCCTGGATGTTTTGTCGAAGGTGCCGTCTGCTTTGTAAATAGGATCTGTTGGGTTTCTTGTTATAGCCTGATAGATAATATCTTCATTACCCCAGCCACCATAGTTTTCGTAACTATTATTTTCAAAAGCACTGGTAAGGTTGAGTGCAAAAGTTAACCTATCATCTATTGCACTATGGTTTAAATTAATACGTGCAATATTCCTTTCTTTATCAGTACCTTTCATTACGCCAGTCCAGTTTGAATTGGTAAGTGATACGTAATAAAAGCTTTTGGTATTACCTCCTGAAAAACTTAAATTATTGCTTTTTGAAATGCCTGTCCGGTATATAGCGTTCTGCCAATCTGTATTTGCGCCTCCATCAACAAATATACTATCTACTGGACGTCCAGTAGTTTGACTGAGTTTTTGAGCAAAAGCTCTCATCTCAGTTGCAGATAATAAGCTAAGCTTTTTGGCAATATTTTCAATTGAAAGTTGAGAGCTGAAATTAATCTGGCTTATATTCATATCTGAATTTTTACCGCCTAGGTTTCTGCCTTTTTTTGTGGTTATGATAATGACACCATTCGAACCTCTAGAACCATAAATAGCAGTGGAGGCAGCATCTTTTAATATATTGTAAGATTCTATATCTTCATTAGATACCAAAGTAGGATCAGCTCCTGGGATACCGTCAATTACATAAAGTGGTTCTGTTGAAGCAAGATAACCAGATGCACCTCTGATTCTGACAGAAAACCCTGCATTAGGGTCGCCACCTTTTTTACTAACCATAACACCAGCTGCTTTCCCTTGTAATGCTTGTATAGGGTCGGTTAATGAACCTCCATTTAGCTCGCTTGCTTTGATATTGCTTACAGCTCCTGTTTTATCCGTCTTTTTCTGAGTAGAATAACCTATTGCGATAACTTCTTCAAGCATTTTAACAGAAGGGTATAGCGAAACATTAATAACAGATTTATTTGCTATAACTTCATTGGTTTTATATCCAACAAAAGAAAATACCAAAATACCTCCTAAAGGTGATTCAATTTTGTATTTTCCATTAATGTCGGTAACGGTTGCTTTTTGAGTACCTTTAATTAAAATACTAACTCCGACCATAGTACTTCCATCGCTATTGTCTGTGACAACGCCTTCTACATTAATATTTTGCGCCGATAAGCCACTTGAAAGGATAAAAAATAAAAATAAAATCCCAAATTTTCGAAAATTGTATAAAGTTATTCTCATAATTAGTTTGGTTTAATTAGTAATTGATAATTACTTGAAACATCATTTAACTTCAATTGTTTTGCAAATATAATTATTTTTTTTAAAAATAAAAGTTTTTATCAAAATAATATCAAATTATTCGTATTAAAAATAATGCTATCCTTTTTTTTAATACATTTGCAATATAAACCTAACTTTATTACCAAAAAAGTGTTGGTATTATTAATCAATTATTTAAAATCCTACTGACTGTGAAAAAAAACACTTTACTTTATTCTTTTTGTCTGTTACTTACTATTTTTTTTACATCATCTGCTTTTTTATCAGCTCAGATAACAACAAATCCTGTATTTATACATGATAATGATTCTGTTACTATAGTTTTCGATATTCAGCTTGGTAATGCTGGGCTTGTAAATTATACTGGTGATATTTATGCTCATACAGGAGTAATTACTAATCTGAGTACATCCAACAGCGACTGGAAATACGTCAAAACAAGCTGGGGGCAGAACACTACTGATACTAAACTTACTAAAATCTCACCATCTATTTATCAACTTAAAATATCACCTTCGATACGAAGTTTTTATGGAGTACCTTCAGGAGAAGTCATTAAAAAACTTGCCTTTGTTTTTAGAAGTGAAACAGCATCCAATGCTGGCAGTTATTATGAAGGTAAAGCTTCGGATGGGAGTGATATTTTTGCATCAGTTTACGGACTAGGTTTAAACTTGTTTTTGGAAAAACCTAATGGTGGATTATTGATAGTCATGCCCGGTGATACAATCCGTGTCAACGCTTTTAGCGATCATGCTGATTCTATTGTTCTCTTTCAAAACAATATTAAATTAATATCAACAACGAATGACAGTGTCACATATTCTATTATAGCAAACAATCATGGAAATAATTTGATTAAAGCAATTGCTTATAGTTTAAATACAAGCATCAGTGATACTTTTAATTATTTTATTATGAAACCTAATGTTGTAGAATCCTTACCTTCAGGAATTATCGATGGAATAAACTATATTAATTCGACCACTGTAATTTTATCTTTGTTTGCCCCTGATAAAAATAATGTGATGGCAATAGGTGATTTTAATAATTGGGATTTAGACACTTCATTTCAGATGAAGAAAACTCCTTTTGGACAAAACTTCTGGTTAACTATCAACAATCTTATCCCTGGAAAAGAATATATTTTTCAATATTTGGTTGATGGTAAAATAAGAATTGGCGATCCTTATTCAGAAAAAGTGAGCGATCCATGGAACGATTCCTATATTTCACCATTAACCTACCCAAATATGCTGAGCTATCCTTTAAAAGCTAAGGGAATTGCTAGTGTATTGCAAACTGCTCAAAATGGATATGTTTGGACGAATACGGTTTTTAATATGCTTCCTAAACAAAAATTAATTATTTACGAACTTTTAGTAAGAGACTTTACTTCGAAACACACATTTAATGCTGTTATCGACTCTTTAAATTATTTGCAAAGCATTGGAATTAATGCCATTGAACTTATGCCTGTAAATGAATTTGAAGGGAACAATAGCTGGGGGTATAACCCTAATTATTATTGTGCTGTTGATAAATATTATGGACCAAGAGATGCATTGAAAGCATTGATAGATAGCTGCCATGGAAGAGGAATTGCTGTTATTCTCGATGTCGTTTATAATCACTCATTCGGGACTTCACCTTATGTGATGCTATACTGGGATTCGCAAAATAACCGGCCTTCTATTACAAGTCCATTTTATAATACAACGCCTCGACACGATTATAATGTAGGTTTTGACTTTAACCATGAATCTTCAGCAACTCAAAAATATATCAACCATGTTTTAAAATTTTGGCTGAACGAATTTAAAGTTGATGGATTCAGATTTGATTTATCCAAAGGGTTTACTCAAAACTATACATTGGGAAATACTTCTGCATTTGCGCATTATGATGCAGGTAGAATCGGTATACTTTCAAAATATGCAGACACCATCTGGTCGGTAAATCCAGCTGCTTATGTTATACTTGAACATTTTGCTGATAACGATGAAGAAACTGTATTGTCATCAAAAGGAATGATGCTATGGGGCAATTTAAATTACAATTATGCTCAAGCTGCCATGGGATATCAAAATGCATCAGATTTTTCATGGATTTCTTATTTAAACAGAGGGTGGGACTCTTCTAGTATAGTAGGCTATATGGAAAGTCATGATGAAGAAAGACTGATGTATAAATGTTTGCAATGGGGAAATTCAGATGCATATTATGATATTAAAACAGAAGAAACTGCACTTTCAAGAATGGAGATGAACGCTTGTTTCTTTCTTACAATTCCGGGACCAAAAATGATGTGGCAATTTGGCGAACTTGGGTATGATATTAATATTGACTTTAATGGCAGAACTGGTGAAAAACCTATAAAATGGGAATATTATCAAAACATTAACCGGCGAAATCTTTATCAAGTGTATGCTGCCATTACAAAATTAAAAAAAGAAAATTCAGATTGTTTTCAAACCAATGATTTTACAATAGATGCTTCTACATTGTTAAAGCAAATCATGTTCAAAAATAATAGTATGAATGCAGTTGTATTCGGTAATTTTGATGTTGTTAAAAATGAAATGATAGTTAATTTTCCTGGAAATGGACTTTGGTATGACTATTTTACAGGAGATAATATTACTGTTTCAGGTAATGCTAAAACAATCAGTCTTTTGCCTGGGGAATATCATGTTTTGACTAATAAGAAATTAGCAATTCCAAATTTAGTAAAACCTCCTTTTAAGATTAGTAAACCCATGGGGGCTGGTTTATTTGAAGTTTTTCCAAATCCTTCTGCAGATAATTTGAATATTTTCCTGAATTACAAAGATAGAACGGTAAATCAGGTACAGATAAGTTTTTACGACATCCGTGGCAGAAAAATAGTTAGCAATACTTATGTAATTGCAAATGATAAACTTTTTACCAAAAAAGATTTCAACTTTTCTTTTGCAAAGGGTTTGTATTTTTGTGAAGTGAAACAAGGCGATTTTACTGAGACAAAGAAATTAATCATATATTAAAAAATTTAATAAATAATTGATATAAAACTGCTTATGAAGACTAAATCACGTATGAGTTTTTGGCAAATCTGGAATATGAGTTTCGGATTTCTGGGAATACAATTTGGATTTGCCTTGCAAAATGCAAATGCTTCCGCTATTTTACAAACGTTTGGAGCAAAAGTGGATGAATTGCCCTGGTTTTGGTTAGTTGCACCATTAACAGGAATGATTGTTCAACCCATTGTTGGTTATTTTAGCGATAAAACATGGAATCGATTTGGGAGAAGAAGGCCTTATTTTCTTGTAGGTGCTTTTCTCACAGCCACTGCCTTAATTCTTATGCCCAATGCACCTCATCTTGCCAATTTTATTTCACCAATGCTTATCGGAGGAGGAATGTTGATGATAATGGATGCTTCTATTAATATTTCAATGGAACCATTCAGGGCTTTAGTTGCTGATAAACTTCCAGAAGAACAACATGCTACAGGATTTTCGATGCAAACCTTGTTGATTGGGATAGGAGCTGTTGTTGGATCATGGTTGCCTTACATTTTAGGAAATTGGTTTTGTATTTCAAAAGAACCTTTACATGCAGGATTAGTTGCTCCAAATGTATATTTCTCATTTTATATAGGAGCTGCTGTTTTGCTATCTTCTATAATTTGGACAGTAGTGAGGACTAAAGAATATCCTCCTGAATTTTATGAAGAAGAAGATAAAACTGTAAAAGAGAAAACAAAATTCAGCATACCTAAACCCATGATTCAGTTGCTAATAGTGCAGTTTTTTTCATGGTTTGCTTTATTTTCGATGTGGGTTTTTACTACACCTGCAGTAGCAAAAACATTTTATGGAACAACAGATCCTAATTCTCCGGCTTTTAGGGAGGCTAGTAATTGGGTAGGTATTTTATTCGGAGTTTACAACCTGGTATCAGCTATAATAGCACTTAGTTTGCCAATGATTGCTGCAAAAATTGGTAGAAAAAAAACACATGCTTTGGCTTTGGCCATTGGCGGGTTTTCATTTCTCTCGTTTGCAATCATACCTAATTCTCAATTGTTGATTTTACCAATGATTGGAATCGGTGTTGCCTGGGGAAGTATACTGGCAATGCCTTATGCTATGTTGGCTAGCTCTATTCCGCCCAGGCAAATGGGAATGTTTATGGGGCTTTTTAATATGTCAATCACTATCCCTCAAATTATCAATGGTGTTTTCGGTGGATTGATTTTAAAACATTTTCTGAATAATGATCCGCTTAATTCCATATTAATGGCTGGTGTATTAATGTTATTGGGTGCCATCAGTTCATTGTTTGTATCGATTAAAGAAGTAAAAAGGATTTAATCTATTTAATTTTTTATGCATCAATTTAAAGACAATTTATTTAATCTCTGGGTTCAACTTTATGATGATGGAAAATCAGCATTATTTGAAGCTTTTTTAAAAGAAATACAAAACTTTAAACAGAATAATAAAATTACTGCTCAGGATGAAGAGTGGTACAAGGATGTTACTATTTACTCTTTATACGTCGATTTGTTCAATACCGATTTTAATGGATTGATGGATAAGCTCGATTACTTATCAGAATTGGGAGTAAGTTGTTTATGGCTATTACCTGTATTGGATTCTCCAATGCGCGATGCTGGTTTTGATATCAAGAATTATCGGAAAATCCGTTCTGATATTATTGGCGATACGATGCTGAATGGAAAAGATTGTTTTGAAATATTTCTTGATAAAGCAAAAGAAAAGAATATCAAAGTGATTTTTGATATTGCCATCAATCATACCTCCGAAGAACATTTTTGGTTTCAGGAAGCTGTCAAATCTAAAGACAATCCTTACAGGGATTATTATATCTGGAATAAAAATAGCGAAAAATATAAAGATGCCCGCATTATCTTTTATGGAATTGAAGAAAGTAACTGGAAAAAACAGGGTACTGAATATTTTTTTCATCGTTTTTTCGATTTTCAACCCGATTTAAATTACCGTAATCCAATGGTATTGATTGAAATGGCCAGAATTTTTTTATTTTGGCTTCAAAAAGGGGTAAATGGTTTCCGTGCAGATGCTATTCCTTATCTATGGAAAGAAGAAGGAACCACATGTGAAAATTTACCACAGACGCATACCATCGTTAAGATTTTTAGAACTATTTTAGATTTTGTTCAACCCAATACCTTGTTGTTAGCAGAAGCCTGTCAGCAGCCAAAAGAAGTCGTTAAATACTTCGGTAATGGCGACGAATGCCATGCTGGCTATCATTTTCCCCTGATGCCTCAGATTTATAAAGCTTTGGGTTCTGCAAGCAAAGATCCGATTATTCAGGTTTTGGATAAAAGTATAACACCCGAAATACCGTCTAATAGCCAATGGTTTACCTTTTTAAGGTGCCACGATGAATTGAGTCTTGAATTAACTTATGTATCAGAGCAAGACCGAAAGTATATTCATGAAAACTATTGTAAAAAACCTGAATGGGATTTTAGGCTAGGGCAGGGGATCTCAGCCAGATTATCTGAATTGATGGATAGAAATCCAAGTAAAATTGCCTTGGCTTTTTCTGTAATGCTTACTTTGCCTGGAACTCCAATTATCTATTATGGCGATGAATTTGGTAAACTCAACGATGAAAATTATTATAAAGAAACCATTAAATTGGCTGGCAAAGATGATACAAGGTTTCTGGTGAGAGGACGGATAAACTGGACGCAGTTGGAAATTGAGCTGAAAGATGATAAATCTTATGAAGCTATCGTTTATAAAGCCCTTAAAACTCAAATCAAGACAAGGTCTGAACACAAAACTTTTGGTAGGGGAGACCTTCATTGGATCAAAGCTTTTGACGAAAAAAACATAGAAATTGATTCAATGCTGCAATTTGAACGAAACTACAAGGATGAAAAATTGTTGATAATACATAATCTGTCAGACGAGAAAAAACATTTTATGTTCGATATTTCAAAACTGAAGGATATGAGTGATCTTTTAGGGCAATTGATTGAAATCGGGCCTGGAAATAATTCACTTTTTATAGATGCTTTTGCCAGTTACTGGCTGAAAATAATTTAAATGATTAGTTTATGCAAAAAAAATACCTATTTGATGCTGTGATATTTGACCTGGATGGAGTCATTACCAAAACAGCATTGGTACATAGCCATGCCTGGAAAGCCATGTTTGATGCTTATCTTAAAGAAAGAGTAGTAAAACACCATGAAACTTTTAAGGAATTTACCCATGAAAATGACTACCTACCCTTTGTAGATGGCAAACCTAGATATCAGGGCGTACAATCTTTTTTAGTATCAAGAAATATAAATATCCCATTTGGAAATCCTGATGATAATCCTCTAATGGAAACAGTTTGCAGCTTAGGTAACCGTAAAAACTTTTACTTTAACGAAATTCTTGAAAAAGATGGTGTAGAAGCTTATCCATCCACTGTCAATCTTATACATGAGCTCATTGAAAAAGGGATAAAGGTTGGTGTGGCTTCGTCTTCAAAAAACTGTAAAGTTGTTTTAACTGCTGCAAAACTGATTGATCTTTTTGAAACCCGGGTTGATGGTGAAGTTTCTGCTGAAATTGGTTTAAAAGGAAAACCTGAACCTGATATATTTACAACAGCCGCTGATAATTTAGGTGTTTCCTATGATAGAACGGTCATTGTTGAAGATGCAATTTCAGGTGTTCAGGCTGGGAAAAAAGGAAATTTTGGCTTGGTCTTAGGGTTAGCCCGTGAAGGAAACTCTCAAGAACTACTTGCAAATGGTGCCGATATTGTAGTTGAAGATATTGAGGAAATCGGAATTGAAGGTATCGCCAAATGGTTTGAAAAGGATTATGATGAGGACAATTGGTCATTGACCTATTATGATTACGATGCTGCAAAAGAAAGATCAAGAGAATCTTTGCTTACAATTGGTAACGGTTATTTCGGATGCAGAGGAGCCATGGAAGAGACTTCGGCCAATGGTATAAATTATCCAGGAACTTACATGGCTGGATTATACAATACTTTGGTTTCCAGAGTTGCTGCAAAAGATATTGAAAATGAAGATTTTGTCAATGCAACGAATTTTTTACCCATTACTTTTAAAATTGATGATGGCGAATACCTAGATGTCAACACAGTTAAAATTATTTCTATTAAAAGAAACCTTGATTTTAAATCCGGATTGTTTCGTAGGGAGATGATTGTTAAGGATAAACTGAACAAGATTACCAAAGTTATTTCTTTTCGTTTTGCTAGTATGAAAGACGAAAATATTGCTGCCATTGAATACAAAATTGAACCCTTAAACTATTCAGGGGAAATTACAGTAAAAGTTAGTCTTACAGCCAATCATCTAAATGCAGGTGTTGCGCGTTATAACGATCTAAACCAGCATCATCTGGAAAGTCTTTCTGAAAAAAGTGAAGATAATTTTATGTTTGTGGCTGCCAAAACCACTCAATCGAATATTTTAATAAGTGTAAGTTCAAAACTATCAGTATATATAAATGAAAAAGAGGTTAATGCTAACTATGTAAACAAAACTTCTAAAGCTGTTGCAAGTACAGAATTTTCATTTCAGTTAAAACAAAATGATTCACTTTTGCTTGAGAAAATTATTGTAATTAAGCAATGGAAGGAAACGGAATTTCTGCTTGCAGAAAAGTTTGGGTTTGATAAATTGTCGAAAATACTTGATTTTGATCAGATAATTGTTGAATCTGCAATTGAATGGCGCAAATTATGGAGTAAAATTGATATTCAAATTGAAGGAGATCGATTGTCGCAAAAGATGATACGATTGCATTTATATCATTTAATGACTACAAATTCACCTCATAATGAACAACTTGATGTTAGTATTCCAGCTAGAGGATTGAACGGAGAAGCTTATCGTGGTCATATTTTTTGGGATGAAATGTTTGTTTTGCCAGTCTATTTTATTCATTTTAAAGAAATTGCAAAGTCAATTTTAATGTACCGTTATCGTAGACTGGATGAAGCAAGAAAATATGCAAAAGAATATGGATTTAAAGGTGCTATGTTTCCATGGCAGAGTGGAAGTTCAGGTAAGGAAGAAACCCAGAAATACCATCTTAATCCAGCAAACGGCAAATGGGGTGAAGACAGCAGCTCATTGCAACGCCATGTTTCGCTTGCAATAGCTTACAATATCCTGCAATATCATCATGTAAATATGGATGAAGAATTTATGCTTGCTTATGGTGCAGAAATGCTGATTGAAATTTGCAGATTTTGGGAAAGTAAAGCGATTTATAATGAAAAAACACAAAGATATTCTATTGAAAAGGTAATGGGACCTGATGAATTTCATGAAAAAAATCCTGATGCAACAGAAGATGGATTACGAGATAATGCATACAGCAATCTAATGACAATCTGGATGTTTAACAAAACAGCTGATTATCTCAATACATTGAAAACAGATCAAAAAAACAAATTATTCAGAACCTGTAATTTTACCCAAGCTGAGATAGATCAATGGATGGATATTGCTAAAAAAATGAATTTGATAATATCTAATGAAGGAATTATTGCACAATATGACGGTTATTTCGATTTAAAGGAACTGGATTGGGAAGTTTATAAGAAAAAATACGGAAATATTTACCGTATGGATAGAATTTTAAAGGCTGAAAATTTAACACCCGATGCTTTCAAAGTAGCAAAACAAGCCGATTCATTGATGCTTTTTTACAATCTGAATCCTGATGAAGTTACTTCAATGATTCATCATCTTGGCTATGCATTACCCGAGAATTATGTATCGAAAAATATGGAATATTACCTGGCACGAACCTCTCATGGTTCAACTTTAAGCAGGGTTGTTCATGCTTACCTGGCAAATCTGATTCATCTCAAAGACCTTGGGTGGGAAATGTTTACCGATGCCCTTACAAGTGATTATTCTGATATTCAGGGTGGAACTACAGCTGAGGGGATTCATACTGGCGTAATGGCTGGAACTGTTTGGATAACTTTATCAACTTATGCTGGAGTAGATCTGAAAGGCGAAATCGTTCAAATTAATCCTGATTTGCCAAAATTCTGGAAAAAACTTAGTTTCAATTTTAATTTTAAAAACGCATGCTATTTTTGTGAAATTAAAGCACATGAAATAAAAATTCGCATTGAATCAGATTTAAAAATTGTTGATATTAATTTGAATAATAAACAATTACATATTGATACACACAATTGGCAAATTTTTAAATTATAATATCAGATCAAGAAAAAAATCCATTAACTCAAATAAGTTAAAATTTACAAAGTATTATATGGGGAAATTAGTGCTTCGATTAAGTTATTAAGAAAAAATAAAAATTATGTTAGGAGATATATTATTAATAGAGGATAAACACCGGATAGCAGGAGAAGAAATTATTCTGGAAATCCTTAAAAGAAAAAAAGATAAATTCATTGTGGCTATATCCGGAGAATCTGGAACTGGTAAAACAGAATTAGCTCATGTGATCGCAAAAGGCTTGAGAAAACATGCTATTATTGCCAAACCAATCCATATCGATAATTACTATAAAGTTCTGCCTTTGGAAAGAACTGAATTTCGCATGAAAAATGGAATTGATAAAGTAGTAGGGTATACCGAATACGATTGGGATACAATTTATCGAAATATCTCTGATTTTAAGAATGATAAATCGTCAACCATGCCTTGTGTTGATTTGGTAACTGAACAGGTTGATACGTTGATAACTGATTTTAAAGGTGTTGACATGTTAATTATTGATGGATTGTATGCCATGAAAACCGATGCTATTGATCTTAGGATTTTTATTGACCTGACTTATCACGATACCAAAAAAGCTCAGTTACTGAGAGGTAAAGAACCACAGAATGAATACCGTATGCAGGTATTGTTGCAAGAACATAAAATGGTAAGTGCGTTGAAAAAAACTGCTGATGTAATTATACATAAAGATTATAGCGTAGAATTTTTATAATTTTCGGAAAATTATTTTTTTGCTTTCAGGTTTTAAATCTGAAAGATTTTTAATTAATATTTAATAAATTTAATTTAAATACATTTATTGACTTTTAATTATTTGTATGTCATTTATAATCAATATTTTAATTCTAAAACAAATGTCCTATAATTAATATTATGTTAAATAGGAAATAATAAATATAAAAAAAGGAGTCTAATATTACTCCTCTTTTTATGATTAAAAGAATTACTATTTTTTAGGTGTTTTTGTTTTTAAATTTGCTAGTTTCTGATTGACAACTTTAAGTTTATCAAGTAAATTTAATCTTACATAAATATCTTTTAAAGCAGTTAATATAACGTCATCATCAGGTTGCATTTCAGAAGCTTTTTCAAGATATGGCATTGCTAAATTCATTTTATCTTTGGCCTGTAGTTTCAAAACATCATAATTTTTATCGCCTAAAGGTAAATTTTCTGCTTTTTCAAGTAAACTTTTTGCTGTATTAAATTTTAATGCACCTAAATTATAAATAGCATCTGCATAATCTGGTTTTAGCTCTATCGCTTTATTATATGCTTTTTCAGCATTTTGCATATCACCTGTTTTCTCATAGTTTGTTCCTACAGCAAAAAATACGGTTGCATTAGTAGAGTCTTTTGCGATAGCAACATTTAATGCATTCTGTGCTTTAAGGGCATCTCCTGTAAATAAATATATATTCGCTTCATCGATAATAAGTTGAAAATCATTAGGAAATTTTCTTCTTCCAGTTTCAATTGTTTTAATGGCTTTAAGTGTATCTTTATCATCTCTATATATATTTGATAAAGAAGTATATATGGAAGGCTGATAAAAATTACTTCTAACTAAAGACAAATAATGTTCTTTTGCTTTTACTCTATTATTTGAATATTCAGCGCATAATGCAGCATTAAAAGTAGCCAGAGTGTCTCTTTTCCCAAAAACATTATTGATTTTAATTGTTTTTTCAAAAGCCAATAATCCATTGCTAAAGTCTTTTAAATTAAATAATTTTACACCCTTGTTGTAAAATTCTTCGGCACAGGCAAATAACCCTATCATATTTTTTTGCTCAAATTCCTTATCTTTGTCTAATTCTATTGATTTTTGATAGGAATCATAAGCAATTTGAACTGAATTGGGTGCAAGCTTTTGGATATTTGAATCAGTTGAAGCTGAAATTTGAATGTAAATTGTTCCTCTATAATTCCATGTTTTGGGATCGTTCATGGTTTTTTCATGGGTTATAGCAGGTTCAATATTTTCCATTGCCTTGTCCAGTCTTCCACTTCTTAAATAGCTAAATGCACTTTGTACCTTAGTGTTTTGTGCGGATAACATGATAAAAGATGTTACCATAAATAATAATAAAACGACTTTTTTCATCTTTTTGATTTTATTGTTTATAATTTATTCTGATAATTACAAAAGTAATATGTTTTTTTATTGATTATGCAAATTTAGTGCCGGATTTTATTCAGTATCTTCTTCAGTTGGTTTAATCTCATTGATATCATCACTAATCTCAATATTATCACCCACAATATCTAATTCTGAATGAATTTTAACGTGTCTTTCGCCGTGTTCAAGTTCATGGATTTCATCACCTTCTATGATTTCTTCTCCGTCAATGAGATCTTCATCTTCTTCATCATTGATTACCTTTGCAACAGCTGCAATTGCATCGTCCTCTCTCAATTTAATGAGTCTGACACCTTGTGTTGCTCTTCCCATCACTCTTAATTCAGCAATGGCTAAACGAATAATCAAACCTGATTTATTGATAATCATTAAATCATCATTGTCCAATACACTCTTGATTGCAATTAAACTACCTGTTTTTTCGGTAATATTAATTGTTTTCACACCTTTACCGCCTCTGTTGGTTTCACGGTAATCTTCTAATTTTGAGCGTTTACCATAACCATTTTCGGAAACTACCAAAATATCATCTTCAGGGCTTGTAACACAAAGCATCCCAATTACTTCGTCTTTGCTATTTTGAGGAGTAATACCTTTTACACCTGCTGCATTCCGACCCATTGGGCGAACTTTGGCTTCGTTAAATCGAATCGCTTTCCCTGATTTTAATGCAAGCATTACTTCGTTGGTACCATTGGTTAATTTTGCTTCCAGTAACTGATCACCTTCTCTGATGGTAATTGCATTTATACCGTTTTGACGTGGTCGTGAATAAGCAGCAACAGATGTCTTTTTAATAATACCGTTTTTAGTACAAAGAATGATAAAATTATTATTGATATATTCTTCATCTTTAAGGTTTTTAATATTGATATAAGCACGAACTTTATCATCTCTTTCGATATTAATAAGGTTTTGAATAGCACGTCCTTTTGAAACTTTAGTCCCTTCAGGGATTTCAAAAACCCTCATCCAGAAACATTTCCCTTTTTCAGTAAAGAACAACATATTATTGTGCATAGAAGCGATGAACAAGTGTTCCAGGAAGTCTTCATCTCTTGAATTTGAACCTTTTGAACCACGTCCGCCCCTATTTTGCCGACGATATTCAGTGAGTACAGTTCTTTTGATATAACCTAAATGTGAAATGGTAATGACCACATCATCATCTGCTATGGTATCTTCTATTTTAAAGTCAGAAGCTGAATATTCTATTTCTGTTTTTGCTTTATCGCCATATTTATCTTTGATTTCAATCAGCTCATTTTTAATAATTTCCATCCTTAAGCCTTCGTCTGACAACACCAATTGATAATATTCTATCATTTTTTGCAATTCATCGTATTCGTCTTTTAATTTATCTCTTTCGAGACCAACCAAACTACGTAAACGCATATCCACAATGGCTCTGGATTGTAAATCGGACAATCCGAACTTTTCCATCAAACCTGTTCTGGCATCATCTACTGTTTTAGACCCTCTGATAATTGCAATTACTTCATCAATATGATCCAATGCAATGAGTAAACCTTCTAGAATATGGGCTCTTTTTAATGCTTCACTTAATTCGTATTTAGTTCTTCTAACAACCACTTCATGCCGATGATCCACAAAGTGGCGAATCATATCTTTAAGATTCAACATCACAGGCCTGCCTTTTACAAGAGCAATGTTGTTGACACTAAATGAGGATTGTAAAGCTGTGTATTGATATAATTTATTGAGCACTACATTTGTTACAGCATCTTTTTTGATTTCATAAACAATACGCATTCCGGTTCTGTCTGATTCGTCGCGAATATCACTGATGCCTTCAATTTTCTTTTCATTTACCAAATCAGCTGTTTTTTTAATCATTTCAGCTTTATTAACCTGGTATGGGATAGAAGTTACAATTATCCTTTCTTTGCCATTTTCTTCATTTTCAATAGTTGCCTCGCCTCTGATAACAATCCTGCCTCTACCTGTTTCAAAAGCATCTCTAACACCTTCGTAGCCGTATATAATACCACCTGTAGGAAAATCAGGAGCTTTTATAAACTTCATCAATTCAGGAATGGTAATTTCATGATTTTCAATATAGGCAATAATCCCCTCAATTACCTCTGTTAAATTATGAGGAGGCATATTGGTAGCCATACCTACAGCAATTCCTGAAGTACCGTTAATCAATAATTGTGGAATGCGTGAAGGTAACACACAAGGCTCTTTTAAAGAATCATCAAAATTTAATTGAAAATCAACCGTGTCTTTATCTAAATCGCTCAGTGTTTCTTCTGCAATTTTTTGTAATCTTGCTTCTGTATAACGCATAGCAGCAGGTGGATCCTGGTCAATTGAACCAAAGTTTCCCTGACCATCAATCATAGGATAACGTAATGACCAATCCTGTGCCATTCTAACCATAGCATCATAAACTGAAGTATCTCCGTGTGGATGATATTTACCCAATACTTCCCCGACTATTCTGGCTGATTTCTTATAAGGACGATTGGAAAGTATTCCAAGATCATACATTGCAAATAATATCCTTCTATGAACGGGTTTTAATCCGTCTCTGACATCGGGTAAAGCTCTCGAAACGATTACCGACATTGAATAATCAATGTAGGACGATTTCATTTGTGTCTCGATGTTTACTTTAATAATTTTTTCACCTTCTTGTATTTCCATATCTGTAATTTGTTCAAAAACAACTATTTATAAGCATAGTTAAAACTTTACGAAATTACTTAAATTAAAGGAATTAAACAAATCTTTTTTTTGTCTTATTACTAACATAATTCTGTTGATAAAAAAAACAGTATTTTTTGGGAAATTATATAATACTGCCTAATTTTGAATAACTTATATCTGGAAAGTTCAAAGTTAACTTAAAACACATTGTTTTAAACTTTTAGCATGTTTATTTGTTAACCTAATACAAACTATTATTTAAAATGGAAGCAAATTTTTCACAAAGAGTCAAAGATGTTCTAACGTTTAGCAGAGAAGAAGCTATGCGTCTGGGTAATGATTATATTGGTATAGAACACCTTATGTTGGGTATTATAAGAGATGGTGAAGGGATTGCAATACAAATTCTCGCTTATCTTGATATAAATATTCCTGCTTTAAAGCGCAATATTGAGTTAGCAATTGCAAAAGTTGCCAAAACAAGCTTAAAGGAAACTGAAAACTTACCTTTGGTTAAACAAGCCGAAAAAGCACTGAAAATAACCTATTTAGAAGCAAAATTAAATAAAAGCGAATTGATTGGCACTGAACATTTATTATTGGCAATTTTAAAAGACGAAAACAATATCGTTACCAAATTACTCAACGAATCGGGTGTAACGTATACTTCATTAAAAGAACAAATGCAAAATAACCAAAACAATAAATCAGAAGATATTAAATTTAGTCCTAAAGATGAATTACCTGAAGGAAATTCCGATTATGCAGATGATGACGATACTAAAAGTTATGGCGGTTCTCAAAAGAAAACTGGAGATGTAAAATCAAAAACACCTGTTCTGGATAATTTTGGCAGAGATTTAACAAAAGCTGCAGAAGAAAATCGATTAGATCCAATTGTTGGGAGAAACAAAGAATTAGAAAGAATTGCTCAAATATTGAGCCGTCGTAAGAAAAACAATCCTATTTTAATAGGAGAGCCAGGTGTAGGTAAATCAGCCATTGCAGAAGGTTTAGCCTTAAGAATCGTTCAGCGAAAAGTTTCAAGGGCTTTGTTTAACAAACGACTTGTAACACTTGATTTAGCTTCATTAGTAGCTGGCACTAAATACCGTGGTCAATTTGAAGAACGAATGAAAGCTGTATTGAATGAGTTAGAGAAAAATCCGGATATTATTCTTTTTATTGATGAGATTCATACAATAGTTGGTGCTGGTAACGCTTCCGGTTCTCTGGACGCCTCCAATATGTTTAAACCAGCGTTGGCAAGAGGTGAAATACAATGTATTGGAGCAACTACTCTTGACGAATACCGTCAGTACATCGAAAAAGATGGTGCCTTGGAAAGAAGATTCCAAAAAGTATTGGTTGACGCAACTTCACCTGAAGAAACCGTAGAGATTCTAAATAATATTAAAATTAAATACGAAGATCATCATTTGGTTACTTATTCTGATGATGCTATTAAAGCCTGTGTATATCTGACCAACCGTTATATGAGCGATCGTTTTTTACCCGATAAAGCCATAGATGCATTAGATGAAGCTGGTTCAAGGGTTCATATAACAAATATCAATGTTCCTTCTGAAATTATTGATGTTGAGACTCAGATTGAGGATACTAAACTTCAAAAAAACAAAGCCATAAAAAGCCAGAAATATGAAGAAGCAGCCAAGTTCAGGGATATAGAAAGACAATTGGCCGAAAAGCTTGAAACTGCAAAACTACGCTGGGAAGAAGATGCTCAGCTTCACAGGGAAGTAGTAACAGAAGATAATGTTGCCGAAGTAGTTGCCATGATGACAGGCGTTCCAGTTCAACGTATTGCCCAAAACGAAGGCGAACGTTTAATCAAAATGGAAACTGAACTGGAAGGTGCAGTTATCGGACAGAATGAGGCAATTAAAAAGGTTGTAAAAGCTATCAGGCGAAATCGTGCGGGTCTTAAAGATCCCAACAAACCCATTGGAACTTTTATTTTTCTTGGACCAACTGGAGTTGGAAAAACCTATTTAGCCAAGGTCTTGTCAAAATACCTCTTCGATACAGAAAATGCTCTCATAAGAATTGATATGAGTGAATACATGGAGAAATTTGCAGTATCAAGACTTATAGGTGCGCCTCCGGGATATGTTGGATACGAAGAAGGTGGCCAATTGACCGAAAAAGTCAGACGACGCCCCTATTCTATTATCTTATTGGACGAAATTGAGAAAGCTCATCCCGATGTATTTCACTTGCTCTTGCAAGTTCTTGATGATGGTGTCCTTACCGATAGTTTGGGTAGAAAAGTAGATTTTAAAAATTCAATAGTGATCATGACATCTAATATTGGTTCACGCCAATTGAAAGATTTTGGCCAAGGTGTTGGATTTAATACTTCTGCAAAAGAATCCGGAAAATTAACCTATGCTCAAGGGGTCATAGAAAATGCTTTAAAAAAATCTTTTGCGCCTGAATTTTTAAATAGAATTGATGATATCATCATTTTCGAACCTTTAGAAAGAGAATCTATTCACAAAATAATTGATATAGAGCTTTCTTACCTTTTAGATAGAATAGAAAAACTAGGCTTCAAACTTTCTATTACTACAAAAGCAAAAGATTATATTGTTGAAAAAGGTTGGGACGCTCAGTTTGGTGCCCGTCCATTAAAACGAGCAATTCAAAGATATGTGGAAGACATTGTTGCTGAAGAGATTATAAAAACAAAACTTGTTCAGGATGACAAGATTACGGTTGATTTTGATGAAGAAAAACAAGAAGTGTTTGTTGAAATTTCAAAACCAGAAATTCAATTAAAAAGCTAATACATTGAATTCAGTTTTCTTCGTATTTATTTTATGATTGTTCAAGTTTTTCCTTTTAAAGTATAATTTTGAAAAACATCCATCCATGCAAATTATTATCATCAACGGACCCAATCTGAACCTTTTAGGCAAACGCGAAAATAATATTTATGGAAATCAGCGTTTTGAAGATTATTTTGAAAACTTATGTAAGGAATTTAATGATAGTAAAATAGAATATTTTCAAAGCAATATTGAAGGTGAAATTATCAATAAATTGCATGAAACGGGATTTACTTACGATGGAATTATTCTTAATGCTGGTGCATATACTCATACTTCTATAGCTATTGCTGATGCAGTGAAAGCCATTAGTTCTCCTGTAGTTGAAGTGCACATTTCAAATATTTTTTCCCGTGAGGAATACCGTCATATATCATTGATTGCTCCAAACTGCAAAGGAAGTATAGTTGGTTTTGGATTAGAAGGTTATCGTTTGGCAATGAGGAGTTTTAAATAATAATTATATTTTAATACTCAATCTTTTATTTACTGAAGTCTTCTTTTAATAATTCACTATAATGTTTTTTCTTCTTTATATAATGTTCCCATACAATATTTCGATTATATATTTTACTGACAGTTTTATGATGAATTTTCTTTCGTTTTTTAAGATTATTGTTTAAGTATGCATAAAAGCTAAAATGAGCTCTAACAACAGCCCACAAGTCATTAAAACCACCTTCAGATAAAAACTTGAGTCCTGCAATAGAATCAAGAAAAAGTCTGTAAGCAAATACTTTTACCAATCTTTCACTCGGTAAATTTTTTAATAATAAAAAGAAGTTATTTCGAAAGTTTAAATAAGTTTTACGGGCATTATTTTTAGGTAAAGTGCCACCACCAACATGATAAACAACAGAATCAGGACAATACATGATTTTATATCCTTCATTTTTGAGTCTCCAGCAAAAATCAATTTCTTCCATATGAGCGAAGAAATCATTATCCAAACCACCATGTTTGTGGTATAATTCAGCTCTGACAAACATAGCAGCTCCTGTTGCCCAAAATATTTCGCATACATCGTCATACTGACCATTGTCTCGCTCTAGTGACTGGAACAAACGTCCACGACAAAAAGGATAACCGTATTTGTCAATAAAACCACCTGCAGCACCTGCATACTCAAATTTATGTTTTTCTGCGTACGATAGTAACTTGGGTTGGCAAACAGCTATAGTATCATCATTATCCATTAAGTTAATAATAGGTTCAATCCAATTTTTAGTAACTTCTATATCAGAGTTCAACAATACATAATACTGAGCTTCAATTTGTGAGAATGCATCATTATATCCCTTTGAAAAGCCTCCATTTTCAGGATTGATGATAATTCTGATTTCAGGATAATTTGCTTTCATAAAAGCCAGTGAATCATCTGAGGACGCATTATCTGCAATAATAATTTCAACATCTCCCCTACTATGCTCAATAACAGAGGGTAAGAATTTTTCTAAAAATTTCTTGCCATTCCAGTTTAATATTACAACCGCAGTTTTTATCATATTCAATGCTTAATTTCGTTTATGCTTCCATCTTCTGTGCGACCAAAGCCAGTTTTCAGGGTTTTGGCGAATTAATCTTTCTAATGCATTAGCATACATTTCAGATATTTCACCAGTATGTGTTAGCTTGGGCTGATCGGTCAATAATTCAAATTCTAAGCTGTATTTTCCTCTTCCAGTGCGAATTATATTTAGAAATACTACAGCAAAATCAAGACCCTTAGCCATTTTTTCTAAACCTGTAAAAAATGCAGTTTCCTGATTTAAAAACCGAGTCCAATAATGTTCACCGTTTTTAGAAGGTGCCTGATCAGCAACAATAAAATTTAATATTGTTTCATTTTTATATTGAATGAAAGTTTTATATGCTTGTTGCGATGCAATAGGAATTACGCCAAAACTACTTCTAACTTTTTTCATATAGGTATCAAAATATGGATTGGTTTGAGGCTGATAAATCCCAAAACATTTATATTTTGTAATTAAAGGTAATATCATACCCGACATTTCCCAACTACCAGTATGTCCGCAAACAACAAAAACACTTTTGTTTTTATTGTAAAGTTGCTGCAATAAGTCAAGCTTTTTGAATTTGAATCTTTTAAGTAAAGCTTTTTCGCTCAAATGTGATGACTTAACGGATTCAAGTATCAAATCAGCCATTATTTTCATGTATTTCTTTCTAAGTAACTTAATTTCTGTTTCAGATTTATCAGGAAAAGCATTTGAAAGGTTTTGAAGGATAATTGTTTTTCTGTACTTCAGTATATAATATAATATAAAGTACACAAAATCAGATATAATATAAAGTGAACGAAAAGGCATCATTGAAGCCAATCTTTCGAATAGTAAAAAGAAATTAAAACCTATTTTTCTCATTTTCAGGAATAAAATAATTTGAATTTTCGTTTACAAAAATAGCTCATTATTTGAATAACGAGCTATTTTTGTAAAAAACAAAATTAAAAAAACGTTTATCTAGGGTTTTTGAATAATTCACCTGCTTTTCCTTTTTGGTATTGTGAATCTTCTTCTTGCATTACATCTGTATTGCGGGATAGTTTACGATTCCAGTTAGGATTGCTGATTTCACCAATAGCATCAGAGTGGATCAATGTGTAATCACTTAATGCAAGATCTGGATTTGCAAATACAAATTTCCGGTTCGATTGGTTATTTAATTTATAGTATTGCCATATCTGATAAGGAACAGAACCATATCCGCCGTCTTTTAAACTTGCACCTGCATCAAAAGGTCTATCCACAATTTCGCTGGGAGGACCATATTGCAAATATACCCTTCCTCTGTCAGTATCATAACCCTTTCTAACCCGTGTACTATAGTTGAAATTAACCTTTTCAACTTCTTTCTGATAAGCTAACCAATTACTTTCTGGATTAACTGCATTGCGTTGCAACCAAAAATTAAAAAAATATTGTTGCAAGGTTTTGAGTTCATTTTTTTTTAATTGTTCGTTGATAAATGTTTTTTCCATATCAGTCGAAATTGGGTATAACGATCGGATATAATCTTCAAGTGTGTCTCTGTCAGAAAACTTACCTGCAAAAGTTTCTTCAACATTTAAATTTGCAATGTCTTTTATTTCAAATCGAATGCCTGGATTACTCCTTTGAAAAAACAATTTGTTTAAAGCCACTATCTTATTTGTTTTGTCTCTTATTTCAATAACTAAATTGTAGTTTCCTGAAGGAAGTTGAGAAATATCAAATTCGCCAAAAACAGGATTTACAGGTTTTGCAAGTTCTCTTTTCTTTTTATATAAATTAGGAATTAACTTCATCATTTCATAAGACTCAATAAAAGAGGTAAGTAAAAAGGCTTCCGTTTTTCCTAATACCTTTTCGGAATTATAAATTTCTGAATAAAAAGTAATTTTTTTAATGTTTTCAGGATAAAAATCAGAAACATAGGGAATTAAATCATAGCCACTTTTGGAAATAATACTTGGAGTAATTGATTTTTTATAGGATTCAATCAATTCAATACCAGATATTTTAATTTCGTTCACAGGATAATCAATTACGATATCCTGCATAACCTTATAAGGCTGTAAATTACTGTTTTTATCGGCAATCATCAATTCGTAGGTATAATTTCCATTAGGAAGTACAAATTGTTGCTGATCAATAAAATTAAAATTGATATTGATGGAATCCAATGCTTCTGGGCTGTAAAGGTTGTATTTTTTAAAATCCTTAATACTGTCATTTTGTTTGAAAAGCATGGTGATTTCAATAGTAGCCTGGAATTTCCCATTTTGATTTTTTAAGAATTGGACACTTTTCCCATAAACAGAAAGGTAAGTCTCAAAAAAAGGCCCATGAACAGGTGAATAAAATGAAGCATATGACAAATCAGCTTGAAGTTTTTTTGCCTGAGTTTCATTAGCATATACCAAAAATGCAAAAAATAATGTAAAAAATAAATATTTTTTCATGGCAGTTGAATTTATACTACAAAGGTAATAATAAAGCAATGAATGAGCTGAAAAATCAGTTAAAGGTTGTTAAAACCCAGTTAACGGTAAAAACGGTTTTATTTCTAAAAAAAAACGAAAAAGACAAGCATCAAACCAATAAATTAATAACTTTGCTGTTTAAATTACAAGTCTATTAATCTTTAAAAATATAAAAATGAGCAAAGAAATTTTAAATCTTGAACCAAAAGCTATCTGGAAAAATTTTTATAGTCTTACACAAATTCCTCGTCCTTCAAAACATGAAGCTGAATGTATTGCTTTTATGAAAAAATTTGGAGAAGATCTTGGATTAGAAACAGTTGTGGATCCAGTTGGAAATGTTATTATCAGAAAACCAGCTACACCTGGTATGGAAAATCGCAAAGGAGTTGTTTTGCAAGGTCATTTGGATATGGTACCTCAAAAAAACAGTGATAAAGCGCATGATTTTGTAAAAGATCCTATCGAATCTCTTATTGATGGTGAATGGGTAAAAGCCAATGGCACTACCTTAGGAGCTGATAATGGAATGGGTGTTGCTGCAGCAATGTCTATTTTGGAAGCTACCAATTTACAACATGGTATGGTTGAAGCTTTGTTTACCATTGATGAAGAAACCGGAATGACAGGTGCTTTCGGTTTACAACCAGGCTATCTGAAAGGTGATATATTAATGAACCTTGATTCAGAAGATGAAGGTGAATTATATATAGGCTGTGCAGGAGGTACAAACGGAAACATTTCCTATAAATATAATGAAGTAGCTGTTTCGGCTGGAAGCATTGCCTTCAAATTAAATATTACAGGACTAAAAGGTGGACATTCAGGTGTAGATATTCACCTTGGAAGAGGAAATGCCAACAAAATCATGAACCGTTTTTTGAAAGAAGCTGGGAATGAATTTGGTTTACAAATAGCTACATTAAATGGTGGAAGCTTACGCAATGCAATTCCTCGCGAATCATTTGCAATCGTTACTATTTCTGCTATTTTTAAAGATGCTTTCTTAGCCAAATTAAAAGAATTTGAAACCATCGTTAAAAAAGAACTTTCAGCAGTAGAACCCGACCTGAAAATGGAAGCCAGTTCAACTGATATGCCAGCTAAAGTAATGGAAGCAAAGAGTCAAAAAACATTCGTTAATGCTATTTATGGCTGTCCAAATGGAGTCGTAAGAATGAGTAATGCAATGGAAGGTTTGGTTGAAACTTCTAATAACCTTGCAATTATTGAAATCAAAGCAGGAACTGCAACTGCACTATGCTTATTACGCAGCTCTGTTGATTCTGCCAAAGCTGATCTGGAAAGTCAGATGGAATCTGTTTTTCAACTTGCAGGTGCAGAAATAACTTTTGATGGACAATATCCAGGATGGAAACCTAATCCCGACTCTCCTATTTTGAAGAAAATGTTAGATATTTATAATAATAAGTTTGGGAAAATACCTAAAATTTATGCTATACATGCAGGTTTGGAATGTGGCTTGTTAGGTGGTGTTTATCCTAATTGGGATATGATATCGTTTGGACCTACTATCCGTTTTCCTCATTCTCCTGATGAAAAAGTTAACATAGCAAGTGTAACTAAATTCTGGGATTTTCTGGTAGAAACTTTGAAAAACGTACCTGCTAAATAATATAAAATATATTATGATGTTATAGAAATGCTATAAAGTAATTCACACAATTAATTAATATCCTAAATTAAGCTTTTTAAATTAACTCAATTGCTTAATAACTTATTTCCTAAACATTCTAAAAAGCGATTAAAAGTAAATTCTCTTTAATCGCTTTTTTTGTTTCCGCAAGTTTTAATCAACTTGATTGTCTTAATAAAGATTGAATCATAAATATTGTTAATATACCTTAAACAACTCGCTTTTATTCATAAAACCAATACTTTTGCAAACTATTATTATTTATCAAAAATTAAAGAATTTATGAAGTTCACTACAAAACTATTTTTTACCTTTACAATGCTATTAATTGTTTTTACTCAAATCACTTTTTCTCAAAATCAATATTCAAAAGCTCAAGGGCGTTCAGGAGATGGTTCCGGACGTAATGGAGATGGCTCTTCTGGTATAGGAAGTATTTCAGGCGTTGTAGTTGATAAATCGACACTACAGGCTGTAGAATATGCCAATTTAGTTGTTTTTCGTTCCAAAGACTCTGTAATGGTTGGTGGTGCCATTACAAATCAAAAAGGGGTATTTACTATTGAGAAAATACCTTTTGGGAATTATTATATGGTAGTGAGCTTTATAGGTTATTCTAGCTTAAAGATTCCAAACATTACAGTGAATCCTAAAGAGATTGTAAAAAAAATGGGGCAAATAAAATTTTCGCCTTCTTCAAATAATTTAAGCGAAGTAACGATTACTGCCGAAAAACGAATGATGGAGTATTCATTAGATAAAAAAATAGTGAATGTTGATAAAAATTTAGTAAGTGCAGGTGGCTCAGCTGTTGATGTAATGCAGAATATTCCTGCTGTTACTGTTGATATTGATGGAAATGTTAGTTTACGGGGCAGTACTAATGTAAATATATTGATAGACGGTCGTCCTTCGAGCCTTTCAGGAATGAGCCGTCAGGCGATATTGGAACAAATTCCTGCAAGTTCTATTGAAGCTATTGAAATTATCACCAATCCTTCGGCTAAATACAATCCAGAGGGTATGTCGGGTATAATTAATATCAGGTTAAAGAAAAAAACAGCACAAGGATTGAATGGTATGGCTTCTGTTAGTGCAGGTACAAATAATAGATACAACAGCTCTTTGAACCTAAATTATAGTACTGAAAAATTCAATGTTTTTGCATCATGGGATGGTAGATGGAACCAAGGAAAAGGTTATGGAAATACATATAGGATTGCTACACTGAGAGATACTTCTTCCTATTCAACTCAGCACTCTGATATGTTACGAAATATGGACAACAATACTATTAAAGGTGGTTTCGACTGGTATATCAATCCAAGGAATACACTTACTTTAATGGGACAATACAATACTGGAGGAAGTGAGCGCAATCAGGATTTGTATAGTTTTACTGATGATTATTTGTTTGCGAAACAAGATGATTATAAGCAACATAATAAAGAAACAGAAAGTGACAACTCCAATATGTTTGCTTTAAATTATAAGAAAACTTTTGCTCAACGCAACCGTGAATTGACAGCTGATTTTTCATACAGCACTTCAAAAAGTACCGAAAATACTGATATGACCTTGATAAATTATATGTTGAATTATATAAACGTTTCAGCAAATAACCCCAGCTTGCAAAAACAATATGATAATGGCAACAATTGGGTGGGAAATGCAATGATAAACTACGTACATCCTTTAAGCGAAAAAACAAAATTGGAAGCTGGTTATCAAGGTATTTTTAGAAATGTAGACAATGATTTTCATCTTTATAAAGCTGATAGCACAAACCAATACGTTAACGATATTAATTCAGCTAATCATTTTAAATATATAGAAAATATTAATGCAATTTATGGAACTTTTTCCAAAGAATGGGAAAGTATATCAATGCAAATTGGTATGAGGTTTGAACAAGCTAATACCAAAGCTGATCAATTAACACAATTGCAATCTTTTACTAATAACTATTTCAGCATCTATCCAAGTTTACATATTTCAAAGAAATTAGCCAATAAGAACGAATTACAACTTAGCTACAGTCGCAGGGTAAATCGACCTGATATGCACGATTTGAACCCATTTAAAGATTATTCCAACCCATTAATGATTCGTTATGGTAATCCCTATTTAAAACCTGAATACATCAATTCATTTGAATTAGGGCATTCTAAATACTGGAATAAAACTTCATTTTATACATCTGTTTATTATCGTCAAATTAACGATGTTATAAAGCGTATTGCATTTCTAGATACTATAACAGGAGTTTCTAATATGACCAGCGAAAATTTATCTAAAGGAATCTCCTATGGTGTTGATTTTATTTTGGAGCAGGAAATTTTAAAATGGTGGCGAATTAATGCCAGCTTTAGCTATTTTAGAAGCATTATTGAAGGTAATAGTATTGATGGCAATATTTCAACTGATAATTATAGCTGGACCTCAAAATTGAACTCTACTATGAATTTTGGTAAATCATTTTCTGTTCAGATTTCTGCAAATTACCGTGCACCGATTATTACTCCTCAGGGCAAAATGTTTGAAACCTATTCTGCCGATATTGCAGTTAAAAAAGATTTATTTAAAGAAAAATTTTCAATCAGTTTTAGAATTAGTGATATTTTTAATACACAAATATGGAAAAATGAATCCTATGGAACTGGTTTTTATGCAACAATGACTAATAAACGTCAATCTCAGGCTGCTTTCCTGACATTATCTTACAAGATAAATGGTGGATTAAAACCTAAAGTTCGTAAAAAAACATCTGAAAATGGAAATGGTGGAGGAGCAGATGAAGGTGATTTGTAATATAAAAACTTCTAGTAAAAATTTTGGAACTTTATAAACTGAATTAATACTCAATTTTATTTTCCATTGCTATCCAATTTTTAAAAACCTCTAATGCATCACTTTGCATCATCTGAAGAGCTGGAATACTTCTTTCAGCTAAAGAAATATTGATTTCTTCATAAATAAAAGAATCATCAAAACCTGCATTTGCTGCATCCTGTTTTGAACAGGCGTAATATATTTTTTTTGGACGAGCCCAATAAATGGCTCCAAGGCACATCGGGCAAGGTTCGCAGCTGGTGTAGATTTCACAATCGTCTAGTTGAAAGGTATTTAAATTCTTACATGCATCGCGAATGGCATTTACTTCTGCATGAGCTGTGGGATCATTAGAAGAAGTAACACTATTTTCTCCACGCCCCACTATTTTTCCGTCTTTAACCACAACGGCTCCAAAAGGACCACCTTTTGCTGTTTTTAAATTTTCAGCAGCCAATCGGATAGCTTCTGTCATAAATATATTTTTGTCAGGGTGCATTTTACTTAGTATATTTGTAGAAGTTTTTTTTTTGTAAAAATACAAAAATACTTTTATCAATTTTATGAAAAAGCTTGAATTAAAGGAAAAACTTTTTAATGCTTGTATGAAGCATCAAAATGAGGTAGTTGAAAATCTTAAAGAATTGATGTCAGATGCTCAGCAAAGTGCGAATGATTATGGGATGCCAAAAGATCGCTATGATTCATACCGTATGCAACTACTTCGTAAACGTGATATGTACGGACAACAACTTGAAAAGGCTTTGGAAGAAATTGATATTCTTAAAAAAATCAATATTTCAAAAGAAAACAATGAAGTAAACTTTGGTTCGGTAGTAATCACTGACGAGCAAAAATTGTTTATTTCTATCAGTATAGGGAAAATTGAGATAGAAGGTGAAACCTATTATGCTGTTTCTGTTAAAGTTCCATTTTATGAAGTCATTAAAGGGAAAAAGAAAGGAGATTCTTTTGATTTTAGAGGTAAACAAAACCATGTTATGGAAGTTTTTTAGGAAAGCTTTTTAATTATAAATTTGATAGATTTTGATTTACTGACAGAATTAATTGTTTTACTATAAGATAAAAATAATAAATGAATGTAACGATTGATAACTATTCAGGATTTTGTTTCGGCGTAATTCATGCGATTGAGGTAGCTGAACGTAAACTTAAAGAACATGGACAGTTATACTGTTTAGGAGATATTGTTCACAATGGAATGGAGGTTAAGCGTCTTGTTGAAAAAGGTTTACAAATTATCTCTCATGAAGAATTTAAGCAATTACACAATTGCAATGTTTTGATTCGGGCACATGGTGAACCTCCAGAAACTTATGCTATTGCTATCAATAACAAGATAACTCTGATTGACGCCTCTTGCCCTATTGTATTGAGATTGCAAAGCAAAATAAAAAAAGGCTATGAGGAAATGTTGAAAAAAAATGGCCAAATCGTTATTTATGGAAAACTTGGACATGCCGAAGTGAATGGTTTGGTAGGCCAAACAGATAATACTGCTTTAGTGGTTGATAAGGATGAAGATATAGAGAAAATTGATTTTACTCGGCCACTTCGTTTGTATTCTCAAACGACCAAAAGTATCGATGGATTGGCTAGAATTATCGAAATAATCAATACAAGAATTAAAAATAATAACAACGGCAAAGAAATCGATTTTGTTTCAAATGATACAATTTGCAGACAGGTTTCCAACCGTTCGACTCAATTAAAAGAATTTTCAAATAAATTTGAAGTAATTATTTTTGTAAGTGGGAAAAAAAGTTCAAATGGTATGTTTCTTTATGATTTATGTAAATCCGTAAATCCACATACTTATTTGGTTGCTGAACCTTCAGAAATTAAAAAAGAATGGTTTTCTGGTATTAATAATGTTGGTGTTTGCGGAGCTACTTCCACACCTATGTGGCTCATGCAAGAAATAGAAAGTTTTATCAAAGAATTATAGAAATATGTATCTTAAAAGTTTGACAATTAGTAATTTTAAAAACTACACCGAATCAAGCCTTGAGTTTTCGGAGAAGATAAATTGTTTTGTAGGTGATAATGGTGAAGGTAAAACGAATTTGTTGGATGCTATTTATTATCTTTCATTTTGTAAAAGCTATTTTAATCAGGTTGACTCGCAAAATATAAAGCATGAAGCCAATTTTTTTGCCATTCATGGGGAATACTCCCGTAAAGATGAAAAGCATGATTTGATAAGTTGTATTCAAAAACGTAATCAACGCAAAGTATTTAAGATCAATAAAAAAGAATACGAACGTTTAGCTGATCATATTGGACTTTTTCCATTGGTGATGATTTCTCCTTACGATCGGGATTTAATAAATGAAGGCAGCGAACTTAGACGGAAATACATCGACAGCGTAATTTCTCAATTCGATCGTATTTATCTGGACGATCTGATAAATTATAACAAAGCATTACAACAACGCAATGCCTTACTTAAACAATTTGCAGAAGCTAATCGCTTTGATCCGTTTTCAATAGAAATCTGGAATATACATCTTCAAAAACATGGGGAAAATATCTATCAAAAACGCAAAGTTTTTCTTAAGGAATTTATGCCTTTGTTTCAACATTATTTTGCTTTTATTTCGGGTGCTAAAGAAAAAGTTGACATTACCTATCTGTCGCAATTAAACGATAATGATATGGAAGGCTTACTGAAAGATAATGTTCAACGTGATCGAGGGCTTCAATTCACTTCTGTAGGTATTCACAAAGACGATTTTGATTTTATAATGGATGGCTTTGCAGTTAAGAAATTTGGTTCTCAAGGACAACAGAAATCGTTTTTTATTGCCTTAAAATTGGCTCAGTTTGAATATATTAAAACCATCAAAGGATTTAAGCCTATATTGTTGTTCGACGATATTTTTGATAAACTTGATAATTCAAGGGTGGAACAGTTGATAAAATTGGTAGCTGATCATAATTTTAAACAAGTTTTTATTACCGATACACAAACTGAACGCATTGTCAATGTTTTCCAAAACATGGATATCTCGCATAAAATATTTATTGTAAAGCAAGGAACTGTAAAAGAATTGACTAAAGATGTTTAAGAAATCAAACGAATTCACTTTAAAAGAAGCGATAGAACAACTCCTCAATGCTTATAAAATGAATGGAAAAATTAATGAAACCCGCATTATTCAGGCATGGGAACAGGTATGTGGAGCAATGATTTCAAGACATACAGAAGATATGTATATCAAAAATAAAATACTATATATCAAAGTAGATTCTGCAGCCCTCCGAAACGAACTTAGTTATGCCAAAACAAAATTAATAATGACTCTTAACCATACTGTTAAAGAAGAAGTGATCAACGAAATTGTTTTTCTTTAAACATATTCTACTAAAATCAATCTTATAACTAGAAATTTAAATTCGCTTAATAATAATAAACATTGAGCAAAAAGGATATTAAACCATTCCATTTATAATGATGGCATTTTTAAACTTTCTATTATGCTTTCATTAGCTAATCTATTACCCTTTAAAGATTTTTTTTACAAAAAGATGTTTTACAATCCGAAATGTTTAAAAGTTTCATAAACAAGTAAAGCTGGCCAGACAATAGCTTTAAAAAATCCAAGTACTCCCAACCAAAAACTTGTAGCGTGAGCAATTAAATATACAGCTGCACCAAAAAAACCTAAACCATAGACTACCCCAGAAGATGCATTTTTTTGAATATCTTTTTTCATATTTAAAAGAATTTGTTTTTGCAAATATATTGATTTATAAAATTCATATCTTAATTTCCAGCCTTTTTTTTCTTCCTCAATTTTAAATTTTCTTTTTATTCAACTGAGTTGAGGATATTACCTTAAATTTATATTCAAAACGATATTTAATTAATTGATTATTAATTGATAGAATGATAATTAAATAAATTATTGATTCAAACATAATTTTTAATTAATTGTATTTTGTTGGATTCATTCAATTTCAGAAAAAACTTCCTTAAAACTATGAATATATTTATCTCTAGTAATAGATATGAAGGTTAATGTTGGATTATTTTAAATATAAATGTATACAATACTAATCTGATTACCGATATTACAAATGTAAAAGTATAAAAATGTAAATTATATATTGTTTTTTGTAAATTACATTTGTAATAATAAGGATAAATTGTAATATCGTCATATACATAATAAATAGTAATTAAAAATTACATATAATAATTAAAATCAGTATAATAAATGAAATATATTAACTATATATTTAAACATAATCAAAATATATTTATTAGATAACTTTAATAATATAAATATATGTAAAGTATTATTATACATTGAAATATATAATTTATATAACTATTTACTTTATTTAATGTAATAATCAATATTGATTACAAATGTAACATAAATAATATTACAATTGTAATCTATTATTTGTTTATCTTTGTAACCTGAAAAAATCAAAAACATAAATTTGTAAATTATGATAGATCGTATATTATTAATATTGAAAACACAGAATTTAAGTTCGTCTCAATTTGCAGATGAAATCGGTGTTCAACGTTCAAGTATATCACATATACTTTCAGGGAGAAATAACCCAAGTTTAGAATTCGTTACAAAGATTTTAAAACGCTTCCCGGATATCAACTCAGACTGGATAATATTTGGAAAAGGGAGTATGTATAAAGGGAGTGATGCAATGTATGATGTAAGCCCTAAAGAAAGTACAAAATCAAATCTTCAACCCGACTTATTTAATTTTGCTGAAGTTGATCAAGTCGAAATAAAAGCGATAAAAGCAGACACTTTGGATGAGAACCAAAAATATGAAGCTCTGAAAGAGGAAAGTTCAATGGAAAAGAAGAGTATTAATTCTGAAATTCAATCAATTAAAGAAGAAATAAGTTCTTCGAAAAATGAAAATATAATTGATGAAAAAAATAGGCTGCCAGAAAAAAATACAAAATTATTAGATTCTAAAAAAACAATTGAGAAAATTATGGTTTTTTACACCAATAAAACTTTTACAGAATACTTTCCTGAAGAAGACTAGTATAATAGAAAAAATGTTTTTTAACTTTACTTTTACATCTATTTATATTTTATTAAAATTTTATTTATACATTAATACTTTTTATAGTTATATTTGTACATCAAATTTTTTATTTTTATTTAACCATTAAATTACAAACAATTTATGAAAAAAAATGCAATTTTCTTAGGCAAGTTTATGCTTTTACTTGTTGCTGTTTTATTGTTTGCATGTCAAAACAATAGCAATAAAAAAGAAGCAAAAGATGAAATTCTCGACTCTACGGCTGTATCAAAAGCCGATCTAATTAAAGTAAATTATTACAAAATACCATGCCCTTCTGAGTTATTCTGGTTTATTAAGGATTTTGGAGCTACTTACTCACGCAAGATTTTAAACCCAATTAACAATGCTTCAAATTATAATAATAATATTAAAAAAGCACTGAATTTTGGTATCTATGCCTCTGATTTATTTTATGCTTCTGTTTTTAAACAAAATCAAGAAACAATGAAATTTTATAAACAAGTGAAAAAACTGGGTAATGAATTAAACATTGTTGAAGGTTTTGATGATAAGATTGCCAAAAGAGTTGATAAGAATTTGAACAATAGTGACTCTCTATTTACGATTACATCAGAAGCCAACTCTAATGCTATTGCTTATTTAGAAGGATTAGGAAAAAGTAACATATTACCCTATATTACTTTAGGAGGTTGGATAGAAAGTGTATATATCGCATCAAAACAAGTGAAAGTATTTAGTCCTAAAGATCCAATTGTATCAATTATTATTGATCAAAACTATCTTCTAGATAATATAATAGGCCTTTTTGGATCTGTAGAACAAGAAGAAAATATCAAAGAATATTCTACAAAATTGAAAGAGATACAAAAAGTATACGATGAAGCAGATGATGTTATAACTAAAAAACAATATGAAAAAATTGTTGAAAAAATTTCAAGTTTTCGTAATGAGTTTATTAAATAAGTTGTTTAATTTTTAAAATGCAATCACCATGAAAATAAATATATTAGCAAAAGGGATTTTACTTGTAGCAAGCATTTCTGTATTAAATGCTTTTTCACAAAATTGTGGTAAACAATCTTTATGTAAGCCAGATAAAAATGACGGCTTTGATTATAGTTCTCAATCTAGATATGCTTCATTAGCAACAGGTGAAAAATCAAGGCTTTATATAGCTACTTATGCAAGTTGTGCATATAAAATAAGTGTCTGCTCAGAAGCGAATTTAGGAAAAATTAATTTCAAACTTTATGAAAAAGTAAGAGAAAAGAAGAAAATATTTAAAGATTTTGTTAAAGGGGAAGCTCCTTTAATTGTCGATGATCAAGGAAATCAATCTTATGGTGAAGCTCCCGTTATCGACACTTTATTTGATGTGCAAATTACACTAAAAGAAGTTGAAATATTTGATAGTTCAAAAGGTTCAATGTCCTATGAAATAAAAAAGGCAGATAAAACAAAAAATTTAGTCCTTGAACTTAATATTCCAAAAAGTGAACAACCCACAACTGGTTGTGTAAATTTATTGGTAGGAACAAAGCGATTTAAGCGCATGTCAGGAAAACTGATAACTGAATAAAATATTCTGCTTTACAATTCGACTCCGTTTATTTTGACTGATTAAAACTAATTTTTTGTCATAATAATCGGAGTCTTTTAATATAAATATCAAAAAAATGATTTTAAAGTTATGAATGAATCTATATTAAAAGCTTTAATGCAACTTTTTGCATTGGTTGTGAATGTAAAGGATGAGGAAAGGATTTCGAAAGAAGAAAGAGAAATAGTAGCTGCATATTTAAGAAATATTCTGAATAAAGATCTTACTCAACAATATCTTAATTTTTTTGATAAATATATTGATGAATTATACGGAAATTTTGAACAAGCTGACGAACGCAAAGCTAGAAAAAAGACATCTCTAAAAGCAATTAAAGTTTTAAAAATTTGCGAACAGATAAATCTTGAACTGAATCAAGAACAGAAATTTATTGTTTTGATTCAATTATTAGAATTTGTTTCCAATGGCATGTACGTAGAAGAAGTTGAATTGGAATTTCTTCAAATGGTAGCTGATGCTTTTAATATCATCGAAGAAGAATATGAAAATTGTAAAGCATTTATCTTAAGCACTTACGAAACTATTCCTCATCATGAAAATGTATTACTTATTAATAACATAACTATCGATAAAGATCAAGGTTTCAAACAGATTTATTCTCAGGATATTGATGGAGAAATCATTGTATTAAGACTCTTTAGTACTAATTTGTATTTTTTTAGATATACGGGCATCGATAGTATATATTTTAATAATCAAGTAGTAGAGAAAAATAAAACCTATTTATTGAGTAGTGGTTCTTCTATCAGGAGTTCTAAAATGGCAACAGTTTACTATACAGATGTTGTTAGTCAATTTTTAAAATCTGGGAATAAGTCTAAATTAAGTTTTCAGGCAAAAGATGTGGAATTCTATTTTAAAAACAGCAATAATGGAATCCACCATTTTAATTTTTATGAAGATTCCTGTCAATTAATTGGTGTAATGGGCGGAAGTGGTGTTGGAAAATCAACCTTGCTTAATTTATTAAATGGTAATTTCAAACCCCAAAAAGGTGAAATTCTGATCAATGGTTATAATATCTATACTGAAAAAGATAAAATACAAGGAGTGATTGGTTTTGTGCCTCAGGATGATTTATTGATTGAAGAGTTAACTGTCTATCAAAATCTTTATTACAATACCAAATTAAGCTTTAAAAACTTCTCAGAAGAAGAAATTAAGAATGCTGTTAGCAAAACACTTGAAGAACTTGAATTAATTGAAATCAAAGATCTGAGTGTAGGGAATTCACTTAATAAATTTATCAGTGGAGGACAACGCAAAAGATTAAATATTGCTTTAGAGTTAATAAGACAGCCTGCTGTATTGTTTGTAGATGAACCAACTTCGGGTTTATCATCAATGGATTCGCAAATGGTGATGGATTTATTAAAGGAACTTACCTTATTGGGTAAATTGGTCATTGTAAATATTCACCAGCCCTCTTCTGAAATCTATAAAATGTTTGATAAATTATTGATATTAGACAAAGGTGGATATTTAGTGTATTATGGGAACCCAATTGATGCTATCGTTTATTTTAAGACCCAATCCAATTATGCCAATGTACAGGAGAGCAGTTGTGATAAATGTGGAAATATCAACCCTGAGCAAGTGTTGGAAATACTTGAAGCAAAAGTAGTCAATGAGTATGGTAAATTAACTAAAACCAGAAAAATAAATTCCGAAGAATGGAATGAAAAATATGAAAAGAATCATGCTGAGAATAAAATAAAGCCTACTGAAGAAAAATCCCAGCTTCCTGATAGCGATTTTAAAATCCCAGGTTTATTTACTCAATTAAAGATTTTTATAAGTCGTGACATTTTTTCAAAACTTACAAATCGTCAATATTTGTTGATAAGTTTGTTGGAAGCTCCCCTACTCGCCTTTATTCTAGGTTATTTCACAAAATATATTATTGGAAATACCTATATTTTTAGTGAAAACGAAAACCTACCTTCTTATTTATTTATGAGTGTAGTAGTTGCTTTGTTCCTTGGTTTAACCCTTGCTGCCGAAGAAATTATTAAAGACAAAAGAATCAGAAAAAGAGAAGCTTTTTTAAATCTTAGTCATTTTAGTTATATCAATTCTAAAGTATTGGTAATGTTCTTTATGTCAGCTATTCAAACACTAACATTTGTTTTGGTTGGAAATACAATCCTTGGAATTCATGGAATGACAATAAGTTATTGGCTGGTACTTTTTACTGCATCCTGCTTTTCAAATATGTTGGGATTGCTTATTTCTTCTGCTTTAAATTCTGTTGTAACCATCTATATTTTAATTCCTTTTATTTTAGTACCTCAATTATTATTTAGTGGGGTAATCGTGAAATTTGACAAATTACATAAAGCGATTGCTTCCGATGAATATGTTTCTGTTATAGGTGATGTGATGATTTCGCGTTGGGCTTACGAAGCATTAGCAGTTTATCAATATAAAAATAATGACTACCAAAAGAATATTTTAGCTTCAGAAATGAAAATGAGTAGATTTTCATATTTTTATTCATATTTAATTCCTGAGCTAGAATCAAGATTAAATGATACTTATACAAATATTCAGAACCCAATATTAAAAAATGAAAATCTTGCTAATCTTTCTCTAATAAAAGAACAGATTAATATCATCAGCAATTATAATAATCATACTACTTTCTTGCTTTCAGATAGCTTAAGTTCAAGATCATTTAACGAAAGTATTTATAATAAAACATCAGATTATCTTAGCAATATGTTGAATTACTTTAATGAAAAGTACAATAAAGAAGTTTCAAATAGAGATAAGTTTTTACTTGAAATTGATCATCAAAATAAAGAAAATGGTGGAATAAAAGCACTTAAAGAAAATTGTTTTAACAGTAGTCTTGATGATTTAATGCGTAATAAATTAGAAGTTAATAAGATAATTGAAAAAAATGGAAAACTGATTCAAAATGTTGATCCAATTTACAAAAAACCTTCCTCCAATTGGGGAAGATCACAATTTTATGCTTCTTATAAAATATTTGCCGGATTTGAAATTGATACTTTTATTTTCAATTTATTGGTAATATGGCTCGTAACCTTTATTCTTTATATTTTACTTTTGGCTGATTTTCTTAAAAAAAGTTTTGACAGCATAGGAAATATAAAAATGTTTGGTTTAAAAACTAATTTGTGATTTAAGAATCTTTAACTAATCTTTTTTATAATATGCTAAGAATGTTGTTTATAGTTGGGTCAGGTGGTTTTTTTGGTAGTTCTGCAAGGTATTTGACACAAATAATGATAAATAAATATTTTCCCTCCTCATTTCCTTATGGTACGTTTTCGATAAATGTATCCGGTAGCTTATTGATTGGAGTAATCTTTGCTTTGAGTGAAAAAGGGAATATTTTAAGTCCTGAAGTTAGAATGTTTTTAGCTACCGGATTTTGTGGTGGATTTACCACTTTTTCTACTTTTTCCTATGAAATCCTTCAACAACTGAGAGATGGAGAAATTTTACTGGCCTCATTATATATTGTTTCAAGTATAATTTTTGGAATATTAGCTGCTTATGCAGGATTTTTTCTAATTAAATCTTTATAATTATGGAAATCCAAGGAAATGTATTGCTTTTACGAATATTTACCGGTTCTTTAGACAAGGTAAATGGTACACCTCTTTATGAAGTTATTGTTTATGCTGCAAGGAAATTCGGAATTGCTGGAGCAACCGTAACAAGAGGAATTATGTCGTATGGAGCTAAAAGTTTT
>CAZCBG010000011.1:53227-59496 GCA_964496885.1 uncultured Bacteroides sp. | reverse complement strand
GTGAATATTTACGACTTAGGTTTGATTTATGAAATTATTGTAAATGAGGATCTAAGTGTAAAAATAATGATGACCCTCACCGCTCCCAACTGTCCGGTAGCCGAAAGTTTACCAGTAGAAGTTGAAGAAAAAATAAATGCTATTGAAGGTATCAAAAGTACTATGGTAGAAATAGTTTTTGAACCACCCTGGGATAAAGACATGATGTCGGAAGAAGCAAAATTAGATTTAGGCTTTTTGTAAACTTTAGGTTATCCTATTGAAACCTAACCTTTATTTTACATATTCCTTCTATATTGTCCTCCTACTTCAAACATCGTTGCTGTAATCTGTCCTAATGAACAGTATTTACAGACTTCCATCAAAGCATTAAAAATGTTTTTGTTTTTCATGGCATCTTCTCGGAGCACTTGCAAAACCTGAGGCGTTTTATCAGCATGCAGTCGATGTAAGTTTTCTAGCATGCCAATCTGATATTGCTTTTCGGTTTCGGTAGCCCTGATTACTTCTCCAGGAATCACAGTAGGAGATCCTTTGGATGATAAAAAGGTGTTTACTCCCATTATCGGCAATTCACCTGTATGTTTTAACGTTTCATAATAAAGGGATTCTTCCTGTATTTTACCTCTTTGGTACATGGTTTCCATGGCACCCAACACTCCACCTCTTTCGGTAATTCGGTCGAACTCTGCCATTACTGCTTCTTCCACCAAGTCGGTCAGTTCTTCAATAATAAAAGCTCCTTGCAGGGGATTTTGATTTTTGCTCAGTCCTAGTTCATGGTTGATGATGAGTTGAATAGCAATGGCTCTTCTTACCGATTCTTCGGTTGGCGTAGTAATAGCCTCATCGTAAGCATTGGTATGCAGCGAATTGCAATTGTCATAAATTGCATACAAGGCTTGTAAGGTAGTTCTGATATCATTAAAGTCAATTTCCTGCGAATGCAATGATCTGCCGGAAGTCTGAATATGATATTTCAGCTGCTGTGAGCGGGCATCAGCACCATATTTCAGTTTCATGGCTTTGGCCCAAATTTTCCGGGCTACACGACCGATAACCGAAAACTCTGGATCGATGCCATTAGAGAAAAAGAAAGAAAGGTTTTGTCCGAATTTATTGATATCCATTCCTCTCGAAAGATAATATTCCACATAGGTAAACCCATTGGACAAGGTAAAAGCCAATTGTGAAATTGGATTGGCTCCGGCTTCGGCAATATGATAACCCGAAATGGAAACTGAATAAAAATTACGTACATACTGATGTATAAAATAATCTTGCACATCTCCCATTAGTTTAAGCGAGAAATCGGTAGAATAAATGCAGGTGTTTTGAGCCTGATCTTCCTTCAAAATATCAGCCTGAACAGTTCCTCTCACTGTGGATAAAGTTTCAGCCTTGATTTTTTCGTAAACATCACGGGGCAGTACCTGATCACCTGTGACCCCAAGCAATAACAACCCCAAACCATCATTTCCTTCGGGAATTTCGCCCTGATATGCCGGTTTCTGTATACTTTTTTGTTTGAAAATTTTTGCAATCTTTTGCTGGCATTCCTCCAATAATCCGTTTTCACGGATATAGATTTCGCATTGCTGATCAATGGCGGTATTCATAAAATAGCCGACCATTATGGGTGCTGGTCCGTTGATGGTCATCGAAACTGATGTTTTTACATCAGCCAAAAGAAACCCTGAATAGAGTTTTTTCATATCATCCAAACATGAGATAGAAACGCCCGAATTGCCAATTTTACCATAAATATCAGGACGAATATCGGGATCCTGACCATAAAGCGTAACCGAGTCGAAAGCTGTTGACAAGCGTTTGGCAGGCATGCCACGAGATACATAATGAAAGCGCTTATTGGTTCTTTCGGGGCCACCTTCTCCAGCAAACATTCGGGTTGGATCTTCACCTTCGCGCTTAAATGGGAAAACTCCTGCCGTAAAAGGAAATTCACCCGGCAAGTTTTCCTGGAGATTCCATTTTAAAATATCGCCCCAGGCCTCGTATTTGGGTAGGCTGATTTTGGGTATTTTAAGATGGGATAATGATTCTGTATAGGTTTTTACTTTAATTTCTTTATTCCTCACTTTATAAATAAAAAAATCTTCTCGATAAGCTTCCAGTTTTTCGCTCCAGCCTTCCAGTAATTTTTTGTTAGGTCCTTCCAAAAGACTTTCTTTTTGGGAATACAATTTTTCCAGCTCTTGAATTAATTCTTCACTTCCGGATGAAGATTGCAAAGCCTGGATCGTTTTTCTAAAGCTATACAAATGCTGAGCAATATCACCTTGTTGGATAACCCATCGGTTGTAATTACGGATTACATCGGTGATTTCAGAAAGATAACGGTTTCTTTTGGGTGGGATGATCTGTATCTTTTCGGAAATGCCTTCTAAATGGTCGTTGAATTTATGCAAACGAACCGTTGTTTTTTCTTCGATTTTTTTAATCAAAGCACCGTAAAATTCATTGACACCTGGATCGTTAAACTGTGAAGCAATGGTTCCAAAAACCGGTAAATTCTCGGGCTTGATGTCAAATAATTTATGATTGCGAGCATACTGTTTCTTAACATCCCGCAAGGCATCCAGACTGCCTCTTTTGTCGAATTTGTTGAGCGCAATGATATCAGCGTAATCGAGCATATCAATCTTTTCCAGTTGAGAAGCGGCACCATATTCTGGTGTCATCACATATAAGTAAACATCGCTGTGATCAACAATTTCGGTATCTGATTGTCCGATACCTGAAGTTTCGATGATGATTAAATCAAAGCCAGCTGCTTTTACTACTGTAAGGGCATCTTTTACATATTTCGACAATGCCAGGTTCGATTGTCGGGTTGCCAGCGAGCGCATATACACCCTGGGATTGTTAATAGCATTCATGCGAATTCTGTCTCCAAGCAAGGCACCGCCTGTTTTTCGTTTGGAAGGATCCACAGAGATAATGGCAAGCGTTTTGTCGTCAGATGACATTAAAAACCTACGAACAATTTCATCAATCAGAGAAGATTTTCCTGAGCCACCTGTTCCCGTAATACCTAGTACAGGAGCTCTATTGAGTGCTGCCATATCTTTCAGGTTGTCGGTGATTTTTTTTGTAATTTCGGGTTTGTTCTCGCAAGCTGAAATTAATGTTGCGATTTGGATATAATCTGTATTGAGAAGCTTTTGCAAATTGAAAGTTTTTTCAATACCCACGCCTGTAGGAAAGTCGCACTTTTTCAGTAAATCATTAATCATTCCCTGCAAACCCATTTGTCGTCCCTGGTCAGGTGAATAGATTTGGCAAATACCATACTGATGCAATTCTTCGATTTCAATGGGAAGTATTACACCACCCCCTCCTCCAAAGATTTTAATATGAGTACAATTTACTTCTTTTAACATATCAAACATATACTTAAAGAATTCCATATGTCCGCCCTGATAAGAAGTAATGGCAATAGCATTTGCATCTTCCTGTATGGCACAATCAACAATTTCTTTCACTGAACGATCATGCCCAAGATGGATTACTTCGGCACCACTTGATTGCATAATACGCCGCATGATATTAATGGCAGCATCATGTCCGTCGAATAACGAAGCAGCAGTAACAATTCTGATAGGATTTTTGGGTTTATAAACTTCGATATGTTTCATGTGCATTTTATATTATCTTGTTTTTTAAAGTATATGCAAACCAAGGGATATATTTAGAAACCAGGAAAGATATTAAAAACTTTAATTAAATATTCACGCTTCTTACTGAAGATGATCCGATTTCGTTTTTTTAGACTGTTTTCTTTGAGATATATTGTTGGAAGATACAAATTACCTTAGAGCAAAGATACACAATTTCGCAAATTAAAATACGGGTAAATAAAAAAACTGTAATCGTCCATAATTCCTGCTAAACTTTTAGGCAATTAAGATGTTTTTTAATTACCTTTGCTGATATTAACTTGAAAAAGTAACAATTTATAAAAATTGAATTCAGCTTAATAATGTAAAACCCTATAAGCCATGTTTGCAAAAGACTTAACCGACGATACAATATTACCGGCAAAACTATCAGATACTGCATCATTGGCTCTGGCTTGGATGGACGAGTATAAAGTCAGCCATTTACCTGTAGTAAATAATTCAATCTATATGGGTATTATATCTGAAGAAGACATTTATACTTCCAATGCATTCGATGAAGCACTCAGCAATCAAAAAGTCACATTAAATAATACGTATGTTACCGAAAATCAGCATATTTTTGAGGTGATTCACTTGGCAACTTCATTGAAATTATCCCTCATTCCTGTATTAGACAGCAAAAACAATTATATTGGTGTCATTACACTCCGGAAGCTAATTGATAAGTTTTCTGAATCAACATCTATCAACAATCCAGGAGCTATCATTTTACTCGACATCAATGCAAACGATTATTCTTTATCTGAGATTGCTCAGATTGTAGAATCCAATGATACAAAAATACTCAGCCTCTTCATTACTTCAAACAACGATTCTACTCAATTGGATGTTAGTCTCAAGCTCAATCGTATGGATATTGCTCCTGTACTTCAAACTTTCAATCGCTACAATTATAATGTAAAAACCATACTTGCCGAACAGGAAATAAATGATGATCTTCAGGATAGGTACGATTCACTCATGAAATACCTTAGTATTTAATATTCCCTTTCAAATGCGTAATTATTCAGTATTGCTGATCCTCCTTATTTCATTGTTTTACCGTGGATATGCAGTTACGGATAGCTCGATCCTTGTTCAAAAAATCACACTTTCGGGCAATCATATTACCAGAGATCATATTATCTTAAGAGAATTGGTATTTAAAGTAGGTGATAGTCTTTCCCCTGAAAATTTTGAACTGAAGATAAGGAAAAGCTCCGAAAACCTGATGAATATTTCACTTTTCAATTTTGTTACGATTACGCCTATTATTACTGACAACAAGGCAAAAATAGCAATCAATGTTACTGAACGCTGGTATATATGGCCCATTCCACAGTTTGATCTGGCCGACCGAAACTTTAATACTTGGTGGAAAACCCAGGATTTTAAACGGGTTAATTATGGAGTTGACCTAAATATTTACAATTTCAGAGGACGAAACGAAACTGTCGATTTCCTGTTGAGTCTGGGCTATGATGAAAAATACGGAATTTCCTATAAAATACCTTATATAAATAAAAAACAATCACTTGGACTGATTATGATGGTTGATTATGCCCGCAATCATGAAGTAGCTGTAAATACAAGAAACAACAAGATTGATTTCTTTAAGGATCCAGCCTTATATCCAAAACATAGTTTTGCTTTTGGTGGAGGCATTACATATAGAAGAAATATACATAATTCACACCTGCTCCAGCTTTCTTATGAAGCATACAGATTTGCCGATACCTTGCTACGACTCAATCCTGAATATTCAACCAACCTGCAACTCAATACTTCATACCTAACATTCTACTATCAATTCAAAAACGATTACCGAGATTATAAACCCTATCCTTTAATTGGCCATTATTTTGATTTTGAGATTTCAAAATCCGGTTTAGGTTTTTTGAGTTCAACTCCAGAAAAACCAGCCTTTTTTAGCTTTAAATCTACTTATCGCAAATTCTTGAAACTTAGTCCTCATTTTTATGATGCTTATGGCATAACGCTTGCGCTTACACCTGAGTATCCCTATTATGTTCAGAATGGGCTGGGCTTTGGGCGTGATTTTGTGAGGGGTTACGAATATTATGTTATCAGTGGACAAGGTTTTGGTTTACTAAAAACAAATCTTAAATATGCATTGCTTACTCAGAAAGTTTCAACCATCCACTTCATTAAAACCGAAAAATTCAATACTATTCCCTATTCGTTTTATATAAATCTTTTTGTGGATGCAGCTTATGTTTATAATGAGAAAAAAGACAGTTACAACTCGCTGACAAATAGTTTATTATTAGGAACTGGCATTGGTATTGACTTTGTAACCTATTACGACAAAGTACTCAGGGTTGAATATTCTTTTAACAAAAAGGGGGAAAGCGGCTTCTTTATACATTTTATGACTTCAATTTAAAGGAAATTGCTTACTTGTAAAATTAGAAGGCACTGCTAAATAAAAAACCTTAATACTATTATCACGTATACATTCAATCTTTTGATATTTTTGTGGTATTTAAATTTTATCTTTAAAAAGCTGAAATTCAGTTCGTTTAAATTGTATTTTTTGCAATATCATTTAAATGTCATTTAAAT
>CAZCBG010000011.1:0-53127 GCA_964496885.1 uncultured Bacteroides sp. | reverse complement strand
AATTCAGTTCGTTTAAATTGTATTTTTTGCAATATCATTTAAATGTCATTTAAATGTCATATTCCTTGGAATTTTTTTATCAATCAAATATCTTTGCATTGTAATATATTTTTTTTAAAAAAAAGAAAAAATGAAAAAAACAAACCTAATCTTAATTATGTTAAGCCTTATCGGAATAATGGCAACTTCTTGTAAAAAAGAAAATACTAAAGAAGATATTAATGTAATCATTCCTCAAAAAGAACTACATACAGCTACAGGTCAAAGGATTACCATTGAAAAAACATCAGGAAGTTCCAGCGATATTCTTGAAGCTGACTATGAGTTGTCTGCTTCAGTTGGACACAACTCATCCGATTGCAATAATAGCTGTACAATGGTAGGAGGTGTGACTTGTCATGTAAATTGTCAGGGTTGGGGAAGCACCTGCAATTCAACGGCTACTGTAAATGTAAAAAAAGCTGCTGGGAAAAGTCATTCTTATCAAGCCACAACACTAAATAATTATGGTCCAACTGATGGATTAACCTATAATATGCCAGCCCGTTCATTTTATATTGTATACGCTGGTTTTACGAACGGATACATCTGGTTAAATGTACCTGCACAAATTCTGCAAAGAAACAATATAAACCAACACTTTCATTATTCGAATATCAGTTTTACTTCAACTGCTTTGTTTTTGAATATATAAATAGAACAAATAGTTTATTTTAAATATTAATTCATAAATTTCAAAGGTATTAATTATGCTGTGTTTATTGCATCAAAAATATATATCAAGCCAAATTAAGCAGATTTTTTAGTAGCTTATATGGTTAAACTAAGTTCTCTGTTCAACCCTAAAACAACCTTAAATACTAAACTTGAAAATGACTAATGAAACCATTATTATGATTTTTTAGTCCTTTTATAAGAATCTCAGGAAAATTTCAAAGTCCTGAAAACATAATTTCTTTAGACCGGAGAAAATTAAAACAAACCGGTTTCCTTTCCTCCAAAATCCAGTGGGATTTTTGTGAGATTTTTGTGATATCTATAACTTTCTAAAAATCAAGAAGATTCAAAGCAAGTTTTAAAAACATCACTTAAATATCACTTAAATGTCATATTCCTTGGCTATTTTAATTCATGCATATATATTTGCACTGTAATTCATTTTAAAAACAATAGAAATCATGAAAAAAATAAATGTAATTTTAATTCTGTTAAGTCTTATCGGAATAATGACAACATCTTGTGTAAAAGAAAATACAAAAGAAAATAAAAATGAAATCATTGCTCAAAAAGAAGTACATACTGCGACTGGCAAGAGAATAAAAATGAATAAAGTAAGCGAAGATCCAAACGATGTTTATGTTGCTGCTTATGAGTTGTCAGCCAGTGTAGGGCATAATTCTTCCGATTGCAGCAATAGCTGTACAATGGTTGGGGGTGTTACTTGTCATGTAAATTGCCAGGGATGGGGGAGTACTTGTAATTCAACTGCAACTGTAAGTGTGCGTAAGGCAACAGCAAAAAGTACTACATACGAAGCCATTACATTGACTGATTACGGTCCAACAGATGAATTAACCTATAATATGCCTGCCCGTTCTTTTTATATTGCTGATTCAGAATTTGATAACGGATACATCTGGTTAAATGTCCCTGCTCAACTCTTAGTGAGAACTACCTTAAGTGAACCATTTACTTATGCTGACCTTAGTTTTACTGATCAAGCGTTGTTTTTGAATTTATAATTGTATCCGTTAAACTAATAGCATAGAAGCTTCATAAATATTAAGATATTGCGATTTTCAGATGCAATATCTTTTTTTTTCTTTACTTTTGTCAAAACAATGTTAGCATGAAAAAGAAAACCCTTGTTGAGATTCTATTGCATCTCGGATTTTGGATGCTTACTTTTTATTTTTTTACCAACAATTCATTTTTACGATATCCTTCATCAACGGATCCTAATAAAGAGTATTATTCTCTTCTCCTTATCATTGCAGCCATTTACTTCAATTATTTTTTCCTGATACCGCGTTATTTTACCCAACAAAGACTCCTGAAATATTTCTTTTTTTTACTGTCTGTATTATTGTTGATAACTACTTTGGAGTTTTTAATGCTTGTAAAGAACATTAAAAATATAACTTCTAATCTTGAATATAAAATTCAAATTGGAATTTTAAGATGGAATTATTTTGGTATTTTGTTTCGCGATGTATTATTTGTCGGATTTTTTACAATGTTCAGGATTTATCGTGATGCTATTAAAGCTTATAATTTATTGCAAGATAATACCATGTTAGAAAAGCAACAGCTTATTACTCAGATTAACATGGTGAAATCGAAGGTAAATACACATTTCTTTTTTAATACCCTTAATAGTATTTATTCGCTTGCATTAGATAAATCAGATAAAACACCCGATATTGTTTTAAACCTTTCCGATTTAATGGAGTATGTGGTTTCGGATAGCGAAAATGAATGGGTTCCGCTGGAGAGCGAAATACGATTTATTAAGAATTATATAGCGCTGGAAAAAGTACGCCATCAAAATATGAATTTGAAATTTGATATTAAGGGGGAAACAACCGGCTTAAAGGTTCCTCCAATGATTTTTGAATCATTTGTTAACAATGCATTTAAATATACAGATATCAATAATAATGGGTATATAAAAATCAGCATTGAATGTAATTCGGCTGAAATTATTTTTGATTGCGAGAATTCTGTATATAAGATGGGAAAGCCACAAGTAAAATCCACAGGTAAAGGAATGACCAATACTTACAACCGTTTAAATTTACATTATAAAGATAAACACCAATTAGAAATAATCAACGAAGTGGATAAGTATAAAGTAAGTTTAGTACTTAAATATAAATAATTCCTTTTAGCTTATTTGTTTTTTTGAAAATGCACTCTATTGGGTGGGCTTATTTTTATATTCTGTCCATCACTTAGGACAATATATTCTCCATCAAAACATTTGGCTTTTTTGATATTAAAAATGTAGCTTTGATTGGCAAAAGAAAATTCTGCTTCTGGTAAGATCTCCATTATTTCTTTGAGGGATTCTATTTTGTAATAGGGTCCATCTAAATCAGTATATATCTCAATATGATTACCCGTTTTGGTAATGTAATAAATATCTTTTATCTCTATTTGAATAGTGTTTTTTTCTTTTAACCTGGAGGCAAAAATATAAGTAGTATTACGTTTCTTTAGCTGATCGATATATATTTCGTCTTTTAGCTTATTTTCTGTTTCAATTAAGTTGCTTACCCTGTTGAGTGCTTCAAATAATCTTTCCTGACGAATGGGTTTTGTTAGAAAATCTGTTACTCCACGGTCAAAACCATCAACTGCATAGTTTCGATGGGAAGTAGTTACTACAACTTTTATCGATTTATCAATATATTTAAGTAATTCAAACCCATTTAAATTGGGCATGTCGATATCTAAGAAAATAAAATCTGGTTTCTTTTCTTTAACGGCTTCAATTGCAGTGACTACGTCGTAATATTCTCCCACACATTCGAAATTCTTATGAATCTCCATTAATTTTATAATTACATTATGTGCCTGCAAATCATCATCAATAACCACATATTTATAAATTGTCATTTTAAATCTTGCTTGTTTATAAAATTATTCTTTTAAATTACATCTACAAAATTAATCATTTTCTAGAATTCAATATGAAAATAATCATTTTTTAACGTATGATTTAAAATTCTTCACAATTAAAAAAACTATTGATATTCAAGTATTTAATGTTTTAGCTTTTTCATTTCAATAGGAATTTTAATCTAAAAAATTTCACAATATCACAAAAATCCCACAAAAATTTCAAAAACAGAAAATATAAAAAGTTGAAATTGAGTCATGTAAAAAAAATTTAATTTTGTGATGTCATTTAAATATCACTTAAATGTCACTCTTGTGCTTAAATAACAAAAGCTAGTTTATCTTTGGAGTAGCAAATAAGTAAAATTTATTTCGATGGTTTCTCAGCATTAACAAAGCGATAATCGTTTCAAACTGTCTAGAAACAAGCAACTTATAAAAAATAATATATTAGCCATGTTTTACTTTAGGATTAACAGAATAAAAATTTCAGATATCAAAGAGCGCCCCAACTATTTGGTTATCAAATCCGATTTGCTTCCATTAAAGCTGATTAGTTTTATTACAACCGAAAACAGTGTTTTACCCGATATGAAAGCCTTCCTTCAAACTACTGATTTTAATCAAAAGAAAACCTTTTTAAAACAAGCTATTGAAACTGTTATCTCTACACGAATTTTTACTAAAATTGACAATGTTATTGATAATTATAACTTTAGTTTTGGAAATCCTGGTTTTGTATTATATAAATCCAATAAAATACCAAACGATTTTGATTGGCATTTTATTGCTTATGAAAGAGATCAGGATATCAAAGAGGGATACCATATGGTAGAAAATATCATAAATGACAAAGATTTTAATAATTTTACAAGAAGGCTAACAGGTATTCTCAATAAAACCGCCAATCCTTCTCATTCAGCTGCAGTTTCCATTGCCAGATATGCGATTAATGTAACATCAAAAATTGCTAAACAAAACCATAACGATTTATTAGGGATTTCTCATACTTCTTTGAATCGCAGACAAGATTATATTTATGGAGGGCGAATAAAAGAAAGGATTTCTGACGTTACCAACAATATGTTTATTGATTACTCTATTTTTGGGTATGACGAATAAAATAAATTTAATGTTTATAAAATTGAGAAAAAGAAATACAAATAAAGATGGTAATGCCTGGACTCAAAAACAAATAGAACAGGTGTGGGGAAAAGGAATTTTGATTCCTCATTTTTCGCCTGAATCATGGCGCTTAGACAAATGTGGTGTTATTATTAAATTTGATGAATTTGGAAATGAAAATTCAGAATATGGCTGGGAAATCGACCATATTATTTCGGTATCAAATGAAGGAAACGACAACATTGAAAATCTTCAACCCTTGAACTGGATCAATAATGTGGTAAAAGACCACAAATTGAAAAGTTTTTTTCAGCAAAATAAAACGAGTATAGTGACTAATTACCCGCTATCAATGGCGATTTAGAATTTTTAAAACATCCTATTATGAAAGAAATTGGAACCGATCATTTTATCTATGAAAATGAAACATATGATATGAAACAATATCAAACAGCAGCTGCAGGATACAAGGTGATTTTATATAAAAATGGACAAAGAGCCAACCCGTTTTCGTATAAAGTCGGTCGCGATTATACCATTTATCATAGAGAAAATGCATTTGAGAAACTCTTGCAAATTGCCAAAAACGATATCATAGAAGGCCTCGTATTTGGTAAGAGATTATAAAAATATCCATCCTAATTCCAGTCATGTATACTGATATTTTTTTAAAATTAAAATTCTCTTTCATTATTACCTTTGTAACCCATTGAAAACAATTTTATAACAACTTTATTCGCTTTAAATTCCTAAGCTAGTCTCGCCTATACCATTAACATTCCCTGGTAAATTTCATGAAACAGATGACAGTTTTCAGCTTTTTACTTTTGGTGTAAAATCCTTTGGAAACTTTATTTTGCTTATATTTGTATTTTAAAACATACAAATGGCTTATAAATCTGTGAAAAACACAATTGTATTTCTTTTATATCTGCTTGTTGCGCTTGTTTCATGTAATAGTGACAACTCAGAAATAAAACGTATTAAAGAAACAGATTTACTTTCAACTATCAGAAAAAGAGGAAAGTTAATTGTAACTACAAATTATAATTCAATAGAATATTTTGTTTACAAAGGATTACCCATGGGCTTTCAGTTAGAGATGTTGAAAGCTTTTTCAAATTATTTAGGGGTTAAATTAGAACTTTTGATTACCAATGATTTGGCTACAAATCTTGGGTTTCTGGCAATTGGTAAATGCGATTTGATTGCTTGTAATATCACGATTACTAAGGAACGTAGCCAGGCAGTGGATTTTACAATCCCCATACTTCAAACCCGACAAGTATTGGTACAACGCAACCCTGAAAAAACGAAAGATAGCATTCTTAAAAAAACAAGTTTTATCAAAAATTTATCAGGTTTAGCTGGCAAAACAGTTTATGTTCAGAAAAACAGTGTCCATTACGTTCAATTACTAGATATTCAGGAACAGATAAAAAAACAGATTCATATTGTAGAGAGCGATTCCTTGGAAACTGAACAATTAATGGAATTAGTTTCGAATGGTCGCATTGATTATACTGTTAGCGATGAAAATTTTGCTCGGGTGAATAATACTTACTACAATAATATAGATTTAAATACTGTTTTAAGTAGTAAGCAAAATATTGCCTGGGCAGTTCGCCATGGATCAGATAGCTTGTTAATAACACTCGATACATGGTTGAAAAAATTTAAAACTACTGAACAATTTAAAATGATTTACGATAAATATTATTGCAATCCGCGGTCTGTCAATATTGTACAAAATGAATTTTATGCTATTAAAAGAGGGAAGATTTCAAAATACGATAAAGAGATAAAAAAATACAGCAAAATGATAGGTTGGGATTGGCGATTATTGGCTTCTCTAATCTATCAGGAATCTAATTTCCATCCCGAAATTGTAGGTTGGTCGGGTGCTTTTGGCATTATGCAAATGATGCCTGAAACCGCACATAAATTCGGAGTTACACCATCCTCCTCTGTTGCTGAACAAATTAAAGGGGGCGTAAAATTAAAAATCGTATTAGATAAACTATTACCAAAGGAAATTAGCAATTCAGAAGAAAGGATAAAATTTATTCTGGCAGCATACAATTCAGGATTTGAGCATATTATGGATGCACGTAATTTAGCACGTAAATATGGGAAAAATCCTAATATCTGGACAAATCATGTTGAATACTACCTGAAAATGAAGGCTAAGCCCAAATATTATAACGACCCTGTTGTAAGATATGGTTATTCAAGAAATAATGAAACCTTTCGCTTTGTAAACGAGGTATTGGAAAGATTCAAACATTATAAAAATATTGTGAAAAAATAGCCAATCGTCCTAATGTTTTTTCTTACTTTTAAAAAATCTTTTTAAAATTTATTATTTATATTAAATCATTCATAATGAATGTAAACGGCAAGCACTATCTTACAATTTGGATGGAAAACGAAAAAGTACGTATGATTAATCAAAATCTCTTACCTTTTCGATTTGAAATATTTGAGTCTGCAAACTATGTGGTAAGTTGTGAAGCTATCAGAACAATGATTGTTAGGGGTGCCGGTGCCATTGGTGCTGCTGCTGGATTTGCTATGGCTCAGGCATTTTTACAGGCAAAAGGCAATCTCCTTTTTGCAGAAAATGCAAGAAAAGAAATTGAAGCAAGCCGTCCTACAGCCCGCAACCTTTTTTATGCTACAGCGAGGGTTTTTAAAGCTGGTTGTATTTCATCAGAAAATGCAGTTTCGGAGGCTCAGAAAATTGCAGCCGAAGATGTTGCAGCTGGGAAAATGATAGGCATTAATGGGAATGTGCTCATCAAAAACAATTCAAATATTTTAACTCATTGCAATGCAGGTTGGCTCGGGTTTGTAGATTATGGAAGTGCATTATCGCCCATTTATGAAGCCAATAGGGGAAAGAAAAAACTTATGGTCTATGTGGATGAAACCCGTCCCCGTGGCCAGGGAGCCCGATTAACAGCTTGGGAACTTCGTAACGAAAATATTCCACATCTAATTATTCCTGATAATGCTGGGGCCTATTTGGCTTCAAAAGGCAAAATTGATATGATGATATGTGGTGCTGACAGAATTGCAGCCAATGGAGATACTGCAAATAAAATAGGAACCTTCGAGAAAGCAATTGTAGCTAAAACATTTGGCATTCCTTTTTATATTGCAGCACCCTTGTCAACCTTTGATATTAATACCCTTACCGGAGGCGATATAATAATTGAAGAACGTTCACAGGATGAAGTTTTGTATCAGACAGGATTGGATGAAAACAATGACTTGAGTACAATTTTAGTTTGTTCACCCGAAAGCATGGCTTTTAACCCAGCATTTGATGTAACACCAGCATCTTATATTACAGGTTTTATAACCGAAAAGGGAATTATCCCTGCTGAGCAATCTATCATTAAAAACATTTTATCATGAACTTTGAAAAGGAGAAACAAGAGACTGCATATTTTATGCGGCGATTGTACGAAAGAGGACTAACAACTTGTTCGGGAGGAAATGTAAGTCAAAGAATTGGTGATGTTGTTTTGATTACTGCTTCTCAAACTGACAAAGCCAGTATTCAGGATGAACAAATAGCTGAAATTCACATAAACGGAGATAACCTTACACCTCATCTTTGCCCGAGCATGGAAACCACCATGCATTTGGCTGTCTATCGAATGAGAGAAGATATAAAATCAATTGTTCATGCACATCCTGTTACTGCAACTGCTTTTGCAACTACCAATAAGAAAATTAATTGTACTTTAACCGGTGAAACCCGTGCAATTATAGGAATTCCTGTTAATGCTCCTTATGCATTGATGGGCACTGAAGATTTAGCGAAACAAGTTGCCGAAGCAGCCATAAAAGCCAATGTAGTATTGATGGAAAATCATGGTGTCATTTGTTTTGGCAAAAATCTGTTGCTTGCTTTTGATAGAATGGAAGTGTTGGAAGCAGCAGCAAAACAAACGTTAATAACACATTTGCTGGGAGATAAAAAAGAAATTTCGTCTCAGGATTTAAATGAAATCGATCATTTATTTTCTTAATTTTTTTGTATTTTCGGGATGTGTAAAAATTAACGAAAGCTAAAGTCTTGAGCATATTGAAACCTCAGATAATTAAAAAATAAGAAAAAAACAAAATTACAACTTATGAAAATTGCAGTAATTGGATTTGGCGCAGCAGCAATTGGCTTTATCGAAAGAATGAAAAATGAAGCGCACGAAATTGTAGTATTTGAGAAAAGCAAAGACATTTATTCTTCAAGTATTTCGGGTATAAGAGCTGATGGAAAGTTATTTGTTTCTTCAGAAATGGGGGGTGATATGTTTATAGATCTTGCGTTGCAAAAACAACTGGTTGATTTCTATATAAATAATACCGAAGATCATCAAGTGGAAACCGGCAAGTCTTTTACAAATAGTGACTACTTTAATAATTTTTACGATAAAGGATTTATGCCTGTTTCAGCCGATTTTTATCACCTAGGTACCGATCAGTTAAAAATGGTATTGTTCAATATTTACGAAAATTTTAAAACTTTCAAAAATCTAAGTTTTAGATTTGAAGAGCATATTTTGTCAGTAAGAACTGAAGGTAATAAAGTATTCGTTGGTAACAATGAGGAAGCATTTGATAAAGTTGTAATTGCAGTTGGAAGAAGTGGCCATAAATTAGTAGATACGATTGTTAAAGACCACCCAGAATTAATTCTGGATAATACCAAAGTTGACTTAGGTATCCGATATGAAGTGCCTAATCATATTGTTGCTGATCTCAATAAAGAAATGTACGAATTCAAGGTGAAGTACAAAAGCAAAACCGGATACATGGTTCGTACTTTTTGCAACAATCCTTCCGGCTTTGTCGTAACTGAAAATTACGACGATTTTGTAACAGTAAATGGTCATGCAAAGATGAAAGAAAAAAGCCGTAATACCAATTTTGCTATTTTAGTGACCATTCAACTTACAGAACCTTTTAACAACCCCATTGGATATGGTTCTCATATTGCAAAGTTATCTAACTTGTTAGCAGGAAAAGGAAAAGTAATCCTTCAAACTTACGATCATTTCAAAAATTCAAAAAGGACTAAAAATACATACCGAATTCAGCCTACTTTGAACGAGAATAGTTATATTTTAGGTGATATTAACCTTGCTTTTCCAAGAAGGATCATCGAAAGTATTGTTGATTTTATTGAAACCCTCGACAAGGTAATTCCCGGAATCGCTTACCCAGATAATCTGGTATATGCACCAGAAATCAAATTTTATTCAAATTTGTTAGACAATACCAAACTGCAAAATCTAAAATTTGTGGGTGATTGTTCGGGACATACTCGCTCAATTATTTATGCAACAGCTCATGGCTATTTAATGGCAGAAGAATTTTTAAAAAATTAAGCTTAAAAAGTAATCAATAACTGAAAAATTACTGGATGAATAAATTTTTATTAAACAAAATAGTATTATTCATAGCTTTAGCTGTGATTATTGTTTCTTGTTCGCCCAAAATTATTCAAAATGAACAACAAGCTTTATTTACAGATTCAGCAGATAGTCTTAAAACGTCTTCTCCTGAGGGCCTGATTTCAATTCAGCCTATAAGAGAATTTATCTCTGAAATGACAGATACCGTATATGAAGACAATTTACAAACTGTTTTGATTCACAAAACCGGTTGGGAAATGTCCTTGCCTATTATTGGATTAAATACAAGCGAAACCATTTCTTTCTCATATGATGACTTAGAAGGAGATATCAAAAGATACAAATACAGGATTCTCCAATGTGATGCCAATTGGCAGCCTTCGCAACTGAATACTTCTCAATACATTGATGGGTTTACTGAAGAGAATATAGCGGATTATAAATTATCATTCAATACGATACAAAAATACACCCATTATAATCTGGTTTTTCCGACCACAACCATGAAAATTTCAAAGTCAGGGAATTATGTTATAATTGTATATACAGATGATAATATCAATAAGTCTCTGATTGTTAAACGTTTTATGGTGTTGGAGCAAAAGATAAATATCAATGGGAAAGTAAATGATGCAAACAATTTAAATGACAGAAAATATAAGCAAGAAGTAGATTTCAATATCATTACAAATAATTACATCATCAATAACCCATCAAGAAATTTAACAGTAAAGATATTTCAAAATATGCGTCCCGATAATGCAATTTGCAATTTAAAGCCTCGCTTGATAAAAGGAAATGAATTAGACTACGATTACAATGATGGAAATACTTTTAATGGAGGTAATGAGTTCAGGAATTTTGACATTAAAAGTCTGAAATACAATTCGGAACGAATTTTTCAAATCGAGTTTGAAGAAGGAGCTCATCATGTTTATTTACACAATGATCTGGCCCGTCGATTTAAAGTTTATAAAACAGAAACCGATATTAATGGTAAAAGGGTCATAAAAGCGGATTATATTACAGATATTGAAACAGAAGCTGATTATACGTTTGTGCATTTTACATTGCCCTATGATATTCCGACTGTTGAAGGAAATTTCTATATTTATGGAGCTTTTACAAACTGGAAATTAAATAATAACTCAAAGATGACCTATAGTTATAAAAAACGTGCTTATGAAGCTTCGGTTTATGTAAAACAAGGGTATTATAATTATCAGTATATACTGCTAAGACCTAATAAGGAAATTGATGAAACTTTCGTAGAAGGCAATCATGCGGATGCCGAAAATGATTATTATATTTTTGTGTATTACCGTCAAAATGGAGAATTGTACGACAAACTGATAGGATTTAGACAACTGAACTCAATCAACAACAGAAACTGATTTTCAGCTACCTATAAATTCCATCTCCGCTTTTCAGCAGTATCAGTATCCAATCAACATCCGCATTTTTTTGATTTTATCGAATTTATACAACAATAAATACAAATGCTGCGATTGCCATTATTGAAACGATGATAATAATTGCTTTCGATTCAGATTTAATCAAAGCATTGCATTCACTCAATTTAGAGCCTGCTAATTCATTGTTGAAATTAGTTCCCAAGGCATTTGTATATGCCTCCCTTGCATTGCGGTAGATTTGGATTTTCATAAAATCATCGCCGTGCATGATAAAATCATTGAATAAGATTTCTTCCTTACTTAGGTGAACGTCAGTATCATGATGTGCCATAGTATGATTATTTTATCATACAAATATAATCAATTTTGGCTCAGTTTCCCAAATTTATTTTCGAAATCTATAGCTTATTTAAAATATTCTTCCAGCTTGAAGTAATCTTTTGCCCTGACTCCTTTATCTGTTTGTTGGAGATTGCAGCATTCGTTGTAAATATCGTGTTCAAAAAACAAAATACTATCATTGGCCAATGCTTCATTCAGGAAAATTTCTTTTTCGGAAAGAGAAACCAAAGGCTGGGTATCATAACTGATTATATAAGCCAGAGGGATATGAACGGCTGCAGGCATTAAATCGGCCATATAAACTACCGTTTTGCCTTTGTATTCAATAAAAGGTATCATCTGCCCTGCTGTATGCCCGTTGAATATTTTTACATGGAAGCCAGGAAATAAAGTTGTATCCTTATCTATGAATTTTATTTTACCAGCTTCCATTAAGGGGACAAAGTTTTCTTTGAGGAAAGATGCTTTTTCGCGGGCATTGGGTTGCATTGCCAATTCCCAATGCGAACGACTTATCCAATAACATGCATTTTTAAAAGTGGGTTCGTATGCACTTCTGTCTGCATTGTACTTTACAGCGCCTCCACAATGATCGAAATGCAAATGTGTCAAAACCACATCCGTAATATCATCAGCTGTATAGCCGGCTTTTCCCAATGAGGATAGGAGATTTTCTTCTCCATTCAGGTGCATATTTCTAAAAAACTTTTCATCCTGTTTATTACCAATTCCACAATCGATCAGGATTTTATGAGTATCTGTTACGGCCAATAAGCAGCGCATGCTCCAGTTACAAAGATTGTTTTCGTCGGCAGGATATTGTTTTTGCCACATTACTTTGGGCACTACACCAAACATAGCCCCTCCATCGAGTTTTAAATTTCCTGTATTTATGGTGTGAAGTTTCATGAGTTATTATATTTAATTTATAAATTATCACATGGAATACGCCATATAATATCATTAACGGTTTGTATGAATATTATTCTTATGGCTATTTCATTTGTTCTAATACTGATTTGTGATTTTTTTCATGTTTTACTTATCTAGAATGCCTAAAGAAAAAAATTAAAGAAACATTAGTCAATAAGTGAATAACAATTTAACTCTAAGTATTTCAAGTATTTTAAGTACTCAAGGCACTTTTTTACTCGTATTCTTTTGCCTGAATCTCTCCTTTAAGCAGCATCAGTCCATTCATCGAAAGGGCATGCATTTCATCTTCACCAGGATAAATATATACTTTGCTGATGAAACTTACCCGTTCTATGATCATATTGGTAAATAGTTTGCTATGTGCCAATCCACCTGTTAACAATATTGCATCCACTTCTCCTTTTAAAACTGTTGCCATTGCACCTATACTTTGGGCTACCTGGTAAGCCATGGCTGAATAAACCAAGGCCGCATTTGTATCACCGTTTTGTATGCTGGTTTCAACTTCCATTGCATTGTTAGTACCCAGATAGGCTGACATTCCTCCATTTCCAGTTAATAGTTTTTTAATGCCAGCTTGCGTATATTTCCCCGAAAAGCATAAATCGACCAACTGTCCGGAAGGAAGTGTACCAGCTCGTTCAGGAGAAAAAGGGCCATCTCCATCTAATCCATTATTGGTTTCAATTATTTTCCCTTTATGATGTGCACCCACAGTAATTCCACTTCCCATATGTGTTACAATAAGGTTGATATCTTCATACTTTTTGTGAAATTCAGTTGAAAAACGTCTGGCTATTGATTTCTGACTCATGGTATGTAAAAAACTTCTGCGTGGTAATTCTGGTAAACCTGATAATCTGGCAATTTCATCAAACTCATCCACACAACTGGGATCAACTACAAATGCTTCAACTCCATTTCCAATGAGTTCTGCAATTTCTTTGGCAATATAGCCCCCAAGATTAGTTACATGTTCTGCCATTGGATGTTGAATGGCTTTGATCATTGCATCATTCACTCTGTAGACACCACTTTCCATTGGTTTCAACAAGCCTCCACGTGAAATTACGATGTTAAATTCTTCAAGTGCAAAACCGGCTGCAATTAACTCCTCGATGATTTGTTGTTTTCTGATTGTATGCTGATCGGTAATCTTATCAAATTTTGACAATTCTTCGGCGTTGTGCTTAATGTCTTTAAGAAAAACTGTTTTATTATCATGATATACCGATACATTTGTAGATAATGATGATGGATTGATTGCTAAAATTTTCATTTTAATTTATTTTAATTTTAATATACATAAGTATAATTGCCATGAGTTTTTTGAGTCTTTTTGAATTAGATTCCGATAACTTATAAGTATTTATAAGTACTTTTTTCTATCCTCTTCCAGTTAATGATTTTGGGATGCGACCCGATCTCACACATTCAGAACGCAAGTTTCTTCCTACGATTTGCTCCACCATTTTACCAGTTTCCAATACTTTGTCGATGTCGAGCCCGACCTCAATACCCATTTCATCCATCATCACTACTAAGTCTTCGGTACAAATCAAACCTGTAATATTTGGATCGGCATAATAATATTTACCGGTTCCCGAAACTGGGACTCCATCCACAAAATTTGCAGGTTGTCCACCTATGCCTCCCATAGTAGCTTCATAATTGGTCATGCCTGCTTGTAAAGCTGCCAGCACGTTTGCCAATCCCCAGCCTCTGGTTGAATGAAAATGAACAATATGTTTGTCAGGTTTCTGAAAGGTATCCAGTAACATTGAATAATAGTCGTACACACGATTGGGTGAAGCTGAACCATCATGATCGGCATGTTCCACATCACTGGCGCCAATATCGAACCAGCGTTTGGTGAATTCTATGGCCTTTTTCATATCTGTTGGTCCTTCTATCGGGCATCCCCATATGGTACTCACTGTACCGTTAACTTTTAATCCGGCATCTCTGGCTTGTTTAATCCATTTTTCGGCCATTTTCCAATAATCATCCAGGGATAAACCTGAATTTTTAATATGGTGGGATTCACTGGTGGAAACCATCAATAAAATCCTGTTAGGGCCCCAACCTTCCAATTTAGCCTGTATGGCTCTTTCAATGGCTTTTTCGCGAATGGTAACACAAGTCAGTGATACATCTTTAAGCAATCCTGCAATATTCTTACTTTTATGAACAGCTTTCATCAAATTATCAGCATCCTTAAACTGTGGCATTCCTTGAGGATTGCCAAAATTAGTAAGCTCAATATGCTTAAAACCTGTTAATATCAACTGTTCTGCAACCCATAATTTAGCTTCGAGAGGGATATATTTGCTTTCATGTTGAAATCCATCTCTAACCGTAATATCGCCTATGGTAACTTTTTTTGGATAATTCATGTTCTTTTCTGTTTATTAATTCTATGACTTAATAATAATATTTGTTTCGATTCATTTCTAAATACTCAAGACAGTTTTCTATTCCTAAAGTTTCATTTCCGGAATTTCTCCTTCTACGATGAGTTTACCTTCGGTTGAGTAGATAATTTCTTCAACCGAAACACCCGGAGCTCTTTCAATAAGTTTAAACCCATTTTCAGTAACTTCAAGTACCGCAATATCGGTAACAATTTTCTTGACACATCCTACACCAGTTAATGGTAAGGTGCATTTCTTTAATATTTTTGACTGCCCTTTGTTGGTATGTTGCATGGCAACAATAATGTTTTTAGCCGATGAAACCAGATCCATGGCTCCACCCATTCCTTTGACCATTTTCCCTGGGACTTTCCAACTAGCAATATCACCGCCTTCAGAAACTTCAAAAGCTCCGAGAATCGTTAAATCAACGTGTCCACCCCTTATCATGGCAAAACTTCTGGAAGAGTCAAAAAAAGAAGCTCCTTTCACATAGGTAATGGTTTGTTTGCCAGCATTGATTAAATCAGCATCTACATTTTCCTCTGTTGGAAAAGGTCCGATGCCTAACAATCCATTTTCAGACTGAAGGATCACATTGATGGTTGAAGGCAGGTAATTTGCTACCAATGTAGGAATCCCAATTCCCAGGTTAACATAATCGCCGTCATTGATTTCCTGAGCGATGCGTTTTGCTATTTGATTTTTGTCTAAAGCCATTTTTAATACTTATAAATGATGAATTATGAATGTAGAATGGTTCTTTGCTCTATTCGTTTTTCATAGTTTTCTCCTTTGAAAATCCGTTGAACATAAATGCCCGGTGTATGAATACAATTGGGATCCAACTCACCAGCATCAACCAATTCTTCAACTTCTGCAATGGTTATTCTACCAGCTGTAGCCATTACTTCATTAAAATTATTGGCTGTATTTTTGTAAATCAGATTTCCATGGGTGTCACCTTTCCAGGCTTTAACAATAGCAAAATCTGCCTTTAAAGCAGTTTCCATCAAATGTATCTTGCCGTCAAAATCTCTGATTTCCTTACCTTCGGCTACTTCTGTTCCATAACCTGCTGGCACAAAGAAGGCTGGAATACCGGCTCCGCCTGCTCTTATCCTTTCGGCAAGTGTTCCCTGTGGTACGAGTTCAACTTCCAGTTCTCCATTTAGCAATTGTCGCTCAAATTCAGCATTCTCTCCAACATAAGAGGAAATCATTTTGCTGATTTGTTTGGTTTTCAACAACAAGCCCAATCCAAAATCATCCACACCAGCATTGTTGGAAATACAACATAATCCTTTGATATTGGATTCAGAGAGAGCTTTTATTGAATTTTCTGGAATTCCACATAAGCCAAAACCTCCTACCATCAAAGTCATATTGTCACATATTCCTTTTATAGCTTCATTTACATCTTTAACAACTTTATTCATATAAGGTATTTTTAATGAAAACTGTATTGATTAAACACTTCAACGGCCTTTTTTGTTGAAATATTTAATTTTTCCTGATTTAAATTATGAGATATATTATTCTTTTCCAAATAGTAAACCAAATCTTCTGTTTTCAGGTTTCCAACCAGTTCTTTAGCTGACATTGGACAACCACCCAAACCTAAAATTACAGCATCAAATTGACGGCAACCGGCTTTATATGCCGCATCAACTTTATCTCGCCAGGAATCAGTTGAAGCATGCAGATGCAAACCAAATTCAATTTCAGGAAATTCAGGGATTAAAATAGAAAAAATCTCTCCGATTTTTTCTGGTTTTCCAATGCCAACCGTATCAGCTAAACTTATTTTTTTTACACCTAAATTCCTGATGTATTCAACTGTTTCGTTTACTGTTTCAAAACTAACGATATCACCATAAGGATTATCAAAAACCATTGATAAATAAACAAGCAATTCTTTTTTATTATTTACACAAAGGTTTTGAATATCTTCTATGGTATGTAATGCTTTATCGATATCTGATTTGATATTCAGCTGCAAAAATGTAGAAGATAGCGAAAAAGGAAAACCTAGGTAAGTAATTTCTTCAAACGGGGCAGCATTTTGCGCACCTTTGGTATTGCCTATAATAGCCAGTAATTTAGTTTTAGAACCAGATAAATCCAGTTTCTTAACAACCTCAGCAGTATCCATTAATTGCGGAATAGCTTTTGGGGATACAAAACTCCCGAAATCAATAATGTCAAAACCCACTTTAAGCAAAGTATTGATATACTCCACTTTCGTTTCAGTCGGAATAAATGGAATTATTCCTTGCATGGCATCACGCGGACATTCGGTTATTTTAACCAGATTATCATTTTTCATGCCGGCAATATTTAACACCCAATATATCTGGAAATTACTATTCTCTGGATTTCAGAAGTACCTTCGCCAATTTGTAGTAATCTTTGGTCTCTGTAAAACCTTTCAATATCATAGTCTTTCATCAATCCGTAACCACCATGTATTTGTACTGCTTCGTCTGCCACTTCTTTAGCTATTTCGGAACAATATAATTTTGACATGGCCGCTTCCTTGGCAAACGGATGGTTGTTGTCTTTCAACCAGCAAGCTTTGTAAAGCAGATTTCTAGCCAGTTCAATTTTTAAGGCCATATCTGTCAGTTTGAAGGAGATAATCTGTTGTTTGCAAATAGGCTTTCCAAACTGAACTCTTTCCTGAGCGTATTTTAAAGCCAGTTCATACGCTCCTTGTGCTAATCCAAGGCCCATTGCAGCTATTGATAAACGGCCACAATCCAGGGTGCCCAGCATAATTTTAGAACCTTGTCCCTGTTTACCCAAAATATTGGAAGCAGGAACCTTGCAATTGTCAAAATACAATTCTGCTGTATTGGATGCACGCCACATCATTTTGTCGTGCATGGTTTTAGCTTTAAAACCCGGTGTCCCATTTTCAACAATGATGGTAGAAAATTCCTTTTCCCCTTCTTTTTCTCTTGAAATAACCTGTATGATAGAACCCCAAGTAATTTCAGTAGAAGCATTGGTTATAAAAATTTTAGAACCATTGATTACCCATTCATCTTCTTCTAAATAAGCGTTGGTTTTAGTATTTCTGCTATCGGACCCTGCATTGGGTTCTGTCAGACCAAAACCCCAGAGTTTTTTACCAGTGCATAATTCAGGTAGGTATTTCTGCTTTTGGGCTTCACTACCATAGTAAAACAAAGGATTGATACCCAGGGAATTTCCAGCAGCTACGGTAGCTGCCTGTGAACTGTCGATTCTGGCAAGTTCTTCAACGGCAATTATATAGGAAATATAATCAAAGCCTTGTCCCCCATATTCAGGTGAAACTATCATTCCAAATAAACCCATTTCTCCCATTTTGTGTGTCAGGTCTATTGAAAATTCCTGTTTATCATCTAATTCTTTAGCGATAGGTTTTATTTCCCTTTCAGCAAAATCTCTGACTGATTGTCTGATCAGATGATGTTGCTCATTGAGCAATGGATTGTTCATGTGTTATATATATTAAGTTATTTATTTTAATCTTTAAATATCAATAAAGCTGTAGTAGTATCAACCATTTGACCAGGTTCAACATTTACAGATTCAATGATGGCTGTTTCTTTTGCACAGTAAATTCGGTTTTCCATTTTCATGGCTTCTATAATAAGCAAAACATCTCCCTTTTTTACTACATCGCCTTCTTTAACATTGATTTTAATTACTTTACCAGGCATAGGTGAATTGATATTATTCGTAACTTCAATAAAATCTTCAATTCTAAAAGTGGAGGTATCTTTGTGCAAAATATCTTTTCTGATTAAGCTGAATACAAATCCAGAATAACTTAGAAAAGCATTGCATTTTAAGTCTTCAGAAATATAGGCTGTATAGAATACATCGTTGATAAAAAATTCAATTTTGTGGTCATCTATCGATTTAATAACAGATAGGTATTTCTCACCCGAAAACTCAAATTGATAGTCGTTGTTTTTTATGTGGTCAATGTTTATATAATATTCAATTTCAGAAAGATAAATTCTGATTCTCATCAAATCACGCCAATAACCGATGGAATTCCATATATTGTGTTCATGCATACAATGATTTCTTTCCTGAATAGCTTTGTTATTCAGACTGTATAAGGTGTAGGCAATTAATGGAATATGAGGAGGTATTTTATTTTTTTCGATATTCAGCTTTTCAATAATTATGGGCGTGAATTCATCGCAAAATTTAGTGGAGATTTTGTTCTGAATAAAAGCTTCATTTTGTAAAAGCGCAATTAAATAAGAGATATTTGTGTTGATACCATGAATAACAAATTCATGCAAAGCTGTCAGCATTTTTTGGCTAGCTTCTTCTCTGCTATTGCTCCAGACCACTAATTTACAAATCATGGGATCAAATGAGCTTTTGATTTCGGTATGTTTTGTAATTCCAGTATCAATTCTAATATCAGCAATTTCAGGTTCTTTGAACAACAACATTTTTCCGGGTGAAGGCTGAAAGTTATTAGCTGGATCTTCAGCATAAATCCTGCATTCGATTGCATGTCCTGTTTGCTTAACATCTTCTTGTTTCCATCGCAATGGATTTCCAGCCGCTATACGTATTTGTTCTTCAACGATATCAATGTTGCATACCATTTCGGTAACAGGATGTTCCACCTGAATTCTAGTATTCATTTCCAGGAAATAGAAATTCAGTTCTTCATCTACCAGGAATTCGATAGTGCCGGCATTGTTATATGCAATTTCCTTTCCGATTCTAACGGCGGCTTCTCCCATTCTTATTCTCAATTCGGGTGTTAATGTAGGAGAGGGGGATTCTTCTATGATTTTCTGATACCTGCGTTGGATTGAACATTCCCGTTCGAAGAGATGAATAACATTTCCAAAGTTATCACCCAGAATCTGGACTTCGATATGGCGTGGGTTTTCAATGTATTTCTCAATATAAACCGTTTCGTCACCAAAATAGGATTTTGCTTCTCTGCTGGTAGTTTCTATGGCATCCGAAAGTTCAGCATCAGTATAAACGATTCTCATTCCTTTCCCACCACCACCTGCTGCAGCTTTTATTAAAAGGGGAAACGCAATATTTTTGCTGGCTTCTAGCAATGTTTCTTTATTCCCGATAATACCTTTGGTCATCGGGATATTGAGCTTATTGACAAATTCGCGGGCTTCAATTTTATTGCCCATTACCTTCATCGAATGGGTTGTCGGACCTATAAAAATAATACCGGCTTCGTTACAGGCGTCAACAAATTTTGAATTCTCAGCCATAAAACCATAGCCAGGATGAATGGCATCACAATTCGATTTTTTGGCAATTTCAATAATTTTCTGAATATTCAGATAGGTTTCACTGAGCTCTGCTTCTCCAATACAATGCGATTCATCTGCATAAGTAACATGCAATGCGTCTTTGTCTATTTCCGAATAAACAGCCACTGTTTTTATGCCCAGTTTTTTAGCTGTCTTCATTACTCTTACAGCTATCTCACCTCGATTGGCAACCAGTATTTTATTGATGATATTCATTTATACTTTGTAATTTTAAATTCCTAATTCTTAATTGATTTAACCCAATTTGGTTTCCGTTTCTCAAGAAATGCAGCCATGCCTTCTTGTCCTTCTTCCGAAGCGCGGATTTCAGCTATCATAGTGGCAGTATAATCATGCATTTCGTCAAAACTAAGTACATTCGTAATGTTGAATATTAAATCTTTACAATGTTTGATAGCATTGGGGCCGCTGGTTTTCAACAAGTCGATAACAGATTGAACATATTCCTCCATTTTTGTATAGGATTCCAGCGATTTGTTAACCAGCTTAAAAGCTTCAGCTTCTTTTCCTTTAATTCTTTTACCTGTCAGCATCAGTTCTCTGGCAGCATATTCGCCAATTCTTTTTACAACATAGGGGGAAATACAAGCCGGAACAATCCCGATTTTTACTTCACTCAAAGAGAATGTAGTATTGTCGTCACAATATGCCCAATCGCAGGCTGCCAGCAAACCATTGGCACCCCCCATTGCAACACCATGCACCAAAGCTATGGTTGGCTTTTTGCAGGTATAAATTTTCAACATACATTCTGCTAATTTTTTACTTTCTGCAAGATTTTCAGCATAAGCGTTTTTAGCAACATCACTCATCCAGTTTAAATCGGCACCTGCACAAAATGATTTTTCTTTACCTCTTAAAATAACAGCAACAATAGTTTCGAGTTCATTTACACTTTCAAAAACATCTGTAATTTCTTCAATCATTCTGTTATCGAAGGCATTATGAAAATTGGGTCTGTTTAACCAGATTGTAAATATGCTGTCTTTTATTTCAATTTCTAATGTTTGGTATATCTTCATTTAAGTTGCATTTCTTGTTCTTGAGTGACTTGGTGACTCCAAGTCATCCCATCAGTCAAATAATTTTTCTACATTCTGAAAATTCCGTATTTTGTTTCCGTATATTTTTTATTTAAAGAACTGGCTATTCCCATTGCAATTATTTTACGCGTGTTCACAGGGTCTATTATTCCATCGTCCCATAATCTTGAAGTGCTGTAATAGGCAGATCCTTCTTCATTGTATTTTTGGATAATGCTTTGATAAAGTTTTTCTCTTTCTTCGGAAGAAAGTTCTTGCCCCTTGGCTTTTAATTGTTCTTCTTTTACTGTAATCAATACATTGGCAGCTTGTTCGCCACCCATCACTGAGATTTTGGCATTGGGCCACATAAAAAGAAATCTTGGATCGAAAGCCCTGCCAGCCATTGCATAATTGCCTGCGCCAAAACTTCCTCCAAAAACAACTGTAAATTTCGGAACATTGGCATTGGCAACGGCATGTACGAATTTTGCCCCATCACGGGCAATGCCTCCATGTTCGTATTGTTTACCAACAATAAAACCTGTAATGTTTTGCAGAAACAAAATGGGTGTATTTCGTGATGTACAAAGTTCAACAAAATGTGCTCCTTTTAAGGCTGTTTCTGAAAACAAAACCCCATTGTTGGCAATAATGCCAACAGGGTAACCCATGATGTGAGCAAATCCACAAACAATGGTAGGTGCATACCTGGCTTTGAATTCATGGAATTTACTACCATCTACCATACGGGCAATAATTTCGCGGGAATCAACCGGTTTTTTTAAATCCAGGGGAGCTATGCCATATAATTCTTCAGGATCATAAAAGGGTTCTTCGGATTCAAGTACTTCTAATTTAGTTTTTTCCTTATATCCTAAAGTTTCAAATATATTTCTGCAAATCTGAATAGCATGCACATCATTCACAGCAAAATGATCGGATACGCCTGATATTGAGGTGTGAACATCAGCTCCTCCCAATTCTTCGGCAGTAACAATTTCGCCGGTTGCTGCTTTTACCAAAGGTGGCCCTCCAATAAAAATGGTTCCCTGATTTTTAACAATAATGGTTTCGTCACTCATAGCAGGCACATAAGCACCTCCGGCAGTACAGCTTCCCATTACGATTGAAATCTGGGGAAGTCCTTTAGCTGACATCTGGGCCTGATTGTAAAAAAATCTTCCGAAATGATATTTGTCTGGAAAAACATTGGATTGATCGGGTAAAAAAACGCCACCAGAATCAACCAAATACACTGAAGGTAAATGATTTTCCATGGCAATTTCCTGAGCACGGATGTGTTTTTTGATGGTTTCCTTCATGTAAGTTCCACCTTTAACCGTAGCATCATTGGCAATGATCATGGTTTCATGACCATGTATCACCCCAATTCCGGTAATAATACCTGCTGAAGGAAACTGGTTTTCATACATATTATAGGAAGCCAAAGGAGATAATTCCAGGAATGGTGTATTCGCATCTATCAATAAGTCAATTCGTTCCCTGACCAGTAATTTGCCTCTTTCTTTATGTTTTTCTATGGCTTGTGGTGGTCCGCCTTGTTTTACTCCACTCAGAATTTTTTTATATTCACCGAGCATGATAAGGTAGGCTTCCTTGTTTTTTTTAAATTCCTCAGATTGTGTATCAATTTTGGATTCTATTCTATACATTCCCTTATATTATTTAGGCAGTTAAAATTTTCGATATAAAATTATAAAAAAATCAACAATTAGCAAGTCTTTTGTCGTATTTTTTTGAATTTCCTGTATTCATTCATCAATGAAGATACAAACTAATGATAATAAACAACCGAAAAATTAAAACGATTGACAGTTGAAATGCTGATTACAGAAGTTGAAATATAGGATTCGTAATTTCAGCTTTTTGCATAAGGTAAAAAATAATCAAGAAAGACCGTGTAAATTAAATTTTACTGTATATTTGCCATTAGAAAACCCAATTTATTATTTAATTTTCAACTCAGATGCAAAAGCAAGTTGTATTTATTATCGTTTTATTGATTACCATCGGCCTGTTTACGTTTACCCTGCGTAATATAATTGCCTTGTTCAAGTTGACGAGGCCTTTCCCTATAAAAGACTTCGGTAAACGTTTTTCGATGATGCTAAGGGTGGCGATTGGCCAAAGTAAAATATTCCGCAAACCAGTTATTGGGCTTATGCATGCATTGGTATTCTGGGGTTTTTGTGTAATATCCATTGGGAGTATCGAAATGGTGATGGATGGAGTAAGCGGTAGTGAAAAAAGTTTAGCATTTCTCGGGGTGGTTCATACTATAATATTTGCATCCGGTGACATCTTTGCTGCCATTGTATTGGTGATGATTGCGCTTTTTATCGGAAGAAGAGCGTTTTTAAAAATCAAACGATTTAACGGGATAGAACTTACTCATAAAAATCATTTGGATGCTTATATTGCATTAAGCATGATATTACTATTGATGGTTTCGCTATTGGGGATGAATACTTTTTATCTTTCATCGGTCAATGCTGCTGAAATTAAAGGATTTTATCCTATAAGTAATTTTTTAGCAAATATCATCGGCAAAGGAGAGGAAGATGCGGATTTATACCAGGTATTCTGGTGGATGCACATTGTGCTGATTTTTATCTTTGCCAATATGTTGCCTTATTCAAAACACTTCCATGTGTTTTTATCGGTTCCCAATGTATTTTTAAGTAGGTTGGAACCACTTGGGAAATTGTACAATATGGACAATGTTACCAAAGAAGTGAGAATGATGATGAATCCCGAAACTGCCTTTACAGCAGCAGATGGCAATGCCGTTCCCGAAAGATTTGGGGTGAAGGATGCCGAAGATGTAAACTGGAAAAACTATTTCGATGCTCTTTCGTGTACGCAATGTGGCCGATGTACATCAGTTTGTCCGGCCAATATCACTGGTAAAAAGCTATCACCCCGTAAGTTAATGATGGATTTAAGAGCCCGCATGAAAGAGAAATCAGCCGGATTGATAAAAATGGGTAAAGAATATGCTGATAATAAATCGCTGAACAAAGAATACTTCTCTTACGAAGAAATCTGGGCCTGCACTACCTGTAATGCCTGTGCTAAAGAATGTCCTATCAACATCAATCATCCCAGTTTAATCGTTGATTTACGCAGATATCTGGTGATGGAGGAAGGTGAAGCCCCATCGGGAATTAAAGCTGCATTTACCAATGTTGAAAACAATGGAGCCCCCTGGCAGTTTTCGCCAGAAGACAGACTCTTATGGACCAATGAAATCATTTCGTAAAAAAATCAATACAATCTTTAATCTCCAAATCAGAAAATTAAAAATGGAAAATACATATCTAGAAGTACCCGTTTTATCAGCATGTTTTGCAAAAGCACATCATCCAGAATATTTATTTTGGGTCGGTTGTCTGGGTTCATTTGACGACAGGGCCAAAAAGATAAGCCGTGCATTCTGCAAAATATTGGCTGCCTGCAATGTTGATTACGCAGTACTTGGCAAAGAAGAAACCTGTTGTGGCGATCCTTTGAGAAGAGCAGGCAACGAGATGCTTTACCAGATGCAGGCAATAAGCATTATCGAAATGCTAAAGATGTATGAAGTAAAGAAAATTGTCACTTTTTGTCCACATTGTTTCAATACCTTTAAAAATGAATACCCTGACCTTGGGGGGGAATATGAAGTAATTCATGCTACCGATCTGTTAAAGCAATTGATAGAGGATGGAAAATTAAAAATCAAAGCTGAAGTTTTAAAGAAGAACAATATCACTTTTCACGATCCATGTTACCTGGGCAGAGCCAATGATATGTACGACACTTCGAGGCAGTTATTGGATATGCTTACCGAAAACAGAAGCGAAATGAAGCGCTGCAAAAGTTTTGCCCTTTGTTGTGGAGCCGGAGGAGCGCAAATGTTTAAAGAAGCCGAAAAAGGAGACAAAGAAGTTTTTATAGAAAGAATAGAAGATGTAATGGAAACAGGAGCAGACATTGTTGCCACTGCCTGTCCGTATTGCATGGTAATGCTCACCGATGGTATTAAGTACAAAAATAAAGAAGAAGAAATAACGAATTATGATATCATTGAACTCATTGCTATGGCCTTATAATGTTTGAATTTGTTTATTTAATGGAGATGCCTCCTTAACTTTAGCAATGAAATTCCTGTATAATTGATAATAAGTAATCCATTGATTTATTATCACTTTCATACCTGTTACCCTGACTTTTATTTTTTAACCACTTTGTTAAAGCACAACTAAAATAATAGAATATTTTTAGCTTTTTTAACTTTTTGCATTTTTATATTGTACATTTGTGTTGTGCATTTTTAATGTTTAAATCTTAATAGCATTCTATTTAAAATCAATTATATTATTGTTATAGATTCAATTTTACGATAGGCTTGTAATTTATAATGTTTTTTTCTACTGTTTTATTATTTCTAAAGAATAAAACCAATGAAAAAACTTTATCTGCTGAGAGTAGCATTTTGCAAATCAAATTTTGCAAATGCTCAATGGACATCACTGTATTTTGGTGTTAGACCCTTACATGCCAATTTTTATGAAACTCTCAATAAATTTTACTCCTTTGATTTTTACCAGATTAATTGCCCTCTTAAGCCGTTTGCAGTAAGAACAAATCAAAGCAGTACGATCTCTATTACTCAACATCCCGAAACATTTAGTTGCAAATTTTCATTTTCTTTTACCGACCCATTTCCTACTGATAATGATGGATCGACACAGAACCCCAACTTAAGTGGAGGTTTTGATGTTTTTGTAACGCCAAAGAAAGCAGACTGTCTAATTTCTCCCCCAACTTTCCTTATTAATAAGCAAGCCTTAGATTTCAATACTACAACGATTGTTGTCTATAATATTCAAAAACAAAATTCTATACCACAATCACAAACAGAACTTTTCATCAATAATTTGCCATTTGGAGTTAATATTTTTAAATTTTATACGAGAGAGAAAAAATTAAAACTTTCATTATGAATTACAAAATATGGATTTATTTATTAGTATTAATAGGGTTTTTATTATTTCTTACTATTAGTTGCAAGAAAAAAGAAGATGTCCCAAATCCAACTTATGTATATGAGGATCCAAATTTAAAACCTATTGTATTTAATCCAAATTTAACTTATGGTACTATGAAAGATATAGATGGGAATGTATATAAAACAATAACTATTGGGACACAGACCTGGATGGCTGAGAATTTGAGAGTAACCAAATACCGCAATGGCGATACAATTGGAACAACATATCCTCCCTTAAAAGATATTTCATTAGAAAACGCTCCTAAATACCAATGGGCTCCTGAGGGCAGAATTAATTATGTGCCAATTTATGGAAGACTCTATACATGGTATACAGTTACTGATAGTCGTAATGTATGCCCTGTCGGATGGCATTTGCCAGATAATTTAGAATGGACAACTCTCGATAACTATTTAAGTGGAGATACTATTTGTGTTGCAAAGAAACTTAAAGAGAAAACAGGATTTAATGCTACTGATATGATTCATTGGTGTAGCTCAGGGTGTATTAATCAATCTGGATTTACCGCTCTTCCTAATTGTGACCGTAGTGATATAGGAGGATGGGGAGATGGAACTTTTTGCTCAGTTGGATATTGGTGGTGTAATTACGAGGAGAATATAACTAATTCCTATGCCCGAGAATTGGTCTATTTGTCAGATGATCTTGAATTAATTAGCATGAGTAAAAGAAGTGGTCTTTCAGTAAGATGCATTAAGGATTAGGCCTGTTTGATAAATAAAGCTTGTAAAGGAAATTTATAAAACATTAAATTCAAACATCATGAAAAATATTTACATCTTAATTATTGCAATCGTTACAATAAATGTTGCAAATGCCCAATGGCAAAACAATCCAATGCCTGGCCATAGCAATGGTAAAGTTGGTTTTTCTGTTAAAAAAGCCTTTCCTGACTTAAAAACTCCTTTAAAAAGACAACCAAAATCTGATTTTCAAAATTCCAAAGCGATAGTATGGAATTGGGATACCATTATTACTTACGACACAACAGGTTTACTCCTAAAATATTCAAGGAGTTATAATTCAACAGGATTAATATTAATTGAAAAAGAAGAAAAATGGCTAATAAATTACTGGTATAATTCTTCCAGGACATCTTATACTTATGACCCAAATGGCAATGAGTTAACTTCATTTATTGAAACGTGGCTAAACAATGCTTGGGTTAATTCTAATAGATTCACCTATACTTATGATGCCAATGGAAATGAATTAACTTCATTAAGTGAATATTGGGATACCAATGCTTGGAATTATTATGATAGGTACACTTATACTTATGATGCCAATGGAAATGTATTAACCTCATTAAATGAAAATTGGGAAAACAATGCATGGGTTAATTATATTAGGTTTACAAATACTTATAATGCTAATGGAAAAATATTATCTTCAATTTATGAAGAATATTACAACAACTCATGGAATACTGGTTTTAGATACACTTATACTTATGATATTAATGGGAATATGATAAATTACTTAAGCGAAAAATGGCTAACTTATTATTGGTTAGGTACAAGTAGATACGCTTGTACTTATGATGCAAATGGAAATAGATTATCAACTTTAAGCCAAAATTGGGATGGAAATAACTGGATTAATACTGAAAAATACACTTTTACATATGATATCAATGGGAATAATTCAACACTCTTGTCAGAGCAATGGATAAACAATACCTGGTATATTATTGGCAGGGACACTATTATGTTTGATGCAAATCAGAATATTATAACTTCTTTAAATGAATATTGGGAAAACAATACTTGGGTTTATAATAATAGATACACTTATACTTATGATGGAAACGGAAACTCAATTACAGGGAAGTATGAAATATGGAAAAACAACAACTGGCTTCAATGGGCATTTGGTTCACTTAATGTTTATTCCTTTAAAAAATTAATCCAAAATTTTTATCCTGCTGCTCGTTACGAAGCACATTTCGTTTCCTTTATTACCGGTATAACTGAAAATAAATATGATTCTCAGTTAAAAATCTTTCCCAATCCTGTCTCCGACAAACTTATTATTTATCTTCAGCAAATAAATATCCAGCAAAATACAAGTATTTCCATTTATGATATACAAGGCAAACTGCTTCTACAACAAGCTATAAAACAGGCACAAACAGAATTAAACATTAGTAGTTTTGCCAAAGGAGTTTATATTATTAAAGTTTATAATGGTAATGGACTGTTTTTTTTAAAATTTGTGAAAGAATAAATAACAATTTAAAACAGAAACTATGAAAAAGCTTTATATTTTAGCAACTGCAATCTTTACATTAAATGTATCGAGTGCCCAATGGACATCTCAAATATCAGGAACTTCTTCTTATTTAATGTCTGTTTTTTTTACAGATGCAAATACAGGTTACGTGGTTGGAATAGATGGAACAATATTAAAAACTATAAACGGAGGGAATACCTGGACAGCTCAGAATTCCGGAACAACAAATTCGTTAGTATCAGTATTTTTTACAGATAGCATTACAGGATACATTTCAGGTGCAAATGGGACAATATTAAAAACTACCAATGGCGGATTAAACTGGATAAGTCTAGCATCGGGGACTACCTCAAATTTAAGATCTGTTTATTTTGTAGATAATAATATCGGGTATATTGTTGGGGATATGGGTTTGGTATTAAAAACTGTAACGGGAGGTTCTTCATGGACAAATTCAAATGTGGGCATTCTTACTTCTTTATTTTCGGTATATTTCTTTAGTCCAACTTCAGGGATATCAGTAGGAAGTATTACAATTAGTAATACTAAAAAATGCTATATATTAAAAACTTTGAATGGTGGAACAACCTGGACAACACAATATTCTGATACTTCTTATTTTTTAAATTCAATATTTTTCGTTGATAATAATATTGCTTATGTTGTGGGATGGGACGGAAAAATTTTAAAAACTATGAATGGCGGAAGTTTATGGACAAAATTAAATATTGGGAATGCCAGAGCTTTAAGCTCTGTTTATTTTACAGATGCAAGTACTGGTTATATTGCTGGTAGTGATACAAATAACAATGGTATAATTTTAAAAACTACTGATGGTGGTAGCACTTGGACAAATCAGTTTATTTTGAATTCTTATAATTTAAATTCTGTTTTTTTTATTAATACCACCGTAGGATATGCTGTTGGGAATATTGGTACAATAATAAAAACAAAAAATGGTGGTGAAGTAGGAATTCCTGAATTACCAGGCAAAATTGAAAATACTTTCATTTATCCAAATCCAACGCCCGATAAATTATACATTAATCTACTATCCATAAATGATTTTCAAAATACTACAGTTTCAATCTATAATCTGCAAGGGCAATTGCTTTTACATCAAACGGTAAACCAGGAAAAATCAGAAATCAATATAAGCCATTTTGCAAGAGGGATTTATGTTATAAAACTTAGCAATGCTGACAATACATTTGTCAGCAAATTTGTAAAAGAATAATAATTAAAATCAAAATTATGAAAAAACTTTACATTTTATTATTAGCAATTTTTACAATAAATATTGCTAATGCACAGCAAAGAAATCTTTGTTTGCCCAATTCAGGGAAGGAAAAAATGAAAGAATTTTCTCACAAGAATTTTTCTTATCCGGAGAATCTTATTCCTCAAACGAAACTCAATCTCGAAAATGTCAAATCAGTTATCTGGAATTGGGATACGATAATTACCTATAGCAGTAATGCTATTTTATATAAAAAATATACCAGAATCTTTAGTTATCAAGGATTATTACTTTCAGAAAAAGGAGAAGAATTTCAAAATAATGCATGGATTAATTCTTACAGGTATTCTTATACTTATAATTCAAATGGGAAAGTAATTACTGGAACATACGAAGAATGGCAAAACAATATTCTGCATATTTATTCCAAAGGCACTTATACCTATAATACCGCTGGAAAAATTTTATCCATTTTAGGTGAAATCTGGCAAAACAATAGCTGGCATATAAATGATCGAAATTCTTTTGCTTATGATATCAATGGCAACAATACCATCGCATTACACGAGCTCTGGCAAAACAACAACTGGGTTAACGATAGCCGTTGTACGTATACTTATGATGTTAATGGGAATAAAATTACTGAAAAATATGAAAACTGGCAATACAATGCATGGGAAAATAATTCAAGATATACTTATGCTTATGATGCCAACGGAAATATGCGGACTGATTTATCGGAAATTTGGGAAGCAAATTCATGGGTAAATTGGTATAGAGTTACATATACCTATGATATTCAGGGAAATATGACAACATTGATTTCCGAAAATTGGCAAAACAATGGTTGGACTAATACTACCAAAAATACATTTACATATAATATAAGTGGAAAAATAATTTTTAAATTAACAGAGACCTGGAATAATAATGTCTGGAATAATGATTCAAAACTTAGTTTTGCTTACGATATCAATGGGGATTTATTAAATGTAAATGGAGATATATGGTTTAATAATGTCTGGGGAATTGATTCCAAAACAACGTATACTTATGATGCAAACGGAAACACTATAGCAGGAAAATATGAAACATGGCAAAACAATAGCTGGGTCTTATCGCCATCCAGCTTAGGTGGTATTGCATATTATTCGAATTTATTTTTGAGTGATTATATAATTTACAAAGAATTTGAAGATACTATTCCCACAGTCCGCTATGAAGCCCATTTCAAATCTTTTACTACTTCCATTATTGATATGAAAGATGATGCTCAAATTAAAATATTTCCGAACCCCGCTGCAGAAATCATAACTATTAACCTAAATCAAATAAAAGATTTTCAATTTATTACAGTTTCAATTTATGATATGCAAGGGCAATTGCTTTTACAGCAACAGCTTAAAAAAGAGAAAACAGAAATAAATATAAACCATTTTGCAAGAGGGATTTATGTATTAAAAATTAGCAATTATAATACCTTCTATTTTTCAAAAATTTTAAAAGAATAAATTAATAACAATTTAAAAAACAACAACAATGAAAAAAAAATACATTTTAGTGATGGCGTTGTGTTTGTTTACGATTCATTTTTTAAAAGCACAACCCAACAATCATTCTTTGCCTAATCTGAGCAAGGAATCCATTCAAAATTCTATTAATCATCGTGTTTCTAAGCATCAAAATTGCTTTCCTCCAAAAACGTTTAACTTAAAATCTACGAATACAATAAGTTGGAACTTTGATACCATCGTATCGTACGATACGAATAATATTCAATACCAGCGATTTACACAAGTTTTTAATGTTAATTCATTTACGGTTAAATATGAAAATTGCATAAATAATACCTGGGTTAATAATGTTAAAAAAACGTATACTTGTGATGCCAATGGGAATTGGCTTACTGAATTAGGAGAATCCTGGCAAAACAATGCCTGGGTAAATGATTCCAGACATACCTATTCTTATGATAATTATGGGAATATACTTATTTCTACAACTGAACTTTGGATAAATAATGCATGGGAAAGTATTAATAAATTTAGATATTCCTATACTTATCAATCCAATGGAAGCATACTTACTCAATTACGTGAATATTGGCAAGATACTTCATGGATGAATGATTCACGAATTACGAATACATATAATACCAATGGAAATATGCTTACTGAATTATTGGAATTCTGGCAAGACAATGCCTGGATAAATGGCTCCAGAGATACATATACTTACGATGCTCAGGGGAATATGCTGACGGATATATCCCAAAACTGGCAAAATAATGCCTGGGTAAATAATTACAAAGCAAGTTGTACTTATGATGCTCAGGGAAATATGTTAACAGATATTATAGAATTATGGAAAATAAATATTTGGGTAAATTCAGGGAAACTAATATCTACCTATAATTCAATGGGATGCAGACTTACTGATTTAAATCAAGAATGGCTAAACAATGCCTGGATAAATACTAATAAAAATACCTATACTTATGATGCCAATGGAAACTCAATTATAGGGAAATATGAAATTTGGATAAATAACAATTGGCAAATTTCTTCAGATGGTTACTTATTTGTTTTTACTGGTAATAAATCTGTTTTTTTTATAAGTTCTGCTGCCAGTTATCAGTCACATTTTGTTTCTTTTACGAATGTAATAGCTGCAAACAAAAACAATCTACAGTTTTGCATCTATCCCAATCCAGCTTCCGATAAACTAATCCTTGATTTGCAAAGCAATCAGGATTTGCAAAATACAAGTATTGCTATTTATGATATACAAGGCAATTTACTTCTGCAACAAGCTATAAAACAAGCACAAACAAATTTTAACATCAGCAACTTTGCAAAGGGACTTTATATAATTAAAGTATTCAATAACAACGAAATATATGTAAGCAAAGTTATAAGATAATAGCACGTAAAAAGCTGAAATCAATCAATAAAAAATGTTTTATTTATTAAAAAAAAATGAAAAACAAAAACAAATTATGGATTTTCCCACTTATCATAATGGGATTTGTAGTATTGCTTGCAGATAGTTGTAGTAAAGATGAAGATCCCGTCCCGGTTAAACCACCCATGCCAGTGGCTGCTAAGGATATAGATGGCAATGTGTATCATGCTGTAAAAATTGGTAATCAGGTTTGGTTAGTAGAAAACCTAAAAACTACAAGATACAATAATGGAACTGTAATCCCAAATATTACAGACTCTGCTGAATGGCTTAATACTCATACCGGGGCTTGGTGTAGTTATCTTAATTCAACAACAAATAATGCGACATATGGGAAACTATATAATTATAAAGTGGTTTCTTCAGGAATTATTGCTCCAATAGGCTGGCATGTACCAAGTAAAAGTGAATGGGAAACTTTAATAACTTATTTAGACAACGATATATCTGGCAAACTTAAAGAAACAGGTACTATTCATTGGTTGACAAATAATGGAGCAAGCAATCAGTCAGGATTTACAGCGTTACCTGGGGGTTATTGTGGGTACGAATCTGCTACTCCTTTATTTAAAAGTATTGGATTAAATGGAAACTGGTGGAGTTCTTCCACTTGGGTCAACGACAATGTTTTTAATTATTATACACTTGGATGGGCATTGACATTAGATGGAGGTTACTTATTAGACAAACACAGTACAATGAATGGTTATTCCATTCGTTGCATATTTGACTGGACCTATTGATATTTAACTAATTAATTAAATTCTTTTCAAAAATCCGGTGATTACTGTTGCATGTATTTTTACTGATTAGTAACGATCAAGTTTGATTTTAAAAATTTATAGAAGAATAAAAAATTTGTAAAATAAAAAACAATGAAAAAAATTTACATTTTAGGGATGGTGTTGTGTTTGTTTACGATTCATTTTTTAAAAGCACAACCCAATAATCATTCTTTGCCTGATCTGAGCAAGGAAAGCATTCAAAATTCTTTAAAAAAGAGTGTTTCTAAGTTTGGAAATTGCTTTCCTCAAAAAAAGCTCAACTTAAAAACAGCGAATACGATCAACTGGAACGTTGACACCATCGTATCGTACGATACAATTAATATTCAACATCAGCGAATTACGCAAATTTTTAATGTTAATGGGAATACACTTTCGTTTAAATCTGAAGATTGGATCAATAATACCTGGGTAAATGATTACAGAGTAACTGCTACCTATGATGCCAATGGAAATATGCTTATCCAATTATCAGAATCCTGGCAAACCAATACTTGGGTAAATACTGATAAATTAACTCATACATACGATGCCAACGGAAACATGCTTACCTTATTATCAGAATCCTGGCAAACCAATGCATGGATAAATGGCTTTAGAGATACCTATACTTACGATGTCAGTGGAAATAGGCTTACCCAATTATCAGAATCCTGGCAAACCAATGCATGGGTAAATGGCAACAGATATTCCTATACATACGATGCCAACGGAAATAGGCTTACTCAATTATCAGAATCCTGGCATACCAATACATGGGTAAATGGCTCCAGATATACGTATACTTACGATGCCAATGGAAATCAGCTTACTCAATTGTATGTGATCTGGCAAACCAATGCTTGGCTAAATAGTTGGAGATATACTTTTACATATAATGCCAACGGAAATAGACTTACTGAATTGTCAGAATCCTGGCAAACTAATACATGGGTAAATGTTTACAGATATACGTATACTTACGATTTCAATGAAAATGTACTTATTGAATTATCAGAATCCTGGCAAACCAATGCATGGGTGAATAGTTGGAGGTATACTTATACTTATGATGCCAATGGAAACTCAATTACAGCTAAGTATGAAATCTGGATAAATAGCAATTGGCATTTTTCTTCAGATGGATTTTTAAATGTTTATAGCGGTAAAAAAAATATTTTTTTTATTAGATATGCTGCCAGATATCAGTCACATTTTGTTTCATTTACGAATGGAATAACTGAAAACAAAAACAATCTTCAATTTTCAATCTATCCAAATCCTGCCTCCAATAAAATAAACCTTGATATACCTAGCATTCAGAATTTGCGAAATTCAAGTATTTTCATTTATGATATACAAAGCAAATTAATTCTGCAACAAGCAATAAAACAAGCATATACAGAGCTTAACATCAGCGACTTTGCAAGGGGGCTTTATGTAATTAAAGTTTCAAATGCGAATGTTCCATATTTTTCAAAATTTGTAAAGGAATGATTTTAATATTTTAGTTATGAAAAATATATACTTTTTATTTATTTTTCTAGGACCCATATATATCAATGCCCAAGATACAATCTTTAGAAAAGATAGTAGCATTCATATTGGGAAAGTAATAAAAATAACTGACAATCAGATAAAATATGTAAAAAGTAATAATCTGAATGAGCCAAGTAATGTAATTAACAAAGAGGATGTCGTTAAGATTTCTTACCAAAATGGTAAAGTTGATTATTTCAATATAAATCCAACTTATAGAGCAACGATAACAATAGATCCGATTTCAAATAATTTTGGGAGAAAGTTCTTTTCAATAAATGTTTTCGATTTAACAATTGGATTCTTAAGCATTGGCTATGAATATACATTTAAATCAGGTAATTTTAGTATAAAAATACCATTTTCTGTGGGTTTTATAGCTTTGAATCCACCTGATACAAACGAAGGATTCAATATTGAAGGTATTTATTATAACAAAAGTAAGATATTCAATACGGGTTTCGATTTTTATTATTATCCTACAGGACAGGGTAAATTAAGATATTTTACAGGTGCTTCATTTGAATTTGGTCAGTTTAAATACTTGATTTATCATAATAATCCTCTTTCCCCTAACACTTTTTATTTGCAAAAAGAAAACAGTAATTATTTCGCTTTCTTTTATCAGAATGGATTACTCTATCAAATAACTAAAAACTTTAATATTTCAATTAACGTTGGCTTTGGATATGGATGGCAAACAAGTAGTTATGAAAATACAACGCAATTTTTTATAAATGGAGGACTTAACTTTGGTTATAAGTTTTAAAACGATAATGGATGAAAACAACAGTTTATTTAATAATATTACTTCTAATACCAGGAACTATGCAAGCCCAAGATACAATCTATAGAAAAGATAGTAGCATTCAGGTTGGCAAAATTCAGTGGATTAATGAGAGTCAACTAAAATATAAAAGAAATGATAATTTGAATGGACCTACCTTTGTTATCAGCAAAGAGGATATCTATAAAATTTCTTATGAGAATGGGAAAGTTGATTATTTTAATATAAAACCTACATTTAAAACTACAATAGCAATAGATCCGATTATAAGTAATTTTGGAAGAAACTTCTTTTCAATAAATTCATTCGATTTATTAAATGGCCTATTAACCATTGCTTATGAACGGACCTTCAAGTCAGGAGATTTTAGTGTAAAAATACCGCTTTCATCTGGATTGATTGCACTAGGATTATCAGAATCTTCGTCAGGAAATTATGACAATAACAAAGAATATTATAACAGGAATAAAATGATAAGTACAGGAATTGATCTTTATGCTTATCCATTTGGACAGGGTAAAACAAAATATTTTATGGGAACATCTTTCGAATATGGTATTTATAATAGTTGGGAATACGATTATACTTACTATCCCAACATCTATACTACAATAAAACAAAATCATTACGTTGCTTTTCTATTTCAAAATGGATTTCTGTTTCAGCCGACAAGAAATTTTAATTACTCAATTAATATAGGTTTTGGCTGTGAAAGTTATAAAGATTACTATGACTTTATCGATTGTCTTATTGTTAGAGCAGGCTTAAATTTTGGTTTTAAATTTTAAAAATAGACATTTCATCAGTTTATTTAATAGGATGAAAGGAAGAATATATATTTACAAATAAAAAATTTCACAAATGAAAATATTCAAGGATACAAAAGCTAATTTTCTATTCGCATCAAATAGAAAATTCAACAAATATTTTAGTGCAATTTCAATTTTTGTTTTGATAGCTTTTTTAAACCTGATGTATGGTTGTTTTTATTACAAAGTTAAACCATTAGCTGTTAAAACTACCGAAATTTCAAAATTAAGAGGAAACGGGAAAATGCTTATCGTACATCAGGGAAGTAATTCATGGGATCTTAATAATTTGATAATCAATGAGAATACTCAGGAGCTTATTGGTAATTTTAAAGAAATTACAGATAAAGATGAACTTTACATACCTAAAAATCCAATAGGTGCAAACAAATATAATCCAGAAAATGGAGATCCAACTATTGAAGTTCATTTTTATATAACTGAATACATTGAAAAAGCTGACTCTCTTATTATTATTCCCATTTCATCAGTAAAAAAGATAGAAGTGTACGATAAAGATAAGAATGCTACCACTGCATCACAGGTTTTTTCAGCAATAGGAATAATAGTCGGCGTAATTGCCATAATAATTATAATAGTTTTTTTATCCAAAAGCTCCTGCCCTTTTGTTTATATTAACACCAATGGTTCGTATAGCTTTACAGGAGAAATCTATGGTGGTGCCATTTCGCCTAATCAAGAACGGGATGATTATTTGCCATTGCCTGATTTTTTACCTGTAAATGATACTTTTATGTTGAAAATATCGAATGAATTGCTTGAAAAACAATATACAAATATAGCTGAGTTAATGCTTCTGGATTACAATAAGAGTTCAAAAGTACTCTTGGATAAAAATGGAAATATTCAGACAATCAGCACACCACAATTACCAATAAAGGCCCTGTCAAATAACAATATTGATTATTTAAAAACCATTTCAAAACAAGATACTTCCTCATTTTTATTTAATGAACAAGTGAATCAGAATGATATTGTCAGTGGCCTTCAACTGTCTTTTAAAAATACTGAAAAAGCAAAAAAAGCGAAATTAATTATCCATGCAAAAAATTCACTCTGGCTCGATTATATTTATGGAAAGTTTAATGAACAATTTGGTGATTTATACAATAGTTTCGCTGAAAGCCAAAAGAAAATGCCAGCTATAAAGAAAACGAAATGGTCGTTGGCTCAAAATATTCCACTTTCTGTATATATCGAAACAAAAAAAGGATGGAAATTAGTTGATTATTTTGATGTTATAGGCCCGCTGGCATCCAGGGATATGGTTATGCCCGTTAATCTTTTGGAAGTGAATAATGAACAAATTAATCTTAAAATTGAAAGTGGTTTTATGTTTTGGGAGTTAGATTATGCAGCCATGGATTTTTCAGATAATGAAATAGTTAAAACTACTATAATTAAGCCTACAACCGCAACTGATGAAAATAAGAATGATGTTAGATATGCACTGAGCTTTGCAGATAAAAACTATTTAAACCAACCTCAGGTTGGCAATTCTGCTTTGATCAAATATAAATCAATTGCGAATGAATGTAGCAAGAGATCCGTAATATTATATACCAGAGGGTATTATGAATATATAAGAGATTATAAAGGAAAACCAGATATATCATATCTTAAATCTTTTAAGAAAAAGGACGCATTTACAAAATTTTCCAAACAACATTATGATGCAATTATTAAACATAACAACTACTTTGAAATAGCTACTACATATGGAAACAGCAATTAAAGAAATACCAGATTCTTTAGAAACATTATATAGATCTGTTAATCATGATTTTAAAAATCAAAATAAAATCGGTATTCAGAAAACTATAAGTGGGATTGAAAAAGAAATAATTAGCATATTCAATTGGATTTCGATATGTAAACTTGTTTTCAGGCATTTTAAAAATCCAGTGGAAGCATTGAAAATCATTTCAATAATTGACAATAACACTAAGAAATTTTTAGGTGATGGGGGAATAAAAAAATATAAAAAAGTGGATGGCAAATATTATTTGGATTTGTATATACCGGGTTTGAATTCCATTGCTTATGAAAAATTTATGGAAGGTGAAATAAACAGAATTTCAACCATAGATTGTAAAACCAATCGCTTTACTAATATTTTTATTGCAATTACTAAAAAATGTCCTTTACGATGCGAGCATTGTTTTGAATGGGATGCACTGAACAAAAATGAAACACTCTCTTTATCAGATATTCAGGAAATAGTTAATAAGATTCAGGAAAAAGGAAGCGGCATTATCCAATTCACAGGAGGAGAGCCCATGTTAAGAATGGATGATTTGATTGAAATTTTAAATCAATCAAAAAAGGATACAGCGTTCTGGGTTTTAACTTCCGGCTACAAATTTACTTTTGAAAATGCAAAAAGATTGAAAGATGCCGGTTTAACAGGAGTTGTTGTTAGTTTAGATCATTTTAATCCGGAAATGCATAATTTGTTCAGGGGTTCAAAAAAATCATTTCAGTGGGTAGAAGCGGCTGTTGAAAATGCAATTGCAAATAATCTGGTAACAGCACTCTCAATTTGTGTTAGTAATTCATTTATAACGCAAAATAATCTAATGAAATATATAGAATTGGCTAAAGAAATGGGTGTTTCTTTTGTACAGATATTAGAACCTAAAGCTGTAGGTCATTATGCCGGTAAAGATATAATATTAAACAAAAAGAGCAGGGACTTACTGGATGATTTTTATTACAGCATAAATTTTGATAAGAAATACATGAATTATCCAATTGTCACCTATCATGGACATTATCAAAGACAAATTGGATGTTTTGCTGCTGGTAACAGAAATCTTTATATAGATACAGATGGAGATATTCATGCCTGTCCTTTTTGTCGTGAAAAAATGGGAAGTGCACTTGCAAATAATCTGGATGAATTGCTGTTAAGATTACAAATTAAAGGATGTCAGACATATAAAAATTCAAGCTTTTAAATTATTGACAGTTTGGTAATAAATTTTTTATAATAATTTTTTAAAAATAGTAATGACTAAAAAACAAAAAAATGAATCCCAAAACATGGATTTACTTATTTATAATAATGGGATTTGTAGTAATAATTTCGTATAGTTGCAGTAAAGATGAGGGTAGCATCCCTGTAAGACCACCCATGCCTTTAACTGTTAAAGATATAGATGGCAATGTGTATCATACTGTAAAAATTGGTAATCAGGTTTGGTTAGTAGAGAACCTAAAAACTACAGGATACAACAATGGAGGTATAATTCGAAATATTACAGACTCTGCTCATGGCGTGATACTCGAATAGGGGCTTGGTGTAGTTATCTTAATTCACCTGCAAATAATGAGACTTATGGGAAACTATATAATTTTATAGTAGTTTCTACAGGAAAAATTGCTCCTATTGGCTGGCATGTACCCTCTAAAAATGAATGGGAAACTTTAATAACGTATTTAGACAACGATATATCTGGCAAATTAAAAGAAACAGTTACTACTCATTGGTTATATAATAATGGAGCAAGCAATCTGTATGGATTTACAGCGCTACCTGGTGGTTATTGTGGGTACGAAACTGCTACTCCTTTATTTAAAGGTATTCGGTTAAAGGGGATTTGGTGGAGTTCTTCCACTTGGGTTTTATTCGATAACATTATTTTTATTAATGATGCGCTTGGATGGGCTTTGACATTAGATGGAGGTTATTTGTTAGACAAAAAAAGCACAAGCAATGGCTATTCCATTCGATGCATATTTGACTGGACCTATTGATTTATAATAGATTAAATAAAATTATTTCCCAAAATCCGGAGAATATTGTTGCATATATTCTTCAATTTTTTCGACCATATATGTTGGTCCGGCAAAAAAAGGAGAACGTTGATGAATGTTTTTAGGTTCTATTTCCAGAACTCTTCCGAAACCATGGGATGCTTTTCCGCCCGCTTGCTCAGCAATAAATGCCATAGGATTGCACTCGTAAAGCAATCTTAATTTTCCGGAAGGATTTTTAAGAGTTCCCGGGTATAAGAAGATGCCTCCTTTAATCAGATTCCGGTGAAAATCAGCTACCATTGAACCTATATAACGGGTAATATAAGGGCGATTGCTTGCAGGATCGTCGGAATGGCAATATTGTAAATACTTTTTAATTGCTTCCGGGAAATAAATATAATTGGATTCGTTGATCGAATAAATGGTTCCACTTTCAGGATATTTCATTTCGGGATGCGATCGGATAAATAAACCCACTGATGGATCCAGGGTAAAGCCATTCACACCTCTGCCAGTAGAATACACTAACATGGTGGATGATCCGTAAATGACATAACCGGCAGCTACCAGATCAGTCCCTTTTTGAAGTAAATCTTCTACCGTACCTTTTCCTTCGTGAGAAAGTCGTTTATAAACAGAAAAAACAGTTCCTATGGATACATTGGATTCAATATTGGAGGAACCGTCCAGTGGATCTATTGCTACTACATATTTTCCAGTCTGAGATTTTGTATTTTCAAAAGCAATTATTTCTTCATCCTCTTCAGATGCAATGGCGCAGCAATCTCCACCCGAACGCAAGGCACCGATAAACTGTTCGTTGGCATACACATCCAGCTTTTTTTGTGCTTCTCCCTGTACATTCACTTCATCATTGTAACCCATTACATTGGTAAGTCCGGCCCTGTTTACTTCGCGGTTGACAAATTTTGCGGCAATTCCAATATCGTTTAATAAGCGGGTTAAGTCACCACTTGCATTCGGATAAGCAGCCTGTTCTTCAATGATAAATTCGGTAAGTGTTTTCATTTTTATTGGTATTTTATACTTGTATTATACAACAGCCAAAACAAAGGTTTTGTTGTGTAAATCTATGACTTTTATAAATTCATTTCCAATTGTCCCTTCATAAGATATAAACTGGATTTTTTTTAGTTTATTTTAATTTCTGATAGTATACTAACTTCTTTCAAAATAATTATTTAACGGTAATTTCATCCACAAATATCCATGCTTTGTTTCCTTTATAGGCATGCCATTGCGGAAGCTTTTTTACACCAGTCAGTTTCAGTTTCAGGTATCTGCACTTACTGTCTTTTAATTTAAATGTAAATGTTTTGATATCTGTCTTGTAATGGAGTTCAGGATCGGGTTTTTGTTCTTCCTGGAACTGATAGTTCTGTCCGTCCGATGAGGTCATGCAAACGATAGAAGACGGATGCAATATCCATACATCCGGCATGTGAAGGCTGCTGATATTAATTTCATTGATTTTTCTGACACTGTCCAGATCCACAATTATTTCAGCATCCTCATCTTCCCATCCCAGCCAGTTGATTTTATAATCTTCGCTGCCTCTTACACCATTTGTTAGCAATTGAGGACCCATGCCGGTATATTTGGGATCGGGTGGGGGTTGACAAGTCACTTTTTTGTGAAAAGCAAGATTGCCTTCCACCTGAACATCAATGGCACGTAAGCTGGTATTGTAATAAAATTCTGGACTCAGTCCTTTTTCGTTCAATGCCTGAATACTATCGTGTTTACACATTGCATAAAAATCTTCCAGCATTTGATTCATTTCTTTTTTAGGAATGTATTTGCCGTTTTCTTCTTTGTACCAGCCTCGTGAACCGAATAAATCGGATTTAGCTATTTCAATTGCCGAAAACATAATGGGTAAACGGGCAGCTTTCACGCGGTATAAGATTTCAGGATTGGATGCTGAGATTTGTTCTGCTTTATCAAACAATTGATTGTAGACTTTCATATTACTTTCTGATAATATGGTCTGTGCCAACCATACCGGATTTCCATAAATATCTAATTTTACACCCGATTTTTTACATTCGCTGTGCAAGAGATCAAAATACTGACGGACATAAGGAGCCGCATTACCATAAAATCCTTTCATGAATTCATCAATAATAGCATTGACTTCTGCATTTGGATTCCAGAGCAGTTTGCTCAATAAATAGCATTTGAGTTCACCGAAATTTTCACTGTGTTTACCGTTGCACTGCTGAAAATGCGCCATCACATGGTTGTTGGTGAAAAACTGGATATTGGGTTGAAGAGTATTGTATAAAGGGAAGGGTCCGAAGGAACTTGAAAATTGGGTTTCGTAATCCCACAGCATAATTTTTTTGCATATTTTTCCCCAGTCTGTAATTTCTTTTGTAAATGATGCACTGCCGGTATCGGTTTCTATGGGCAGGCTGCGGTTGAGTTCGATGGTGCAGAGGGTAATCATCACATTGCTCAATGGCTTGGTAATCAATGGAGGCTTGCGGGTATACTGGTAAGCCAGGGTTGTGATGATTTTGTCGGGGAAAACTTTGGCCACTTCATTTACAAAACGTATCATCAAACCTGAGGGAGAGCCTTCTTGCTGATCAATCGCTTTGCATTTTTCACACTCGCATTGGTAATAGTTATCAGACTGACTAACTGACCAATATTTTATGCTAGGATGTTGGCCCATTTCTTTTTTGAGTTTTGCAATGCAAATTTTAAGTACTTCGGGGTTGGACAGACAAAATTGTCCATAAGGAACACGTATACCATTCACCAATGAAAAATATTCTGGATGATTCTTAAAATAAGTATCAGAAGGAAGAATACGTGGCAAGGTATGAACATAATATCCATGATAGTCTCCATCGTTCCAGATATCTTTTGTTTGAACTATTTTACGGAAGTAAGCATATGAAGTGTCATTTGAAAACTCACAATGAACGATACGAATTTCGGCAGGAGGTAGCTGGGTGTCATCCAGCTGAGGAAGGTTGATAGTTTCATTATGTGGGATATACTCCACTGTAGGTGAATACTTACGGCAATTTAGATAATCTTCAAGAAATCCGCAAACACCATAAATAATTCCTTTTCCACTCCCACCCATTATCAGTAATTTTTCTTCATTGGTATACAGATAATAGCCATCTTCTTTAAGGCTTAGTTTCTTAAGTTGGATAATTTCATCTTTGGTTCTGTTGGTTATACCAATCAGTATCTCTTTTTTAATTGATTTTTCATGGTCGTTAACGATGGTCAATTTGCAGCCTGATATTTTTTGGATATAATCCTGTAAAATTTTTGCGGCTGTTATCTCATAAGAACCAGCCTTTTTTGAAACAACAATATGATAATCTGTTTTAGCTTTATCTACCAGGGTAATATACTGAGCATTAACAGTATTCATGCAAAGCAGAAATATTGTCATAATAAAAAATGTCCTTGTCATTGCATTTTGATTTTATACATGCAAAGATATAATTTATAATGAAAAGCGAAAGCAGGATTTTGCATATAAAATGCCAATCATCTAAAAGTAGACAAGCTGCGATTGTATTATTTTTTCTGTTTTTTTAGTTGAAAATCAGGATGCCCGCATTGCCATAGTACAAAAGAAAATTGATTGGCAAAGTTGGCAAAAGTTATATTTTTATCTTGTGTAAAATGACCATTATCATAGTTCACTTTCATTAAAACCGGTTTGCCAGAAGTGGAAGCATTTTGTAAAGCTGCTGCAAATTTTCCTGGTTCCCAGGATATTACGCGAGGATCATTCCATCCACCCACACAAATAACAGCTGGATATTTAGTGCCGTTTACTACATGTTGCATGCCATCCATTTCGTACAAAGCTTTGCATTCGATGCTATCTTTCACTGTTCCAAATTCAGGAATATTTGCTGGCCCATTAGAGCAAAATTCAAACCTCATGGCATTAGCAACTCCTACATTACAAATAGCAGCCGCATACAAATCAGGGCGTTCGGTAATTGCCCTGGAGATTAAAATACCGCCGGCACTTGTTCCTGTTCCTGCAATTTTACCTTTGGATGTATAGCCTTTCGTAATCAGGTATTCTGCACAGCTATTAAAGTCTTTCCAGGTGTTTGGCTTCGTGGTTTTATAACCTGCTTTATACCATTCGTCACCTTTTTCGCTTCCTCCACGAACATGTGGTATCGCGTATACAACTCCTTTTATTGCTAAAGAATTTTCCATGTAGTTAAAATAGGGTGTCATACTTATTCCGTAAGCGCCATAAGCATCAAGCAAACAAACATTCGAACCATCTAAACGCATTCCTTTTTTATAAATAATTGAAAGAGGAATCATTACACCATCATGACCCTTAACCATTACTTCTTCGACCTGAAGGTTTTTATATGCAGCGGGAAAAAAAGCAGGTTTGTTAAAACTACTGGCTGTAAAAATATCAGTTACTGCATCAAAATTAAAATCTGTAAAAGCCTGGTTCCATGAGGTAATATAAAGTTCGCAATTATTTGTTTTGGTATTCATACAGTTTATACCAATAGTACCTAAGAATGGAAGCTTTACTTCAATAATAGTTTTGGTTTTAAAACTGTATTTCCATAAATGGTTATTAATACCATCGCTGTATACAATTAATAAATAATCCTTAGTATTGGTAATTGATTCTATGGTCTGGTCTTTCTTTTCGGGAGCAATGCTAATGGCATTTGACCAATCGGGATGTTGAAGATTAGTAGAGATAACTTTATAGTTTTTTGCATTATTATAAGTAATAGCATATGCATCATCTTCAATTATTACAATATTGCGTACAACTTTATCTGAAGGTTTGCATAAAACCTTCCAATTGATTCTTTTTGAATTGAATTGTTCAATGGGTGCATAATACATAATTAGTTCAGGTTGAACACTTCCGGTTCCTGCAAAGATGTAATTCTTTGAATCTTCATTTAAAAATGCAAAAGGAAACACATTTGCTTCTATTTTTAGTTCAGGATAGCTCGCATTACTAAAAAAATCAACATCAGTATTAACATCATATCCAATTTTGTGTAGTTTGGTTTTTGGATTAAGTCGCGATTGAGGATCTTTATTATTAACGGATTGTATCCAACTATATAAAACCGTTTTGTCGTCAAAGGACCAACTACTTATACTAGCCGGGTATATAGAATCTTTTAAAAATAGTTTTTTATCAACATCCATAATTTTAAGTGTAGATACTTCAGCTCCCTGCTCGGAATAACAGATGGCTATTTTAGACCCGTCATGGCTAGGTAGTGCATCTTCTAGCGTGTATTTTTTCCCTGTAATATAATTTTGAGGATCGAAAAGCAATATTTCCTGGCCTTTAATTCCAACACGGTAATATAGTTTAGCAACGTTTTCTCCAGGCATACGTTTACGGTAAAATATTCTTCCATTTTCGTATAAGATATTCCAGATCATGGGGGGCTGAATTTTGTCAAGCTGTTTCCATTCGGCAATCAACTCATCTCTTCCATTTATTTTATCAAGTATAGAATTTGTAAAATCAGCCTGTTGCTTGAACCAAGTTTCCACTTCTGGCTTTTCAATATATTCAAGCCATCTGTAAGGGTCTTTATAAACATGTCCGAAATAGGTGTCGCTACTATCAACAGTTTTGGTAACCGGATAGTTATATTGTGCATAAGATGTAAAATAGAAACTTACTGCAACGCAAAGTATAATTATTTTTCTCATTTTAACTGATTTAAGGTGATTTAATTTTTCATGCAAAAATTGATGCGACCCAATATGGGCAACTAAGCTCTTTCTTAGTTTATATCCAGGTTTTTTGGATTAATATATCAATACATCATGACAAATATACAACAAAAAAAAGCTAAACGAGAATTAGGTATAATAGGGTTTATTATTTTGCAATTTTATTTTATCTGTAGATCTTGTATTATTCTACAATTAATTTGCTCATGTACTGGTTATTATTAAAATTGACCCTTACAAAATAGATTCCACGACTGAGAACAGCTTTTTCAATTTTTAGATTACTGCTTTCCATTTTAACATAAAAAAGTTTTTCTCCCAAACTATTATAGATGTATACATCAGCATTATTTATTTTATTTGCCACATTAATTTGAAGGGTAGAAAAAGAAGTTAGTGGATTAGGGAAAATCTTTATTAAAGTAGAATTTGTCATTTCTTTGATTCCTGAAGAATAAGGAAGACTTGTTGTGCTAATTCCGATATCAGCAACTTCTGTGAAAAGTGAGGAGCTGTCAGTAAGCATATATCCATTGCTACCATCAGCATTCATTATTTTTAACTGATGCCAGTTGCTGCCAGTTGAATAATATAAACTCACAATTCTCCCATCGGGTAAACATACCGGTGAATTATCATCAACAAAAGTTGAATTAATTATTGAAGGTGTTAATGTTCCTATGGGTAATTTCCAAATTCTTTCACCAGAAGCATCTCCTTCATAGATAATACTTCCGTACAATCCATAACTGGGTGAATGGGCTGCAATTCCAATTGGCATTGAAGAAGCAGTTATAGGAAAAGACAGACTGCTCCCATTTATATTAATTTCTCCTATCGCTGTACTTGGGAAGGATGAATTGCCTGCATCAAAAAGAATTTTTAAACCATCTGAAGAAACATAAGGGAAATAATTAAAATTATATGCTGATCCTATAGTAAGGTTTTTCGGCATTCCCCAGCTATTAAGATTCCTATGTATTATAAAAATATCCTTACTGTGATTTATACTCCCAGCTACAAAAACAATTTCATTGCCACCTGTAAGAACATAAGCAGCATCTTCAGTATAAACTACATTTCCCAGTGAATCATGAATAACTTCATAATTAGAAAAACTTGAATCTATCACTGTTAATACAGCTCCTGCTCCTGCATTTACCCCAAAACGGTCACTTTTAAATGAATACCATTTCCCATCATGAGAAACTGTAATCGGACCATAATCATTACCTGAAAAGGGTGCAATTACATCAAGTTTTTGTGATATATTTTCTAATACAACAGGCAGATCAGCACGTATTCTCCAGAATTTATGGACACTATCGTTGTGAGCTGAACTTGTAAAAACAATGTAGTTTTGTGCAATTAATTCTTTTCCGATACTATTTAATACAATCAGAATTACAAATGGGATAAAAAGATATTTAATTTTCATAATAAGGTAAGTTTTAGTTATAAATATTCTTCTTCTTCATGAAATGACTCATAATAAAAAGTATACCTACAACAAAAAATGGGATAGTAATTACGAGGATTATAAAGAGACTCTCAAAAATTGAGTGATTCATTCTGTAATTTATCATAAAAACAACAGGACTTAATCCTAGTCCGATAATGGAAAATATTATACCACCAACATATTCCCATTTCCATGAAATGATTAGAAAAGTGAGAAGTACAAAAGAGGGGATGAGGTGAATCAAAAATCCACCGATTTGCTGCCAGATACTTAATCCGGGTGCAAATGCATCCAGTGCAAACATACTAACAAAAAGGATAGCTAAAATACAGATAATTCGCGGTGTCCAATGTAAAATACGGAGTGTTTTATTCATTTTTATTTTTTTTTAAGATTCATTACAAAATTAAATGATATAAAAAGAATAATCGGATAAAAGTAATTTTTTAGAACGGCTAGAAAACGACACAAAATAGATTATTTAAAGATTTAAAACCTGATTAATCAGGTTTTAAAAATATATTTTGTATATTTGTATCATAGAAATCTATTTTATCTCGAAAGTATGGCAAACAACCATAATATAGAAAGTTGTATCGATTGTCCTGACAAGTCACCTCTTTTTACAATCATGACAAAGGAAGAGCTTGGATTGATAGAAAAAACAAGGTATGAAATTATTTTTAAACCAGGCGAAATAATATATAAACAAGGAACTACAGCTACACAGATAGTTACAATTACGCAAGGACTTGCCAAAGCATATATAGAAGGACTTTCTGATAAAAATTTTATTGTAGAACTGATAAAACCTACTGCATTAATTTCAGGACCAGGGATATATGTTGATTATAAGCATTATTTTTCGTTGAAAGCTATCGAAAAAACAAAATGCTGTTTTTTCGATTTAAGAGTCTTTAAAAATATTATCAATAACAATCCTAAGTTAACAGAAGCTGTAATCGAAATAATCAGTAAAAGGGTGATTTCATATTTCGACAAATTTATATTTCTAACTCAAAAGCAAGTAGTAGGCAGAATAGCTGAAAATTTAATTTATCTTTTTGAAAATATTTATTGTACAAATCCTATGAATCTGACTGTTACATATCAGGATATAGCTGAAATGACTGGAATGACGAAGGATACAGTTGTGAGAGTTCTGAGAGATTTGTGCAACGAAAAAATTATTGAAATTGAAAATACTTTTGTTAAAATACTAGACTTTAATAAATTGACATTATTTAGCAATATGGGGTGAACTAAAATTTATCATTCAATCAGCGGTTCAGGTTTTTTTAACAAAAAAACCCTTTGGATCAAAAATACCAAAGGGTTCATTCATAATTCATAATTCATCATTCTTTTAACCTGCTTTGAGTTCTTTTACTGCGGCTATCATTTCGGGAAGCACTTTTAAAACATTGCCGACAATCCCATAATCAGCTGCTTCAAAAATTGGAGCATCCGGATCTTTGTTGATGGCTACTATGCATTTAGAACTGCTGATACCACCCAGGTGTTGAATGGCACCGGAAATTCCGCAGGCAATGTATAATGTGGGTGCAATAATTTTGCCAGTTTGTCCGGTATGCTCATCGTGAGGCCTCCAGCCTTCGTCGGAAACGGGTCTTGAACAGGCTGTGCCTGCACCCAATAGTGCAGCAAGTTCTTCTATACTTCCCCAGTTTTCGGGTCCTTTCATGCCTCTTCCTCCAGAAACAACAATATCAGCATCGGTCAACAAAATTTTTCCGCTTACTTTATTTACTTCTATGACTGCAGTCTTCATTTCAGCTTCATTCATTTCAGCTTCATATTGTTCTAAATTAAATGCTTCGTCAGTTTCATTTAAACCATAAGCATTCTGCAACAGGGTAAGGATTTTGATAGTTGACTTTATATTTACACGAGCATAAGCTTTAGAAGTAAATACCTTTTTGGTAATCACAAATGGCTCTGTGGTAATAGGAGCAGCTACCACTGCAGTAAGCAATCCAGCTTTTAACCTTACCGACAAACGTGGGGCAATGGCCTTTCCAGTATTGTTGTGTGCAAAAACAATGACAGTTGCATTTTCTTTAGCAGCAATTTCTGCAATTAAAGAAGTATATAACTGATTGTTCAATCCGTTTAATTTGCTGTTGTTTACAACAATTATTTTGTTAGCACCATAAACACTTAACTTTTTCAGTTCAGTTTCTTCAACGTTACCGATAGACAATGCAACTACGGTGGTGTTTAGTTTTTTAGCAACTTCTTTTGCATAAGAAACCAACTCAAAGGATAGCTTTTTAAACTTACCATCCCAATTTTCTGTATATATTAATACTGACATATTTATTAGTTTTAAAGGGTTTTAGACTTTAGTCTGTAGGAATTTCTTCTATCGTAGCGAACGAATTAATGCCCCCAGCACTTTTTCTGTCTCTATAAATTTTATTTCAGTTTGATTTATTTCTGTTTCGATATAATTTAATTTACAGGCCAATGTAAATTGATAATGTAATTCTTTTAATGATCCAAAAGCAATCACAAGGAATCTAAGGTAATTAGCTTGACTTTCTCGACTGCATCTTTCAACAATATTTGAAGGGATAGAAACTGCAGCCCTTCTCATTTGCGATGTTAAACCATACATCTCGTCTTTTGGAAAATGTTGCGTTATTTTATAAATTAAAACTGCAATTTCATCAGCTAGTTTAAATGCAGTAAGTTTGTTATAATCTCTCATTTTCCTATAGTCTAAATACCTATTACCAAAATACCTTTTAAATGACTTTAGCTTCGTTGTGTAATAGTTGTATCAATTCCCTGACATTTTCTGGATCAATTTTTTTACAGGCTGCTTTGGGTTTAGGTAATTCAAACGCTTCAAATTCAGTCAGCATTTCAATAGGAGAAGCTTCAACTACCAATAATTGTTTGGTACGTGCTGTCATAATTCCGCGCATTGATGGAATTTTGGGTTCTTTTGCGATACCTTTCTGAACGATACCGACAAAAGGAAGTTGGGTGGAGACTGTCTCCTGTCCACCATCGATTTCGCGTTTCAGTATAATTTTTCCATCCTTAATATCAAGATGTGAAACAGATGAAACAGATGGGAAACCTAAAATTTCACTTAACATACCGCCTACATTGGCACCATTGTAATCACTTGATTCAATCCCGCACAAAATGATATCATAATTTTCATTTTTAACATATTCAGCCAATTGGAAAGCTACTGAATACGAATCTTTAGCATCATAATTGATACGAATACCATTGTCGGCACCTATCGCCAGTGCTTTACGGATGGTTGGTTCTGCTTCAGCCAAACCAACATTCACCACAGTAATATTTTCAACTACTGCTGGCTGGGCTTCTTTCATTTCAATTGCTCTTGTGAGAGCCAATTCATCCCAAGGATTTATAATCCATTGTACACCAGTCGCATCAAAACTTGTATTGTTAACAAACTTGATTTTGGTCGTGGTGTCGGGAACATTATTTATACAAACCAGTATTTTCATTTTTGTATTTTTTTTAATTAATAATATTTTTTAGACAAAAGACAGAAGTCCGAAGACAGAAGACAGAAGACCGAAGTAGGATTATCGTTCTTTAGAAATCCTTTTTCAATTTTTTTATTTCTTTTACTTTTACTTTTAGTTTTTTTCTTCTTTAGCTAGGTTATCTTATTTTTAAATGCAACCATCATGTTCATTAAATTGAAAGCAAAATCATACTGAATTTTAAAATCTTCTTCTGATATATATTTTCTGTTTCTTGCTTTATGTAAACAACTTACTACTTCAGCCAAAGAACGGATTGAATAATTAATAAACTTTTTTAACTCAGGATTAGATTGCCCAATTGATCCTTCAGAAATGTTTAATGCTATTGAATCGACTGCCCTCTGAATATCTGAGAAGTTAAATTAAATACTTCATCTTTTGGAAATTTAGAAGATAATTTAAAAATTTCTTCTCCATATTCCATTGCTTTTTGCCAGATAATTACTTTTTCAAATTTAAATTCCATATTCAAACGAATTTTTCTCAAAAACTTCCGTCTTTCAATTTCTAACTTCGGTCTTCGGTCTTCCGACTACTGACATCGGTCTTCTTATTTAAGCAACGATCTTGAGATAATTATTTTCTGAACTTCGGAAGTTCCTTCGTAAATTTGTGTGAGTTTAGCTTCGCGCATCAAACGTTCAACATGGTATTCCTTCACATAACCATAGCCACCGTGAATCTGAACTGCTTCAGTGGTAACTTCCATGGCAATGTCAGCACAATATTGTTTTGCATAAGCACTTGCAATTCCATAAGGTAAATGCTGATCTTTTAGCCAGGCTGCTTTCAGACAAAGGTTTCGTGCATTTTCAATTTTTACAGCCATATCAGAAAGTTTAAACGCCACAGATTGATGATTAAAAATTTCGGTTCCAAAAGCTTTTCTTTCCCTAGAATATTTTAAAGCACGTTCAAAAGCGCCGGATGCAATACCCAAGGCCTGTGAAGCGATTCCAATTCTTCCACCATCCAAGGTTTTCATGGCAAATGTAAATCCAAAACCATCTTCGCCAATGCGATTTTCTTTAGGCACTTTCACATCGTTAAACATCACTGAATGGGTATCAGAAGACCTCATTCCCATTTTGTTTTCGTGAGGTCCTAAAGTAACACCTGCTGTATCTTTATCTACAATAAATGCATTGATTCCTTTGTGTTTTCTGTCAGGGTAGGTTTGTGCAATAACCAGGTAAGTAGAAGCTGAATTGGCATTGGTAATCCAGTTTTTAGTACCGTTCATCAGATAATAATCTCCTTTGTCCTCAGCGGTTGTTCTTTGCGATGTAGCATCAGAACCAGCTTCTGGTTCCGACAACAGAAAAGCACCTATTTTTTCGCCTCTTGCTAAGGGTTTAAGGTATTTCTCCTTTTGAGCCTCGGTTCCATAAGTTTCCAAACCCCAATTTACCAGTGAATTACAGACCGACATCAATACCGACACTGATGCATCTATTTTGGATATTTCTTCCATGGCCAACACGTAAGAAACGGTGTCCATCC
>CAZCBG010000010.1:0-65889 GCA_964496885.1 uncultured Bacteroides sp. | reverse complement strand
TAGTTGCAAATTTTGCATGGTAATACTCTATGGTTTTTTGAATTATTTCTTTTCTAATTTGATTATGATCTGTCATAGATTACGAATTACGCGAATTTAATAGAATTACGCGAATTATTTTTAGTGATTGGTTTTATTAAAATACTGATTGATTTGATGCAGGGTCACAGTTTTGATATCTTCGCCTTTTATAAATGCTTTGTTCCAGTCAACAATAGATTTCAGCGTTTGTTCAATGTTCCATTGAGGATACCATTCCAGCTCAGCCTTTGCTTTTGAACAATCTAATTTTAAATAATTTGCTTCGTGAGGTTGCGGATTATTGTCAATTTCGAAAGAGGCATCCGTGCCCCATAAATTACAAATTTCAGCGGTAATCCATTCTACATTTTTGGCATCAGTGTCTTCAGGTCCAAAATTCCAGGCTGAAGCATATGCTGCACCATATGTATACAAATTTTCAGCTAAAATCAAATAACCTGAAAGTGGTTCCAACACATGCTGCCATGGACGAATCGCATAGGGACTTCTGATTTTTAATTTTTCACCTTTGGTAATCGAACGAATAAAATCAGGAATTAATCTATCTTCAGCCCAATCGCCACCTCCAATTACATTTCCAGCTCTAGCAGTTGCAACGGCAACACCATGTTTACTATTATCTTTAGGGTTAAAAAACGAACTCCTAAACGAAGATGTAACCAACTCAGAACAGCCTTTGCTGTTGGAATATGGATCATAACCTCCCATGGGCTCATTTTCACGGTAACCCCAATGCCATTCTTTGTTTTCGTAACATTTATCGGTAGTAACATTCACCACTGATTTTACGCTCCGTGTGTGTCTGATGGCTTCCAGTAAATGAACCGTTCCCATCACATTGATAGCATAAGTTTCAATTGGATTTTTATAAGATTCACGAACCAAAGGTTGTGCAGCCATGTGGATGACAATTTCGGGCTGTACTTGCTGTATTACTTTTAATAAATTGTCGTAATTACGAATATCACCAATAAAGGAGGTTATAACTTCCTCTATTTTTGCTTCTTTAAACAAGCTGGGTGTAGTTGGTGGGTCCAATGCATATCCATATACATCAGCACCCAGTTGGTTCAAGAGTAAACATATCCAAGACCCTTTAAAACCTGTATGCCCGGTAATGAATACTTTTTTGTTTTTCCAGAAGGCAGTGTTAATTTTTGTTATTCCCATGATTTCCAAGGTGCTTTTTGGGTATTCCATAAATCTTCTAAATCCAATTTGTCACGAAGGGTATCCATGGGCCGCCAAAACCCATGATGTCTGAACGCACAAAGCTGTCCTTCTTTGGCAAGATTTTCCAATGGTTCTCTTTCCCAAATAGTTGCATCTCCATTTTTAATATAATCAAATATTTCAGGCTGTAAAACAAAAAAGCCACCATTTACCCAGGTATTATCACCTTTAGGTTTTTCCTGGAATGCAAAAATTTCAACTGAATTTTCGTTGTCAAAATGAATCGCACCAAATCTACCAGTAGGCTGAACAACCGTGACAGTTGCCAATTTCTTCTGCTTCATGTGAAAATCAACCAACTCTTTAATATTCACATTTCCTAATCCATCACCATAAGTTAGCATAAATGGCTCATTTCCTATGTGTTTTTGTATCCTTTTTATTCTTCCACCTGTCATTGTATTTTGACCTGTGTCTATTAACGTAATTTTCCAGGGCTCTGCATTGGATTGATGTATTTCGAGTGAATTCTTACTGAGATCAATGGTTACATCGGCTTGATGAAGGAAATAATTGGCAAAATATTCTTTAATAACATACCCTTTATATCCACAGCAAATTACAAATTCATTAAACCCAAAAGATGAATAATGTTTCATTATATGCCAAAGAATGGGCTTTCCTCCAATTTCTATCATGGGCTTTGGTTTGAGGTCGGTTTCTTCACTAATGCGTGTGCCCAAGCCTCCTGCAAGAATAAGTACTTTCATCTTAACGTATTAAATATTAATGATTTTATAAAAATGCTTTCTTTTATTTTTGACAAAAATACAATTTTTTTTTAATTTTATTATGGTGAAATAGTTGTAGATTTGTAAAAAAAATCGTGAAATACTTTACCTTTTTATTTTTCTTTAGTTTTACACTTATAAAAAGCAATTACGCTCAGTCAATTGCAAATTTTGTCATTCCAGATACAGTATGTGTTAATCAAAATATAGGTATTCAAAATACTTCCACGGGTGGAAGTACGTATTACTGGAATTTTTGTTCTGGAAATTTATCCAACACACCCATCGGCCTGAATTTAGGAAATATTGGTTCGTTAAATAAGCCAGTATTTTCATCCATAGTAAAAGATAGTAATAATTTTTATATATTTATTTCAAATATTCAAGATGGGACCATTACAAGGCTGTCGTTCGGCAATAGTCTGATAAATACTCCAGTGGCAACTAATCTTGGCACTTTGGGTGTTTTAGGAATGTATATTGAAGGTATTCAAATAAATAAGGATAGTTTGTCAGGGAATTGGTATGGATTTGTGTCTGGAGGCCAGCTAAATTATTTAGCAAGATTATTTTTTGGAAGCAGTTTGAACAATACTCCTACGGCAACTAATTTAGGGAATATTAGTGGGTTATTAAATTATTCACTTCCAATATATAATTTTTATGAAGGAGGGAATTGGTATAGTTTTGTTGCAAATTCCAGTACTTCAAGTTCAATAATCAGATTAAACTATGGAAATAGCTTAGCTAACATACCAACAGCTATAAATCTGGGAAATATAGGTTCATTAAACAGTCCTGCAGGTTTTTGCCCGATTTTCGTTAATGGCAACTGGTATCTTTTTATTGTAAATACAAATAATAATACATTGTCCAGATTATATTTCGGAAATTCATTATTAAATACTCCTACTGGTATAAATTTAGGGAATATAAGTAATACTTTTAATTTACCAAGATCAATATCAATCCAAAATGATTGTAATCAGATTGTTGCATTTGTAACGAATGAATCAACAAATAATTTAGTAAAGTTAACATTCCCAGGAGGTATAACAAGTTCTCCCACTGGTGTTTCATTAGGCAATATTGCAAACTTCTCATTTCCTCATAGTATTTCTCAAATATTCAGAGTTGGAGACTCTTTGTATTCTTTTATTATGAATGTGAATAATAATTCAATTTCAAGGTTATGTTTTACAGGCTGTGCAAACTCATCCATTACATCCTCTTCATTACAAACACCCCCTGTTTATTCATACAATGCCACCGGTACTTACAATGTAAGTTTAACAGTAAATGAAGGTCTCATATCCCAGTCGAAAATTTGCAAGGATATTGTAGTGGTAACACTCTCTAATCCGATTATTTCTGGAGATACAGTAATTTGTACTGGTGATTCTTTAAAACTTATTTCAAGTGCTACACCGGGTTGTTCCTACCTATGGACAGGTCCAAATGGATTTACATCAACAAATCAGAATGTAATTATTCCTACTATAAACGCCAGCAATGTGGGGACATACACACTTGTCATTTCAAAAAATGGGTGTACAAGTACTCCTGTTAGCCGAATGGTCAGTTTCGCTCAGAAACCCGTTGTTAATCTTGGCAATGATACCATTATTCCTTGTACAAGTTCATCCATAAATTTTATTTTAAATGCAGGAAATCCGGCATGTACATATTATTGGAGTTCAGGGCAAACAACACAATCAATAAATGTATACGCTTCAGGGAATTATTCCGTTAAAGTTACAAATAGTGCTGGATGTTATAGTTCAGATACAATAAATATTATTGTAACTCCTACCAATGCAAATTTTACATCGCCTGATACTGTTTGTGTGAATCAAAATATAGCTATTCAGAATACTACATTATGTGGAAACACTTATTATTGGAATTTTTGTTCTGGTAATTTATTAAATACTCCTATTGGGCTTAATATGGGAAATATCGGTGCATTAAATCAGCCTGTTTATTCTTCAATAGCTAAAGATGGCAGCAATTATTATGTCTTCATTTCAAATATAAATAATGGAACAATTACCCGACTATCATTCGGAACAAGTTTAACAAATACTCCAATAGCGACAAATATTGGAAATTTTGGTGTAATGGGGATGTATATTGAAGGTATCCAGATAAAAAAAGACAGTTTGACGGGAAATTGGTTTGGATTTATTGTTGGAGGACAGATGAATTATCTGGCCAGATTAAGTTTTGGGAGTAGTTTAAGCAATATCCCAACTGCAGTTAATCTTGGAAATATAAGTAATCTGATGAATTATTCTCATACCATTTACACTTTTATCGAAGGAGGAAATTGGTACAGCTTGGTTGGAAATTTCGGGAATAGTACTTTGTTAAAATTAAATTTTGGGAATAGTTTAGGAAATACACCAACAGCAATAAGTTTAGGCAATATTGGAGGATTAAGCGGTCCTGTGGGACTCTACCCTATTCAAGAAAATGGAAATTGGTATTTATTTGTAGCTAATCAGAATAACAGTACACTTTCCAGACTGAATTTTGGCAACTCGTTGTTAAATCTTCCAAGTGGAGTCAATCTAGGAAATATTAATGGCACTATGAATGATCCCCGGGCAATAACAATCATTCGCGACTGTGGTCATATCGTTGGATATGTTACCAATGAAATTACAAATGATATCGTCAGGCTTACGTTTCCGGGTAGCTTAACAAGCATACCCACTGGAGTTTCATTGGGAAACCTGGCAAATTTCTCATTTCCTCATCATATTTCCGAAGTATTCAGAGTTGGAGATTCTTTGTATGCTTTTATTATGAATGTGAATAATAGCACTATCTCAAGGTTATGTTTTCCAAGTTGTAATAATTCATCTGTTTCTTCTTCAATTCTTCAAAATCCACCCGCTTTTTCATACAACTTACCCGGAACTTACAATGTTAGTTTAGTGGTTAATGAGGGTTTACTTTCTCAATCAAATATTTGCAAGCAGGTTGTTGTTGTCGGTCTTTCCAGTCCACTTATTATCGGAGATACAACATTATGTATCGGTGATTCATTAATTCTGACTTCAAATGCAATACCGGCATGTACCTATCAATGGACCGGTCCTAACGGATTTACTTCAAGCAATCAGAATGTAATAATTCCCAATACCACTTCTGGTAATGCAGGCATTTATACTTTGACTATTGCTAAAAACGGTTGTTCAAGCATGCCAGTAACCAGGATCGTCAGTATTGCATTGAAACCAATACTAAACCTTGGTAACGACACTTCAATATGTCAAAGCAATCATCTTGTTTTAAATGCATATAATCCTGGATGTACTTATGCTTGGAATACTGGTGTATATTCACAAACATTAAATATAAATGCGCAGGGAACTTATTCAGTAAAAGTTACAAATACTTCCGGTTGCTATGTAAGAGATACAATAATTGTAAATTTACTAACAAACCCTTTGGTTAATCTAGGGGACGATACAACAATTTGCCAAGGTAATCATCTGATTTTAAATGCAAATAATTTAGGCTCAACTTATTTATGGAATACCGGACCAACTACACAAACTATAAATGTTACCACTTCAGGCAGTTATTCTGTTAAAGTTACAAATAATAGTGGATGTTATGCAAAAGATACACTCATTGTAAATATTGTTCCGGGTCCTATTGTCAATCTTGGCAACGATACTTCAATTTGTCAGGGTACTGAAATAATACTGAATGCAGGAAACACAGGAAGTAATTATTTATGGAATAACGGATTGAATTCTCAGACGATAAATGTTCAGAATTCAGGTTTGTATTGGGTTGAGGTTAATAATAACAATTGCTATGGTTCTGACACCATCAATGTAAATACTATCCCAAACCCAATAATTTATCTCGGGAATGATACTATCATGTGTCCGGGTGAATTAATTGTTTTAAGGGCTGGTACAGGTTTTAGTCAGTATCTTTGGTCAGATGGGTCTAATTTAAACCATCTCAATGTTTATAATCAGGGAACTTATTCTGTAATTGTCTATAATGGTTTGTGTTCAGCAACCGATGAAATTTTTATAGATGAATGTAGTTCTGAAATATCGGTACCCAATGTTTTTACACCTAACGGTGATGGTATTAATGAGTATTTTGCTCCGACTTGCACGAATATCGATAAAATTACGCTTTATATTTATAATCGCTGGGGAAATCAGCTTTATAATGGTAGTGGTATTTCGGCATCTTGGGACGGGAAATATAAAGATAAGCTATGTCCTGATGGAGTTTACTACTATCTTATTGATTACGAGCAAAAAGGAAGCAGTAAAGGTATGCGTCAAATACATGGGAGTGTTACCTTACTTAAATAACTAATTGCTTTCTTTGCTTTTAAATTTAAACTGCTTACACATTGTCATTGAAATAATGACTTTTGAAGTTGTTATCCTTTAAATATTTTCTTTGACAATCCTATAATCAGAAAAAGGTTGTTCATTCCTCGGTTGGGAAGCATCACACTCGCATTTGAAATATGACGAATTCTGATTTCAGTGTTCAGCATCCAGTTGACATTTAATGCTTTACTAAACCCAAATGCTAAATTATCTGAAAAAATAAATCCATGAGCTTGGCGTTCAGTAGGAATGCTAATAAAATGAGGTCCTGACCCCAACTGACCATAGCAATAGAAGGTTGATGCCAGTTTATATTTATACCGAAAGGCAACATTGATACCAAATTCAGCTTCTTTCAATTGCCTATCCAAAAATACCGGATTGATTTGTGGTTCAAACATCAGCCACCACTTCCCTTTTTTTTCTTTTTTAGTAAGCTCCCATGCGAAACTGCCCATCAGTAAAAGTGGTTTATAATTTTGTCCTTCGGGAAGTGTAATACTATAAGAACTTACACCAATATTAAAGCCTTTTTCTGCAAAGATTGGTTTTTGACTGTCCTGGCTTTTAGCAGTATTAGAAAAAACAACTAATAAAATAAAAAAAATAACCGCAGAGAACGCTAAGTTTTTCGAAGTGAGCCGCGAAGTTTTAGCTAATAGTTTGCTGAGTTTTGACATCTTATTGTTCTTGAAAGTTATTGAACTCAAATTAATAATTATTTGAACGCAGCTGTGAAGGATACGATCCGTTAGTATTTATTAAGCGGATTTTATAATCTGTGGAAATTCGCCCCAACTGTGTTTTCTGTGTTCCTTATTTTTTATATATTCCTCTTAATCCTCTGCGAAAACCTTTGCGTACTCTGCTGTTCAAAAATTATATTTTCGAAATCCAATCAGTAAGCTCAGCCAAATTCATGGCCGGAATATCCAGTTTGTTTTTCTTGCGCAAACCATTCAGATCATTGAAAAGTTTATTCGTATTGGCTTCTTTTAATGCTGACAGTGTATTAAATCCTGCTTTTCGGATATGTTCGATCCAGTATTCTGGAACGCCAACTGCTGCAAATTCTTCATCCGTTGATTGAACAGCTTTCTTTTCAGGACGCATTTGAGGGAAGAAAAGAACATCCTGTATTGAATTTGAATTGGTCATAAACATCACCAGACGGTCGATTCCGATACCCATGCCAGAAGTTGGAGGCATTCCATATTCCAATGCACGCAAGAAATCCTGATCGATAAACATGGCTTCATCATCTCCTTTTTCAGAAAGTTTCAACTGATCCTGGAAACGTTCGCGTTGATCAATCGGATCATTTAACTCGGTGTAAGCATTTGCCAGTTCTTTTCCGTTTACAAATAGTTCAAAACGTTCGGTAAGTTCAGGATTCAAACGGTGTTTCTTGCAAAGTGGCGACATTTCGACCGGATAATCGATAATAAAAGTAGGTTGAATATAATTGTTTTCGCATTTTTCACCGAAAATCTCATCTATCAGTTTGCCTTTTCCCATTGTTGGATCGGTTTCGATGTGCAGCTTTGTACAAACTTCACGAATCTGATCTTCATTCATAGCAGAAATATCAAATCCGGTATGTTCTTTAATGGCGTCTATCATGGTAACCCTGCGGAAAGGAGCTTTAAATTCGATGGTATTTTCAGCAAATTTTACCTGGGTTTTCCCATGGAGATCCATTGCAACTTTTTCTATCATTTGCTCAGTAAAATCCATCATCCAGTTATAGTCTTTATAGGCTACATAAATTTCCATAACCGTAAATTCAGGATTATGGGTGCGATCCATACCTTCGTTGCGGAAATCTTTTGAAAATTCGTATACACCATCGAAACCACCTACAATTAATCTTTTTAAATACAATTCATTGGCAACTCTGAGGTAAAGTGGAATATTCAATGCATTGTGATGCGTTATAAACGGACGGGCAGTAGCTCCACCGGGTATGGCCTGAAGAATAGGTGTTTCCACTTCCATATAACCTTGGGCATTGAAGAATTCCCGCATCGATTGTATGATTTTGGTACGTTTGATGAAAGTATCCTTAACCCCTTCATTTACTATTAAATCCACATAGCGCTGACGATAACGTTGCTCTGGATCGCTGAATGCATCATAAACCACTCCGTCTTTTTCTTTAACAATGGGTAATGGTTTCAAGGATTTGCTCAATAATTTCAAGTTGGTTACATGTATGCTGATTTCTCCCATTTGTGTAGTAAAAACAAAACCAGTTACACCAATGATATCACCGATGTCCATCATTTTCTTGAAAACATTGTTGTAAAAAGAGGTATCTTCTCCCTGGCAAATATCGTCACGTTTTATATACAATTGAATACGACCTACACTATCCTGCAATTCAACAAATGATGCAGCTCCCATTATACGTCGGCTCATCATACGCCCGGCTATGCTGACTTTTTGAAAAAGACTGTTGTCGATAGGGTATTTTTCTAATATTTCAGTTGATTTTACATTTACATCAAATAATTCGGCAGGATACGGATTGATACCTGCATTTTGAAGTTCTTCCAGTGATTTTCTGCGGAATAACTCTTGTTCGCTTAACTCTAAACTCATAAAATAAATAATTTTTGCAAAGATAAAGAAAAAAATCAGAGTCGAAAAGCTTAAAAATTTACAGGCAATTCGTTTGTATTTTCTTTGTTTTAGATACATCCAAACCAAACAGGGTTTAAATGACCTGTCAGGTTTAAGTTTATCCAAAAACTTCCTTTAATACCAGATGTGAATTGATTTTGTTGAAACCTGAATGATGTAAACGATAGAATACTATCATTTTATCCAATAATACGCTTCGGTTGGATTTGTTCAGGTTTAATGCAGCGATATCCTCAAAATTGCAGGACAGCATTTTAGAAATCTCCTCACTGAGGGGATATTCCAGGTATTCTGCATTTAAGGGTTGTGTCGATTGGAAAATACCTTCCGTCAGATTAAAAAATCTGGTTTTAGCATCATAATTATTCCTCGGAAAAAAACCTAAATACTTGGAATATTGCACCATAAACAACAAATGAAAATCAGCATAACGTTCGGGTGTTACATCCAGAATTTGAATGCACTGAAATAAAAATTCAAACAAGGCAGGATTACTTTCTTCTTCGTGCAAAGATTTATACAATATTTCGTTGATAAATAAAGCGATGCTACTCTTTCCGATATCATATGGAATGCTTTGGAAACGGCAGATGCTTTTAATTTCTTTCACGGTTCTGATGGCACTGGTATGCTCTTTGTGCCAGGCAACGATTTCTACAAGAGATAAATGTTCTAACAAACTCAATTTGGTTTTGGATTTGCTTTTCCGAATGCCTTTCAAAATATAAGATTGTAAACCGTAATTTTCGGTATAAACCTTGGCAATTACGCTGGTTTCGCTATAATTGATATGGCTGAGTACAATACCTCTGGTTGTGGAAAGCATGAATTAGATTATTAGAAATCAGAAATAATAGCATAAATAAGGTGATTGCCTTTTTCTATCCTTACCTTAAAGTCATCGATTTCGAAATCATCTTTGTTCTTATTCCAAACAAAGATTTTTAAGGTATAATTTAAATTTCGAAGATGGACATCCGCCATTCGTAAGGACAAATATACATTTTCAAATTGATGCAGATTGCCGACAAAATCTTTAAAATCAGAAGTATGCCAACTAACCACTTCTTTGGCAGCATTTTCAATGGCTATCACCAATACCGGATTGGCCATTTTGTTATGAAGACGCGCTTTCAAAGAAATATGGAAATTATTGAATTTGTCAGACAAAACATCCTTTAGTTTCGCCTCAAACGTCGGCCCCCACTCCTGATTAGACTTAAAATGATATATTTTAGTATTAGAAATTGAATCCCTTGAAATGAAGTTTGTATCAGTATACCAATGTTGAGCGATGGAATCAAAACTATTGCAATTATAGAAAACCGGATACACACTATTTTTTGGTGGATGTTTGCTAAATGCATACAATTCGTAACCAAATCCAACAGATTTTTTAATCAGATAGGGATATGTTTCCTGAATAATATCCTGATAATGAGGTGGAGTTGGGATAGCATATGCCAACACCAATTGATCCTTCTTTTGTTGCAACACTAATTCCCTGAACTTAAATGTAGTCATGGTATCGATGGTAAAATTAAAACAGTCAATCTTTTTATGGAAAAGATTTTCGTAGTAATTCATAAAAAATGGTTCAAAGCCATTGAACAATATAGCAGGTGGTGTTGAGTTTTCCTCGTTTATTTTAATAATTTGAGTAACACATTCTTTATAGCTCTGATGATAAAATACCTCATAATATTTTCTTTCAAAAACCAGTGAGTAGGTTGTAATGCCTAGTATGCTTATAACCAGCAGAATTTTCAGATAATTGCTGACATCTTTATAAAAGGAAAAGAGAGAAATCAGTAAAAAAGGAAAGGCAAAAAGCAATACCGATGGTTGCAATACAGGTGCTTTCCACCGTGAATAATAAAAACCAATGGCCAGTGAAAAAAAGAACCAGGAAAAGGAAATGATGTTTAAAATATGCGACTTTCTACTAGTAGAACTTTTGTCAAAAAAATGCGAAACAATACTCCCTATTATCAAAACAAATAAAAGTAGATACATGATTTTTGAATAATGAAAAGCAAATTTCAGGTAATTATATATAAAAATATAATCTGGAGCTGCCAGCCAGCCATCGTTACCACCCACACCTCCCACATGCAATTGATAAAGAAATATTTGAATATGAGGAATGTATAATACAAAAATAGCCAGCCCACTTGAAATATATAATAAACGGTTTTGTTTCCGGATGAAAAATAATCCTGTGAGTCCAACTAAACCCAGTAAGAGTAAATTAAAATGATGGTTGTATGCTGATAAGGCGCCAAAAATTACAAATCCTATCCAATAATAAAGTCGTTTTTTTTCATCTCCCCAAAAAAACAAAGTCCAAAACCATACCAAAGCCAAACCTATAAATATACCACTTCCATAAGGACGCTCAATCTGGCTGTACATTACGGTATATTGAAGACAGGCCAGATATGCTGCAGCTATCAATCCTACTGTAGGATTGAACCATGCTTTTGCAATTTTATATGTCAAATAAATGGACGCAACACCTGCCAGCATAAAAGGCAGTTTGACGATGAATTCAGAATTGCCAACTATTTTTACCCAATAATATAAGAAAACCTGAACACCGGCCGGATGACCATCAATAAGCACTCCTTGCGCGATCAATTCATGAAAACTATCAAATCTTGCTCTGTACAAGGCACTGAGCTCATCATTGGTGAATGGGATTTCTGTGAATTTATAAAACCGTAAAATTACGCCAACAACTAAAATAAGAAAAATTAAAATACTGTCAATATTCTTATTGTTGAAGCATTTATCTTTAAGCTTGTAGAAATAATTCATTGAGCAGGATTTGATTTTATAAAGCGACAAAAAGTCTAAAAATAATTGTTTTTTTGCGTTTTGCTCACAAAAGTACAATTATTTTTACAATTGAAATCTATGTTTATAAATCAGGAGAATGAGAACTCAACGATAGAAGAAAATTGAGATCAATTAACAAAGAGTATTTTGGTGGCCAGCGTCTCCGAACCATCGCTATTGGTGCAAAAAACGAGATATACTCCGGTTTGTGCACGTTCACCCTTGAAGTTTTTGCCATTCCAGATAGCTTGTCCACCATTGGCAATCATATTATTCACAAGGTTCCCTGCAATATCAGTTATCTTAACGATGGCATCTCTAACCAAACCCTTAATGGCAATTATCCCATTGTAACCAGGGCGAACAGGATTAGGATAAGCATAAACATCCTGAAATACAGTTTCACCTATAGTGGCAGTGCCTTTAAATGAGATTACCCCCATGGAAGTGCCAAAAAACACTTCTCCACTTTTGGGATCTATTGCAATAGATACAATGGAATTTGAGAACAAAGGACTATCGTTTTCGGTAAAATGAGCCAATTGTTGCGTTCCATCCGGAGAAAGCAAGAAAACACCTGCCTTTTGTGTTCCTACCCATTTACGATTGGCACCATCAATGGCGATAGCTGTTACAGATTCAAATTCAAGCAAATGCTGTACATGCCCTTCAAACTCCACCAAAATTGTTTGAGCTGTAACTGTCGATTCGTAATTAGCATCTGTATTAAATATATTTTCGGGTGAATAAATTACTTTGATTCCTTTGTCGGTACCTATCCACATTTCGCCATCTAAATCTTCGGCAAAACAATGGATATAATTACTTGCTAAATCGTTACCTTTGTTAACATTAACCCAGGCTTTTTGAGTAGAATTTTGTGCTTTATTAAAAACCGCCAGTCTATTTTCGCGAACCAACATCCATTTGTAATTATTTTTGTCGATTGCTAGACTTAAAACATCATTATTTACAATACTTTGGACATCAAAAGACTGCCATACTCCGGAATTATATTTTACAGCCAACGCATTAGCAGAACCTGAGTTGGTAGCCCATAGGTTTCCCGATTCGTCAAATTTTAAACTTCCAATTCTCAGTGTCCTCCAATTTCCTATAATAATTGGACGCAAACAATTGTTGGTATTGTTTTCATTATAAATATTAGATATTTTATCGCCTGTAAGTTCCACAATACCAACACTCCATGACGCTGCATAAACTTTTGCATTGTTATTTGGATCAACTGCTATATCGAGGATATCAAAAATTGAATCCAAGGCTGAAACATTCGTAGCATTATAATTGGTCCATTTTTCATCATAAAATTGATGCAAACTTGCAGGGAAATAAGCATTTCCCCAGCTTCCAAAGTCAATTCCACCTGGAGCAATCCAAATTCCTATTGGAGTTGAACTAAGGTTAAAAACATTTTTAGTAAAAGGGCCATCCGGAATAATATAGGTTTTGATGTAAAAATTATCTGCACCTTTAATCAATCCTTTGACATTATCCGCTACCCAATAAAAATGATCTTTATCAGCTATCACCTGATTGGGATTTATAGAATAATAATTATCCTGAAATTGTAATAATTCATTGTGAATTGAAAAATATCCATAATGAGAGGTTATTAATTGATTGTCATGAACAGAAAAGTGATATACAGTGGAAGTATCGAATGAAACCCAATTTGTTCCATTGTATGCAAATAAAGTATCATTGTCAGATGGAACTCCTTTTTCTTTACAAACAATGACGTAATTTTTAAAAAATGCAATATGCGTAAAATTTGAGTTGAAACCGCGTATCATGCTGTCCTTTTCCCAATTATGATAGTCTGCTAAATTTGGATTCGTTGCCCTGGCTTTATATATCCCTTCTGCGGTAGCTGAATAAATGGCTGTATCGTTAATAGCAATATCCCATACATTAATTTTACTTCCATTATCTCCAATAATGTAAGTATCTTTAATTTCATTTTTTACCAGATCAACCACAACAATGCCAAATCCACAAGCTAAATATGCATATTTACTGTTAGAAGTGATATTGTTAATCTTTTTATTGCCAGGGATTGATTTGTTTTTAATATCAGGAAGATTGACAATACCATTTGGTTTTATTAAATCAATATTCGCATTAGTATAAGAAACAATAAGGGTTTTGTAAATTTTATTATAATGAATAGCAGTTATACCAACATCAGAAAGCCCATTTACTTTTGTAAGTTGTTGGATACTATTGTCCGATTTATCGTAATAAAAGATGCTGTAAGGGGTAGCTGCATAAATACGATTTTCGGCCTCAGCTACTGCAATTACATTGTTTTTAGGTAAATGATTCCGCCATTGACCAATAGGAATTCCTTGACTAAAAGAAAAAAGACTTAATAATAGAAAAATATTAAATAAAACAATTGCCTTTAATTTCATGCTTACATTTAAAATAATAAATAGTTGTGCAAAATTATACATTTAAATAAACGTATTGTTTAAAAATTATTGTTTAAACCTTCTGATTTTGCTTTTTATTTTAGAGAACGCATTTTTAAGTAACTATCATTTTTTGCTTAATGTTTAAAATTAATCAATAATAGAAGATGCACTAAATATGTAAGGTAAAGATTTTATATCTTTGCAGCAAAATGGCTCCGTAGTTCAATTGGATAGAACGTCAGATTCCGGTTCTGATGGTTGGGGGTTCGAATCCCTTCGGAGTCACTAAAGGATTGATAATTAAGTATTGTATACTATGCCAGTTAAAACAAATCAGGTAATCGAAAAAATTTATTTTTCTATAAGCGAAGTGGCTGTCATGTTCAATGTAAATACTTCGTTGATACGTTTTTGGGAAAAGGAGTTTGATATTATTCAACCTCACAAAAACAAAAAAGGCACCCGCTATTTCACAAAAGAGGATATTGATAATTTTCACCTTATTTTCCACTTGGTGAAAGAAAGAGGATTTACTTTACAAGGAGCTAAAGATAAATTGAATGAAAATAAAACGGAAACAATCGATCAACACCAGATTGTGAAATCGCTCGAGAAAATTCAACGCTTTTTGATTGAGATTAAAGAAAGTATGTAGCTTAAGATCTATCCATCAACAAAAAAATTAATTGCCAAACACTTCTGATAAGCAATAAGAATCAGCTAATTATCCATTGTTACATTTATTGATACATTCAAGTATCGTCGATAATGTATTTGTTTTTAATGAATAATACATCATTTTCCCATCTCTTTTACAACTAAGAATACCATTGTTTTTTAAAATATTCAAATGATGCGAAGCACTGGCTTGTTCGATATTAAGTTTGCTGTAAATCTCAGTTACATTAAGTTTTTCTTCGTCCTGCAACAATCCAATTAACGCAATCCTCATAGGATGAGCGATGGCTTTTAAGCGGGAAGCAGCTAATTCCAATTGTTCAGGGTCAATAGTTGGCATATTTTTTTTTGCAAAAGTAATAAATGTAAATAAATATATATGATAAATACGTGATGAATTTTAAATTTATAAGTACTTAGAGTGCCTTGAGTACTTAAAGTTAGAAAAAACACTTCAAATGCCTACAGTACTTTAGTCTCTTATTTTTCCAACGTTGTAAATTCAAAGGTATTGCCATCAAATAATCCTTTGTCGCTTAATTTTAATTCAGGAATAACCAATAAAGCCATGAAAGACAGGGTCATATAAGGTGCCTTGAGAACGCTTCCAAATTCTTTGGCCTTCCGATTTATAAAATCATAGTTTTCTGCCACTTCAAAACCATCATCTACTGACATCAGGCCTGCAACAGGGAGTGCTAAATGATAACGCTCAATTTCATTCACCAGCGAAATGCCTCCTGTAGACTGAATCACAAGATTAATGGCTATTGCAATGTCATTGTCATTACACCCCACGGCAATAATATTATGGCTGTCATGTGCAACGGTAGATGCCAAAGCTCCTTTTTTCAATTGGAAACCTTTGATAAAAGCAATAGCTGGATTAGCCTGCTGATAACGATTCAATACCACAATTTTTAATATATCATTTTCAATATCGCTGACAATGAAGTTATTTTCAACTTTAGGAGTTACAGTCAAACATTCAGTGATTAATTGTCCATCAAGGGCTTTTATAACTTTAATGTCGGAACCTTTGAAGGCAATTTTCAGATCATCATTTGTTATTGCATTTGCTTTAAAAATGTTGGGAGTTGTCGCTTTTACTGATTTTAACAATGAGATCCCATTTTCGGCAACTTTAATGCCATCGATATAGGTTTTCTGAACATTAAAGTTTTGTAAATTATCAATGATAATAAAGTCAGCTGCATCATTTAGCTGCAACAATCCAACATGAAGTTTGTAGTGTTTCACAGGTGTAAAAGTGCATGCTCTTAATACAGAAATGGGGTCGTATCCTCTTTCAATGGCGCGTTTAGCAAGTTGATTGATGTGTCCTTTTACCAAATCGTTGGGGTGTTTATCGTCAGAGCAAAACATCACGAAATCAGGATGCGTATTGAGTAAATCTACCAAAGCATCAAAATTCTTTGCAGCACTGCCTTCGCGAATCTGAACCATCATTCCGCTATTGATTTTATCAATGGCTTCGGCAATGGTAAAACATTCATGGTCAGTTGTAATACCGGCTGCAACATATTTGGCAGCATCTTCGCCTTTTAAACCTGGGGCATGACCATCCACCGGTTTATTGTATTTTCTGGCAACAGCGAGTTTCTGCATTACTTCTTTATCCTGATGCAAAACGCCGGGGAAATTCATCATTTCTGACAGATATTTGACTTCGGGTTTAGCCAGCAGTTCTTCAATTTCACTGACGCCAATGGAAGCTCCGGATGTTTCGAAAGGAGTCGCAGGGACACAGGAGGGTGCTCCAAAATAAAATTTGAAAGGCACTTTATTGCCGTTGGCTATCATATAATTTACGCCTTCTGTCCCCAATACATTGCCGATTTCGTGAGGGTCGGAAACCGTGGCAACCGTTCCGTGAACCACTGCCAACCGTGCAAATTCAGAGGGGATGATCATGGAGCTTTCGATATGGACATGGGCATCAATTAATCCAGGAAGTATGTATTGCGTTTCACTCACATTTTCTTCTTTAATGGCGATAATCTTAGCATTTTCTATAGTTATAGTTCCTTGGTAAATTCTCTTATTTACAACGTCTACTATATTTCCTGAAATTTTATAGTTGTGAATTGACATTTTTTTGGGGATTTAAGTTGATAGACTTTAGGTGTTTAGATATTAGGTTATAAGTTTCAGATAGATTGTTTGAATTGCAATAATAATTATGATTGAAAAAAATTAGGTAATGCTATTTATTAAGGGTTTTAAACTAGATAAAAATCAGACTTTATAGTATTTTTCTTTAAAAGCCTAAAGTCTAATAACCTAATCTCCTACTAACATACGTCCCAATAACTTAAGCGTTGAATGATTTCAACCAGTAAACGAGTAACATTGTTCACATTTTTATTAAAAACTTCCATAACACCTTCCCATGAAACAGCTTCTGTATCGGTTTTCCAACAATCATAATCGGTGCTTAATGCAACAGCAGCATAAGGAATCATGGCCTCGTTGGCTAATATTACTTCTGGTGCAGTACTCATATTAATTAAATCGGCGCCCCAGCTAATAAACATTTTGGATTCGGCCCGGGTAGAAAATCGTGGACCTTCAATGGTAATAATAGTACCGCTATGATGTATGTTAAACTTTAATTCTGAAGCGGTTGCAATGATAAGCTGACTTAATTCCGGGTCAAAAGGGTCGGCCATGGGTGTATGCGCCATGTGTTCCGGTTCGAAAACTTCGAAAAAAGTAATTGAACGATGTCTTGTAAAATCAATAAATTGGTCAGGAACTACCATGTCCCCGGGTTTAATACCTTCTTTTAAACTTCCGCAAGCTGTTGTGGCTAAAATATGAGTGCAGCCCAGGTTTTTTAATGCCATGATATTGGCACGGTTGTTTACCTGTGTTGGAGGAATGCTGTGATGTATTCCGTGTCGTGAAATGATGGCCACTTCAATTTCGCCTATTTTTCCTGTAATTACAGGAGAACTGGGTGCACCAAAATCGGTAGTGATTTCAAGTATTTTATAATCGGTAAACAAGTTTAATTTTTCTAAACCCGAACCTCCGATGATTCCTAATTTTACCATAATTTAAATCTTATTTAATATTGCTAATTTACTTAAATTTTGAAATCAGCAAAATATAATGCTTCAGTTTATTATTCGATTATTTTTGAGATAAGGCAAAACATTTCTCTGCAAAAGCCTTAATCGTTAATAGGGTCTCATCTCTTGCCTCTAAATACCCCATATGACCCACATTCAGCAATAAAACTTCAGAATGACTGGGCAGCACGGCCTGAACCATTCCCTGCTGGACAGCCACTCTGCTGTCCTTTTTGCCCAGAATAAAGAGGATAGGGGCCTGCAAACCCATCAATACGTTCAGTTTATCTTCCCTGATTTTCATTCCATTTTGTGCGGCAATAATAGCTTCAGCTGTCATGTCGATGACCTGTGATTGCAGTATACTGATTTCAGCTGCAAATTTCTCTACATTTTCAGGAGCAAATAAGTCAGGGATAAACTGTGAGATGAAATTCTTACGGTTTTGCTTTACGATTTCACAGGTTCTATCACGGTTTTTTTTTGTTTCTTCGGTATCGGCCAATGCCTGGGAATGAAACAATCCCAAACCCTTCAACATGTTTGGATATTGATCTGCAAATTGAAGACTTGCATAGCCTCCCATCGAATGTCCGATCAAAACAAAGTTGGCAATTTTCAGATGATCTAAAATTTGTTTTACAATGTCAGTTATCAGTTCCATAGAATGGACCTCGCTGATGCATTCCGTTTTTCCATGTCCTGGCAAATCTATACAAACAACATTAAAGTTTTTAGCCAATTCATGAGAGAAATCATTCCAGATTAGCAATGATTCCATAAATCCATGCAGCAAAACAATAGTATCTCCCTGTCCTTCTGAAGAATAATGAATTTTTTTTGCATGGTAATCAAAGAAAGCTGAAGTCATATTTTAATTTATTTTAGTATATACAAAAGTAACAAACTGTTTTGAAAACAGATAAGAAAAATAAAAATAAAATAGCTAAAAATGCTTTGATTGGTTTATTTTTGCACCTAACAATTTTTTGTAATTTTGACAAATGGAAGAAAATACTTTATCAAAAGATAATAAACGCAAAAGAACAACGCAGAGCTTAGCTGCTATACATTCATTGGCTCAACAAGGAAGAATGCAACCTCAGGCAGTTGACCTCGAAGAAGCAGTGCTAGGTGCCCTTATGCTTGAACAGGATGCCCTCAATTCAGTCATAGATGTTTTAAAATCTGAGTTTTTTTATAAAGAACAGCACCAAAAGATTTATTCGTCTATTTGTCGTTTGTTTGCAAATTCGCATCCTGTAGATATTCTGACTGTTACAAACGAATTAAAAACTCAGGGAGAACTCGAATTTGTGGGTGGGGCTTATTATATTACCCAGCTAACCAATAGGGTTGCTTCAGCTGCAAACATTGAATTTCATTCCCGTATTATTTCTCAAAAATACATACAAAGGGAGTTGATTAAAATTGCCTCAGAAATTGAGCATGATGCTTACGAAGATACAACCGATGTACTGGAATTGCTCGATAAAACTGAAAGCAGTTTATTGTCGATAGGGGAAAAGAATTTCAGAAGTGATTATTCTGATATGCAATCTATTATCAGAGAAGCCATCAAAGAAATAGAAGCTGTAAAAGATCATGAAAACGGATTGAGTGGTGTTCCTTCCGGATTTACAAAATTAGACAGGATTACTTCGGGTTGGCAGAAATCAAATTTAATTATTTTAGCAGCTCGTCCTTCGATGGGTAAGACAGCTTTTGCCTTAACCATGGCTCGCAATATTGCCGTTGACTTTAAGAAAGCTGTTGCATTCTTCTCATTGGAAATGTCTGCAGTAGAATTGGTGATGCGTTTGATTTCCAGTGAATCCCAGTTAACTTCCGATAAACTAAAAAAAGGAAATCTGCAAGATTATGAATGGGCACAATTGAATACGAAAGTGACTTCATTGATAGATGCTCCTTTATATATTGATGATACACCAGCACTTACAATTTTTGAATTAAGGGCTAAATGTAGGCGTTTAAAACAAAAGCATGATATATCGATGGTGTTCATTGATTATTTGCAGTTGATGCAAGGTTCGTCAGAAGCAAAAGGCAACAGAGAGCAGGAGATAAGTATGATTTCCAGGCAATTAAAAGCACTTTCTAAAGAGTTAAGAATTCCGGTTTTAGCTTTGTCTCAATTAAGTCGTGCTGTTGAAACCCGTGGTGGTACAAAAAAACCTATATTGTCCGATTTACGTGAATCAGGTGCCATTGAGCAGGATGCTGATATTGTAATGTTTATCTATCGTCCCGATTATTATAAAATCGATCAGGATGAAAAAGGCGATACACGCGGTATGGCTGATATTATTATTGCTAAACACCGTAATGGTGCTACTGATGAGGTAAGGTTAAGATTTATTAACACTTTTGCTAAATTTACCGATGACAATAGCACAGAATTTGATACCAATGATTATATCAGTCCGAACAATGAGTTTGATAACAGTCCTGTTACCAGAACAATGCCTTCGAAAATGAATGATATGACAGATGAAGTCCCATTTTAATATAAAGATGGAAATAAATACAAACTACAGTGGCTGATTAGTTTTCATAAATTGTTTGAATCAGTCTAATAACCAATAAGTTTGTGTTACAAAAATTAAATTAAATGTACAAAAGAAAAATAATTATCCTTATTTTAATCATGATAAGTATTTCGCTTAAAGCGGCATATATACTTATACCTATGGACAATACGCAAAAAAATCATTTAAAGGCTTATGGAATTACGTATTGGGTATTAGAACACAATGTAGAAGCAAGTTGGCTTTTGAATTATCGTGGTGGAAGTTTTATGTTTAAGTATTCCGAATTATTTGAAAATGAGTTAAAAATCAGAGGAGTTTCTTATCAAGTAATTGCAGATGTTCAAAGCACGGCTATTCTTCAGCAAATTGCAGATCCTGAAACAAATATGGATGAAGTAAAATTGCACAAAGCCCCTAAAATTGCCGTTTATTCCCCTAAAAACAAACAACCCTGGGATGATGCAGTTACCATGGTGCTTAAATATTCCGAAATCCCTTATGAAGTTATTTATGATGAGGATATTATGAATGGTGTAATGCCTTTGTACGATTGGCTTCATCTTCATCATGAGGATTTTACGGGTCAATATGGAAAATTCTGGGCAGCTTACCGCAATGCTGAATGGTATCAGAATGATGTAAAGATTTCGGAAGAAACAGCCAGAAAATATGGTTTTCAGAAAGTTTCCCAGTTAAAATTGTCAGTTGCCAAGAAAATAAGAGATTTTGTTGCAGGCGGTGGTTATTTGTTTTCGATGTGCTCTGCTCCGGATAGTTATGATGTGGCATTAGCCGCAGAACATACCGATATTTGTGATGTAATGTTTGACGGCGATCCCATGAGTCCCAATGCCCAACAGCAGTTAGATTACAACAATTGTTTCGCATTTAAAGATTTTACAATTGTTACAAGTCCTTACGATTACGAAATATCTTCTATTGATGCTACTCAAACAAGAGGAAGAATTGCTCAGGACAAGGATTTCTTTACTTTGTTTGATTTTTCAGCTAAATGGGATTGGATTCCTACAATGTTGTGCCAGAATCACGAAATGGTTATTAAAGGATTTATGGGTCAAACAACAGCATTCCGTAAGCAATTTATAAAATCGAATGTATTGATTATGGGCGAAAATAAAGCCTTGAATGAAGCACGGTATATACATGGAGATTTTGGAAAAGGCACCTGGACGTTTTACGGAGGTCACGATCCTGAAGATTACGAGCATCTGGTAGGCGATCCCCCTACCGATCTCAACCTCTTTCCCAATTCACCAGGATATCGGCTGATATTGAATAACATTCTCTTTCCGGCAGCTAAAAAAGAGAAAAGAAAAACATAATAGAAAAGTCCTGTTTGGAATTTGTAAACAGAACTTTTTTATTTAAATCTGACCAGACTTGAGTTAGTTTTTAATAAACTTAATTGTTTCAACTTTTTCATTAGTTTTAAGTTTTACAAAGTATATACCTTTTACTAAACCACTTATGTCAATATCTGTTTTTTCTTGTTGAAGTCTTTGATGAAGCATTTCCTGCCCCTGAATATTCATTATTTCTATAAGTGTATTTATTGGGGCAGTTAGGCTAATTTTACTGCTTGCCGGGTTTGGATAAACAGTAATACTTAAGCTTTTATCCAGTTCTTTAATTCCTGTAATATCTGATAATGCTCGTTTCCATATTCCATTTCCATTTGTACCGGCGTAAAGATATCCGTTATAAATAATCAAAGAGGTAATAGTTAGATTTGTAAGACCAGCATTGACAGCTGTCCAGTTTGAACCATTGTTAGTAGAAAGGAAAACGCCACCTCCATAAGTTGATACAAAAATAGTATTCCCAACGTTTAACATTCCAGAAATAACAGGATTTGTAATGCCGGAATTTACGGAAATCCAGTTTGTTCCGTTATCGTTTGAAAAGAAAATACCGTTTGTAGTACCCAGAAGAATGTTATTGGAGTTCACAACCATAAAAAATATGTCAATGGCAGGCAAATCAGTTGTACTAATTGTTGTCCAACTATTAGCATTATTATTTGAAAAGTATAAGCTAGCATTATAGGATCCAGCATACAGATTGCTTCCACTCATAATTAATGAAATAACAGTTTGATTTGTAAGCCCTATGTTTTTTGTGGTCCAACTGTTTCCATTATCAGAAGAAAAGTATACCCCTTTACCACCATTGGCCGAACCTGCAAATATATTGTTCCCGTTAATTACAAAAGCCCTTACATCTGTTACAAATGGACTTGTATTGAGAGATATCCAGTTTCCACCATAATTATTTGAAAGATACAATCCACCTTGAGTACCAGCAAAAATACAACTGTCTTTTATAGCCAAAGCATCTACATTATATGAAGTTGGATTCCATATACCATTATTAACAGCATTCCAGCTTACACCATTATTGTTTGAAAGAAAAATACCATTGCTTTCTGTACCAGCAAATATATTACTCCCTTTAACGGCTATACTTAATACCACACTCCCATTGGGCCCGTTCATCGATTGCCATTGTGCATTCACTTTCACTCCGGAGAAGATGCAAAGTAAAATTAAAGTATAAGTAAGCTGTTTCATATTATCATTTTATAAATATCAAAGATATGATAATATTCAGCAATATTCTATCTTCCAAGATGAGATTTGTCAATATAGAATATAAAATGCGCTATCAAAAGTTCTCTTTATAATGAATATGATTGAATGGGAATTATTATATTTAGTAATCTAAAAATATTCATTCAGAAGTTAATCCTATGCACTCATGCATTCAGCATCCGCTTTTACTTTCTTGATTAAACCCTGCAAAACAGAACCGGGTCCTACTTCTGTAAATAGAGTACCACCATCGGCTATCATATTTTCAGCAATCTGTGTCCAACGAACCGGTGAAGTCAGTTGTGCAATCAGATTTTGTTTGATCTCATCAGGATTGGTAATAGGCTTAGCATTTACATTCTGATAAACCGGACAAATGGGTGTACTAAAAGTAGTATTGTTGATGGCTTCAGCTAATTCGATACGAGCAGGTTCCATCAAAGGTGAGTGGAAAGCACCACCAACTTTTAAAGGCAAAGCACGTTTAGCACCGGCTGCTTTCATTTTTTCGCAGGCTATTTCAATGCCTTTCAGTGAACCTGAAATAACCAGTTGTCCCGGACTATTATAATTAGCAGGAACTACAATTTCATCTATACCAGCACATACTTCTTCAACAATCTTATCGTCCAGACCTAAGATAGCAGCCATAGTAGAAGGCTCTATTTCGCAGGCTTTCTGCATGGCATTGGCACGTTTAGCAACCAAACGCAAGCCATCTTCAAAAGTGAGGGTTTTGTTCGCTACCAAAGCTGAAAATTCACCCAAAGAATGGCCGGCTACCATGTCGGGTTGAAAACTATCGCCCAAGGTATGGGCTAATATCACTGAATGCAGAAAAATAGCTGGTTGAGTTACTTTAGTTTGTACCAGATCTTCAGCTGTTCCTGCAAACATCAAATCGGTAATGCGAAAACCAAGAATGTCGTTCGCTTTTTCGAATAGGACCTTGGCTTCGGAGTTGTTATCATACAATTCTTTGCCCATGCCTACAAACTGTGCTCCCTGTCCGGGAAATACATATACTTTCTTCATAAAATTTCTTTTATTATGTAACTTTGACTGAAATCGTTCATTTATTTACTGAATACAAAACTACAATGCTTTGATAAAGCCTACAATGTAGTTTTGAACAATATTTACAATTTTCGTAATTCGTAATTTTTAATTTATTATTTACGGTTTCCTAAGAAACGTAGTAAGAATAAGAATAGATTGATAAAATCGAGGTAAAGTGTCAAGGCACCCATTATCATGAGTTTTTTGGTTGATTCAGCACCATAAACGGCCCCTTCGCCAATTCTTTTCAATTTTTGGACATCATAAGCAGTTAAGCCTGTAAAAACCAACACACCGATAAAGCTGATGATGTATTCCATGGTTCCACTTCTCATAAACATGTTTACAATGCTGGCAATGATAATACCTACCAATCCCATAATCATAAGAGACCCAAATTTGGTTAAATCGGTATTGGTTGTATAACCTGTAACGGCCATTATTCCAAACATTCCTGCTGCAATGGCAAAAGTTATATAAATGGAACCTAAGGTATAAGCCAGAAATATAAAACTTAGACTCATTCCCATCAAAACTGCAAAGATGGCAAACAAAAAAGTAATTAAAGAAGCTGAAAAACGGGCAAAACCCATACCCATCAATAGGACAAAACCCAAGGGGGCAAAAGTAACTATATAACCTAAAGTCGACATTCCTCTTCCGCTTTCATTAACTAAAAGCCTCATAAGGTCTCCATTGGATGCAAAAACATAGGCGGTTATTGCTGTAACTGATAATGCCAGAAACATCCAGGCAAACACACCCGAAATAAATGTGCGGGTACTCGAAATACTACCATCACCAATGGTAGTGTTGAGCGTATTAAATTTATTTTCTTCCTGATTAAACATGGTATTTAAATTTTAAAATTATAATGCAAAGATATAAATTTAACAAACAGGTTTTAAAAATGGGAATTAAAGATTGTTAAAAAATAAAAACCGTTATTATTTGATTTAAATAATAACGGTTTTAGCGAGGTATCGAGCGGATTCGAACCGCTGTAGCCGGTTTTGCAGACCGGTGCCTAGCCGCTCGGCCACGATACCTTGTGTAAAAGCGGATGCAAAGGTAAAAATTAAAGTTGAAACTGCAAAATTATAATGAAAGCAAACTACAATTTTGTATCTACTTTTAAATCAGCAAACTTAAGCAAACAATTTTTGCATAAACAATCATTGTAATGCAAGGCAAGGTATTTCGAATTGCTTTCGCTGATGGAATATTTTGTACACCAACAGTCAGTGTTGTGAAAACATTCAAATTCGATGCCACATGCAGGACAGCATTTATTTACAATTTCTTTTTCCATCTTTAGATCAAAAAAAATGAGAGCCAGAGCTCTCATTTAAAAATATATGTTTTAAAATTTATTCAGCCAATACTAAAATCTTGTTTTTTAATACCTCAACAACGCCACCTTTAACTTCAAAAAACTGAACCTGATTGTTTTCGTCTTGAATTTTAATTTTTCCATTTTTCAAAACAGAAATCATAGGAGCATGATTATTAAGTATCTCAAATGAACCATCTATACCAGGGAATTGAGCCAATTTGGCTGTTCCTGTAAAAATGGTTTCATCCGGTGTAATGATTTCGATATTCATTGTTTAAAATTTAATGATTAGCTGTCGTATAAAATTTAAATTTACGAATTAATTAGCTTCAGCGATCAGTTTCTTGCCTTTTTCAATGGCATCTTCAATAGTACCTACAAGATTAAATGCAGCTTCTGGATATTCGTCCACTTCGCCGTCCATAATCATGTTAAAACCCTTGATCGTATCTTCAATGGAAACAAATACACCTTTTAATCCGGTAAATTGTTCGGCAACAAAGAAGGGCTGAGATAAGAAACGTTGTACACGACGGGCACGATGAACTGCCAGTTTATCTTCTTCAGAAAGTTCATCCATACCAAGAATAGCAATAATATCCTGTAATTCTTTATATCGTTGCAAGATTTCTTTAACACGTTGAGCGCATCTATAATGTTCTTCTCCAATAATATCCGGAGATAAAATACGTGAAGTTGATTCCAGTGGATTTACGGCAGGATAAATTCCTAATTCTGCAATTTTACGATCCAATACAGTAGTTGCATCCAGATGGGCAAATGTAGTAGCAGGAGCAGGATCGGTTAAATCGTCGGCAGGAACATATACCGCTTGAACAGAAGTAATAGAACCTCTTTTAGTAGAGGTAATTCTTTCTTGCATAATACCCATTTCTGTAGCCAGTGTTGGTTGATAACCAACCGCTGATGGCATACGGCCCAATAATGCTGAAACTTCAGAACCTGCTTGTGTAAAACGGAAAATATTATCGATGAAGAATAAAATATCTCTTCCACCTGATTGTTCATCACCATCACGGAAGTATTCTGCAAGTGTTAATCCTGATAAAGCAACACGGGCACGGGCTCCTGGTGGTTCGTTCATTTGGCCGAAAACCATGGTTAGCAAACTTGATTTCAACTCGACAGGATCGACTTTTGATAAATCCCAACCGCCTTCTTCCATGCTCTTTTTAAATTCATCCCCGTAATTCACCAGACCGGATTCTATCATTTCTCGAAGCAAATCATTTCCTTCACGGGTACGTTCGCCAACACCTGCAAATACAGAAAATCCGCTGTAGCGTTTTGCAATATTGTTTATAAGTTCCTGGATAATAACCGTTTTTCCAACACCGGCACCTCCAAATAAACCAATTTTACCTCCTTTGGCATAAGGTTCAATTAAATCGATAACCTTAACACCTGTATAAAGAATTTCTTTAGTTGTTGATAAATTTTCAAACGTCGGAGGATCTCTGTGAATAGGATAAGTTTTCACTTTGGAAACATCCCCTATTCCATCAATTGCCTTACCGATTACATTGAATAACCTTCCATTGATATCATCGCCAATAGGCATTGAAATAGGCTGACCTGTAGCAATTACATCCATCCCTCTGCGTAAACCATCGGTAGAATCCATGGCAATGGTTCTGATGGTATTTTCACCTATATCTTGTTGGCATTCTAAAACAATTACTTCGCCATCATCTTTGGTGATTTCGAGCGCATCGTAAATATTTGGAATGCTGCTTTCCTGCTCAAAGGTAACATCTATAACTGCACCAATAATCTGAGAAATTTTGCCTTTATTATTCACTGACATAACTATATTTTTATTTCAATACGTTTAAAATTTAATCCGCAAAAATACTATTTTTTCTCTAATAATAAGCATAAGTTGTTGTATATTTTTTCTAATTTTGACGTTTTTTAGGATTTATACTATTTTTAATTTATAGATGTGCGGTGATTACAATACTATTTGTAGTTTGATTGTTGTATTAAAAAACAAAATGAGTGAAGATATATAATAATATAGTAGAGCTAGCTGCTATTCAATTCCCTGTTGCAACTATTGGTATGTTTGACGGTGTCCACCTGGGGCATCAGCAAATTTTAGCGCATCTTGTATCGAAAGCGCAAAAAAACTACGGAGAATCAATTGTTATTACGTTTGATACCCATCCTCGTATCGTATTGCACCATGAATCCTATAAATTAAAATTTATCAATTCCTATCAGGAAAAAATTCAATTAATTGAAAAAGCAGGTGTTGATCACCTCATCTTTCTTCCTTTTACAAAAGAATTTTCTCTACAATCAACGGCCGCATTTGTAAAAGATTTTCTTGTAAATAGCTTGCATATCAAAGCATTGATTCTCGGTTACGATAATCGTTTTGGCAATAAAGAAAATAATAATTTCAGTCAGCTTTCCGTTATAAGCAATGAATTTAAATTTGAGATTGAACAGGTTGAAGTAAAGGAAATGGATGGGCATGCCGTAAGTTCATCTAAAATAAGAGAAGCCCTCGATAAAGGGGAAATTCAAATAGCCAATGAATTATTGGGTTATCCATATGAACTTTCGGGAAAAGTAGTATTGGGGAATCAAATCGGTAAAAAAATAGGCTTTCCTACGGCCAATATTGATCTTGAAAATGATTTCAAACTGATCCCTTCTATGGGAGTCTATGCTATTCGGGTTGAATGGAATAATCATATTTACAATGGCATGCTTAATATTGGCATACGCCCTACCCTGAATATCAACAAACTCTCGATAGAAGCCCATTTATTTGATTTTGATACAAATATTTACGGACAATATATAAAAGTCTATTTCGTTGATAAAATAAGAGAAGAACAACGTTTTGATAATTTAAATGAGTTGGTTGTTCAGTTACATAAAGATAAAATTACTGCTACTACTCTCTTAAATTCATAAAAGATGTCTAAAATTGCATGCATTATTGGTATTGTTTTACTGCATTTAACGGCCAATGCACAATTGCTTTCACAAAATCAGCTGGACGAACAGCCAATTTTTACTTCTATAAGTGAAGCATTAAAAAATCCCGAGAAAGTGTATCGGCTTGATTTGAGTAAACAAAAACTACAAAGCCTTCCCAAAGCAGTCTTTGGTTTATATAATTTACAGGAATTAAATCTCGCCAAAAACAAACTCTTTGAAATTCCACAAGAAATTGGAAACTTGACAAATTTACAGAAGTTGAATGTTTCGAAAAATAATATTACGACCCTTCCTGCAAGCATTGGTTCTTTGACCAATCTTACAGAACTGGTAGCCAATCAGAACGATATTTATAAATTGCCGGCAGAAATCGGAAATCTGATCAATCTTGAAAAATTAGATCTTTGGAGTACAGCCATGGATGTTTTCCCTCAGGAAATATCCATGCTCAAAAACACACTAAAAACACTTGATTTAAGAGTCGTATTAATCAATGATGACAAACAAAAGGCCATTGTTGAACTATTACCAAATACCAATATCTATTTTTCGAAAAGTTGTAATTGTCATTAATTAAAAAAATACTTAAAATGCCTAAATTTCATGAAGTAATGAAATAATTAAAAAAGGATTTTAGGGTTTAGGTAAATTTATCTTTATGTAGATTTAATCACTTATTGCTTAACATCTTTTAACACAATAAAGCAGGAAAAGCCCGTTAGTGGTATATAACAATAAAAATTTTTATTCAATGAAAAAAATAATTTTGGCAATGTTTATCATTGCAATTGGATTTTCTTCCTGTAAAAAGGATACAAACGACTCAAAAGAACAAAGCATTAGTTTGAGTAGCCTACCAGTCGGCATAACACAATATGTCGATAATAATTATCCTGACGCTTCAGTTTATCAGGCAGTAAGCATGAAACATGCTCAGGCGGCTTATATATTGACTTTAAATACCGACGAAGAACTTGCTTTTAATGAAAGCGGGAACTATCTGGGTGATGGAGAAAATTACCACAATTCAGGAACACGTGACAAACATCACTCACATCCCGGGCATCATGGAGGACATCATGGGAATACCACCAATCATGGAATTCCAATAGATTCTTTATCTAGCAGTATTACCGGATATGTTACTTCAAATTACCCTGCATATTCTATCAAACATGCCGAAGCTGACTCATGCTGTCAATATGGATTGATTACGGAAGTTGTAATTTTTCAACAAGGAACTGCACATAAAAAATTATATTTCGATCCAAGTGGAAGCTATTTAATGAGTAGTTCAAGGCTGATGTATGCTAATTTACCAACTGTTGTTAAAAATACAATTACATCATCCTATTCGGGCTATGTACCAAAAATAAAAGCATTAAAGCTTGATCTTGCGAACAATACAATTGAATATTATGTTTATTTGTTTAACGGACTCACCCATAAACGAATCACCATTGCAGATACTGGAATAGTGGTTTGTGAACAATAAATTTGTTGATTATGTGCCTAAAGGTCGGTGATATTCTAGCTATTACCGGCTTTTTTTATTTAATAAAGCGTGCTTATGTATTAGTTTCTATAAAAGTTAATGATGAATCGCAAAATCTGTTTTATCTTTGTTTGTTCATTCCATTTCAAAATTGATTAACCATACGAACTCATATCTATGAAAGATTTAATGATAACAATCATCCAAAGCGATTTAGTCTGGGAAAATCCCTTTCAGAATTTGGCAAATTTCGGTTCAAAAATAGCTGGGATAACAGGAAATCCTGATATCATTGTTTTACCCGAAATGTTCAATACAGCATTTTCTATCAATCCAACAAAATGTGCTGAAACAATGGATGGGGTATCTGTCAGTTGGATGAAATCGCAGGCTGCAGCAAGCCAATGTGTTATTACTGGAAGTATTTTGATTAAAGAAAATGAAAAATATTTTAATCGGCTGATATGGATGCAGTCAGATGGTGAATATATCACCTACGACAAACGCCATCTTTTCAGAATGAGCGAAGAATTCAACATTTTTAACGAAGGTCATCAGCGTACAATTGTAGAATGCAACGGATGGAAAATCAATCTCAATATATGTTACGATTTACGTTTCCCTGTATGGAGCAAAAATACTTACAAAGACGGAGCTTATGAATACGATTTGATGATTTATGTAGCTAACTGGCCCTCTATCCGTTCTACAATCTGGCAAACGCTTTTAAAAGCAAGGGCTATCGAAAATCAATCTTACGTAATAGGTGTAAACAGGGTTGGAACTGATGGCCATGGCGCCCCACATACCGGTGATTCCATGATTATTGACCCTATTGGAAATGTAATGCTACAAGCCAGTGCTTCCAAAGAAGAAATACATACCCTGGTAATTTCAAAAGATTTTATTACAGATTTTAGAAAAAAATTTACGGCCGGATTGGATTGGGATGATTTTAAGATAAATTGCTAATCAATTGGTTTACTGATTTGAAATGTTTCTTTTTAGACGAAGGTAGCCGGTTCTTGCCAACGCTGTATTTTTAAAATGTTTCTTAAAATCGGGTTTCGATAATTCCTGCCAATTATGTTTTCGCATTTTTAATAGGTTTTCGCACGGCTGTAAATCTACATCCTGATTGGGTTTTGCAAACCGGATATTCCAGGGACAAACATCCTGACAAATATCACAACCAAAAATCCAGTCGTTCTGAGCCAGTTTCATTTCTGAACTTAAATCATTTTTGAATTCAATCGTCTGATAAGAAAGACATTTTCGGGCGTCCAGCTGGTATGGAGCAACGATGGCATTGGTTGGACATGCCTCTATACAAAAGCTACAGTTGCCACAATGGTTTTTAATGGGTGTATCGTAGCTTAATTCAACATCCGTAATGATTTCACCTATTAAAAAAAAGGAACCGGCTTTGGGTGTAATCAGCAAGGTGTTTTTTCCTATCCAACCCAAGCCACTCCGTTGGGCCCATACTTTGTCCATTACCGGGGCCGAATCACAAAATGCGCGGAAAACAGCATTCGGAAATTCCGCTTGTAGAAGTTCAATGATGCTCTTTAATCTGGATTTGACAATAAAGTGGTAATCTTTGCCATAGGCAAATTTGGCAATTTTGCAATTGTCTGATTCTTCTAATGGATTGGAAGGAAAATAATTGAGTAAGACACTGATTACCGATTTTGCATTTTCAATCAATAAATCAGGCTGCCTTCGCTTTTCAAAATGATTTTCCATGTACTGCATTTCACCATGAAAACCTCTTTCGAGCCATTCTTTTAAATAAGAACTTTCTTTTTCTAATGGTGTGATTTTAGCAATTCCACAATAAGAGAAGCCAAGGCATATAGCTTTTTGTTTAATCTTGTCTGAGAATTCCTGAAGCATCCATTAATGGAATTAACTAAGTTGTTAGTTATTGGTTATTAGGTTATTGAATTACATTTATCAATAAGTATTATTTTTACCTTATTTCGTTATAGCACTTCCTGCAAAGCGGTTCGTAGGTATCTTTTTCGCCCAGCATAACCAGTTTATCGTTTTGAACGGTACGATGTGAATAATGAGCTAAATTTCCACAGTTCATACAAATTGCATGCACCTTAGTAACATCTTCGGCTACTGACATCAATCGGGGAATAGGGCCAAAAGGTTTGCCCAGATAATCCATATCCAACCCTGCAACAATAACCCTTACTCCCCTATCAGCAAGTGTATTACAAACATTGTATAATTCTTCGTCAAAAAACTGGGCTTCATCAATGCCAATCACGCTGGCATCTTCAACATACAACAAAATCTGGGAAGCTGTTTCAACAGGAGTAGATGGAATTGCATTTTCGTTATGAGAAACCACATTGATATCATCGAAACGTGTGTCAATGGCTGGTTTAAAAATTTCGACTTTTTGTTTTGCAATTTTAGCACGATTCAGCCGACGAATCAATTCTTCCGTCTTGCCCGAAAACATAGACCCACAGATTACTTCTATGCAACCTCTTTTACCTGTACTATTTTCGGTATTCTCAAAAAACATCTATACTTTATTTAAACTTTTTGCAAATATATTATTAAATAAAATAGTAAAAGAAAGAAAGTTTGACTGTTTGTAAAAAATCGAAACAATGGCCCGAACTAGAATCAACAATCGTTCATCGTTGCCCTATTTTTATTAGAATAACGACGAAAGATTGAAGAAATTAAAAAATCCAAATTATTGAGTCATTTTCGATAAATACGGAAATCGCTAAATCAACACATTTTCCTTGGGTCAACCCACAATGTAAATTGCTCATCGGTAAGCAAACCCGATTCCAGTGCAGCTTCACGTAAGGTTTTGTTCTCGTGATGGGCTTTTTTTGCAATCATAGCAGAATTGTCATAACCAATGTGCGTATTCAATGCAGTTACCAGCATCAATGAATTTTCAAGATTTTTGTTGATAAACGGCATATTAGCTTCGATGCCAATGGCGCAATTGTCGTTGAACGAAACACAAGCATCTCCCAACAAACGGGCAGCCTGTAATAAGTTGTAAATCATGACTGGTTTGAATACATGGAGTTGAAAATGCCCATGAGTTCCGGCAACAGAAATGGCAGCATCGTTACCGATAACTTGGCAACAAACCATAGAAAGGGCTTCGTTTTGGGTTGGATTCACTTTACCCGGCATGATAGATGAACCCGGTTCGTTTTCGGGTAGGTGCAATTCTCCTATACCACATCTTGGGCCTGAAGCCAGCAGTCGGGTATCGTTGGCAATTTTTATCAGACTGATAGCCAAGGTTTTTAAAGCACCTGAGGTTTCAACAACGGCGTCGTGGGCAGCCAAAGATTCAAATTTGTTAGGAGCAGTTATAAAAGGGAGTCCTGTTAATTCTGCAATTTTTTTGGCGACCAATACATCATAACCTTTAGGTGTATTTAATCCGGTACCAACTGCAGTTCCGCCCAGAGCCAATTCGGCCATGTGTTCCAACGTGTTTTTTACAGCCTTCATCCCATGATCAATCTGGGAAACATAAGCCGAAAATTCCTGCCCAAGAGTAAGAGGCGTTGCATCCATTAAGTGGGTGCGACCTGTTTTAACAATATCTTTGAAATCTGCTGATTTCTTAGCCAATGTATTTCTTAGTTTTTCCGCTCCAGGAATGGTAATTTCTACTATCATCTTATATCCGGCAATACTCATGGCCGTGGGGAAAGTATCGTTGGATGATTGTGATTTATTAACATCATCATTTGGATGGATAATTGTTTTTTCACCCAGCACACCTCCGTTGAGAACATGGGCACGGTTGGCGATTACTTCGTTAAGGTTCATATTGCTTTGGGTTCCTGAACCGGTTTGCCATATTACAAGCGGGAACTGATCATCAAGTTTGCCTTCTAAAATCTCATCACACACTTTACTGATCAATTCGCATTTTTCTTTGGGCAAAACACCCAGTTCGAAATTACTCAAAGCTGCAGCTTTTTTGAGTATGGCAAAGGCCCATATAATTTCTTTAGGCATAGAAGCAGCCTCTCCGATTATAAAATTTTCGACAGAACGCTGGGTTTGTGCACCCCAATATTTGTCAGCAGGAACTTCAATGGTTCCCATGGTGTCTTTTTCAGTTCTTGTTTTCATGTGTATATGTTTAATTGTTTAATATTTACGCATATCATTCACAAAGAATAAAACAATTATCCTTGTGATATTTTATAAAAAAGCATCAAGATTTTCAACAGGATCGGCCCAAATGGCACTATGATCTTTTTCGATGATGGGACGTTGGATTAAATTGGGGAATTCAACTAAAATTTTAATCCATTCGTCATCGTTGAAGTTTTTGCCTTTGAAACGTTTCTTATACATATCTTCCTGAGTTCTGATAATTTCTTGAGGCGCTTTGTGCATTTTAGCCAACAACACTTTTAATTGCTTTTCGGTAAGTGGATGTTTTATGTATTCTACAATTTCAAAACTCTTGGCTATCTCAGTCAGGTATTGCAAACCTGCTCTCGATTTTTTACAACGGGGGTTGTGGTAAATTTTTAGCATTTTAAATTTGACATTTTAATTTGTGTGTAAATTTATAATTTTTTACGCTAGTTTTGCAAAAAAAACATTAAAAAATTTCAAAACGATTAACTATCAGTCTTTTTATCAGATATAGGATGGACGTATGATATTTTATCTTAACAATAAATAAAACAATAAAAATGGCTTGGATTTTTTTGATAATTGCCGGTATTTTCGAAACTGGTTGGGCAATCGGATTAAAATATACAGAAGGATTTACAAAATTATTTCCTTCAATATGGACAGGCACTGCTATGCTATTGAGTTTGTATTTCCTTTCACTATCCCTTAAAACCTTGCCGATAGGAACGGCTTATGCTGTATGGACAGGCATTGGAGCTTTGGGTGCATTTATATTGGGAATTGTATTATTTAAAGAACCTATGGAATTTTGGAGGATATTTTTTATCAGTTTGTTGATTATTTCGCTGGTGGGTTTAAAAACTACATCCGGAGTTTAGTTGCTTTCAGCTTATACAATTCATCTATTATTGGTTAATTGTGAATTTATTCCTTTTTTTTATACACCTAATTGTTTAATTTCCTATTGACAAATACCTATTTCCTTCCAAAATCTGCCGGTATTTCACCCCATACTTCTGTATCCCATTTAAGCAAAGGGTTTTCCCAGGTATTGTTTACCAACCAGTTTTCGGCCCTGACAATTAAATCAAAGAGAACTTCATTTTCTGGGATTTTTTCCAATTTCGTTTTGGCTTTTTTGCCTTTGATCCATGCCAGAGCGGTCATAGAGTCGCTATAAATTGGCAGATTGGAGTTTTGCTTCTGCAAAAAAGCCAGTCCATGTACGATGGCCAAAAACTCACCTATATTATTGGTTCCCTGTATAAAAGGACCCTGGTGAAAGATTTCAGTTTTAGTCTTGGTATCAACACCTCTGTATTCCATTTTTCCGGGATTGCCTGCACAGGCTGCATCAACAGATATACTTTGAACCACAGGCTTATAAGTTTTTGAATTAGGCGGATGGTTGATGGCTTTTGGTTTACCAATGTATAGATGTGGTTTAGAAGCAAATGCTTTCTGAGCACTAGTTAAATCCTCAAAAGATTTATAGAGTGCAAATTCGTAGCCTTTAATATGCTTTTCACACTCCGTCCAGCTCGTAAAAATTCCCGATTGATGTCCTTTCCAAACTACATAATACTTTTGTTTAGCCATAATTATTTGGTGATATGTTAGTTTGTTGTATATTTATCAGATTCAATTTAGACCCAGTTTATTTATCTTTAAAGTAAGCATCCAGTAATTGTTGAGCTGCCACATAAGAACTGATTTTATCTTCGAGTATAGCTTGTTGGAGCTCTGGTATCAAAACTTCAACTGTTTTATTGCTGTAAAAATGATCTTTAATATTTTCATTCACTGTTTCAAACATAATCCGTTTGGCTTGTTGTTGCCTTTTAAGATTATAATATCCATTCCCTTTAGTAAATGCTTGGTAATCGCTGATAACATTCCAAATATAATCAATCCCTTCACGGGTATAAGCCGAACAGGTGGCTACTTCAGGCATCCATCCCGAATCGGTAGGAGGAAATAAATGGAGGGCATTCTTATATTGTGCCTTTGCCAATGTTGCCATCTTTATATTTTCTCCATCTGCTTTATTGATAGCAATCGCATCAGCCATTTCAATGATTCCTCTTTTGATACCCTGCAATTCATCTCCGGCATTGGCAAGCATGAGCAAGAGAAAGAAATCAACCATAGCAGCTACCGTGGTTTCGGATTGACCAACACCAACTGTTTCAACAAATATAGTGTCGAAACCAGCTGCTTCACAAAGAACAATTGTTTCACGGGTTTTACGGGCTACTCCACCCAAAGAACCTGCTGACGGAGAAGGACGGATAAAGGCATTGGGGTCTACTGACAATTCTTCCATACGGGTTTTATCGCCTAAAATACTGCCTTTCGAACGTTCACTGCTTGGATCAATAGCCAGTACTGCCAATTTATGACCGGTCTTGCATAAATGTTTGCCCAGTGCTTCAATAAATGTACTTTTTCCAACTCCGGGTACACCTGTAATTCCTATTCTTATTGAATTGCCTGCATGGGGTAAACAAGCAGTTACAATCTGCTGAGCCAATAGCTGATGTTCATGTAAAGAACTTTCGATCAGCGTTATGGCTTTGCTTAAAATAGTTCGGTTGCCTTTTAAAATGCCTTCCACATATTCAGCTACTGTAAATGAGACTTTCTTCTGTCCTTTTAAAGTATCCGTAAGCTGAGGATTTACAGACAAAGGCTGCTCTATGCCTTGCTGAACTTTAAGTGCAGATTGAAATTTCTTTTTATTTTCGTCCATCTTTCAGTTGTAAAATGATTATCAATCTATTATCTTTTGTTCTGCTTGAAGATTGCAAATGAATGCAAAAATACATTTATTTATCGTAAAGTTTCAAAATTGATAATGGGATAATTTTCAATAAACAATAATTTCCGAACTTTTTTATTGACACATTAAAAGCTAAATAATTTAGTTTCAATTGAGGATATATAGTATTTGAAAGTTTATTTATGAATAACTGAAGATAATCATGAAAGGCTTTTTATAAATTATTTAAAAAACTTAAAAAAATACTTATAAATTATCTCCAAACATTTACCTTTGTAGAAAGAAAAGAAAGCATTGATCAGTCCGGATATTGTACAAAATATTATAGAAACAGCCCGCATCGAAGATGTTGTGGGAGAATATGTATCGCTTCGCAAAAGAGGTGTTAACCTTATCGGATTATGTCCTTTTCATAACGAAAAAACCCCTTCCTTTACAGTTTCTCCTGTTAAAGGAATCTTTAAATGTTTTGGTTGTGGTAAAGCAGGAAATTCGGTTAATTTTCTGATGGAACACGATCATTTTTCGTATCCTGAAGCACTCAGACACCTTGCCAATAAATACAATATCGAAATCGAGGAAGAAGCTCCTACAGCCGATCAAATGGCAGCCCTCGATGAAAAAGAATCTCTTTTTACAGTTACCAATTTCGCTCACAAACATTTTGTCGACAATCTCATCAACACCGAAGAAGGTCGGTCTATCGGTCTTAGTTATTTTAAAGAAAGAGAATTTACCGATGCCACTATTCAAAAGTTTGAATTGGGTTATTGTCTCGATAAATGGGATGATTTTACAGCTTATGCTCTCAAAAACGGCTATAAAATAGGACAACTGGTTAAGGCAGGCTTTAGCATCGACAAGGATGATAAGCATTACGACCGTTTTCGTTCCAGGGTGATGTTTCCTATCCACAGTCTATCTGGCAAAGTCATTGCTTTTGGCGGCAGAATTCTCAGTACCGATAAAACAAAACCCAAATATGTAAATTCACCGGAAACTGATATCTATAGCAAAAGTAAGGTGCTGTATGGACTCAACTTTGCAAAAAATGCAATCATAGCTCATGACAATTGCTACCTGGTTGAGGGTTATACCGATGTAATTACCTTGCATCAGGCAGGTATCGAAAATGTAGTTTCTTCTTCGGGCACTTCATTGACAACCGAACAGATACGGTTGATCAACCGTTATACCAAGAATATTACGATACTGTATGATGGGGATGCTGCTGGTATCAAGGCTAGTTTCCGTGGTATCGATATGATTTTAGAACAAGGCATGAATGTAAAAATCGTGCTTTTCCCCGATGGTGAAGATCCGGATTCTTTTACCCGTAAAAACCGATCGGCTCTGGTTCAGGAATATATAACAGAAAATGCCAATAATTTTATCTTATTTAAAACCAATTTATTATTAGAAGAAGCTGCCCATGATCCTATTAAGAAATCAGAATTGGTCAAGGAAATTGTCACCACTATTTCGTTGATACCTGATAGCATCCCACGTTCCATTTACACCAAGGAATGCAGTGCTTTGATGAACATTCCTGAACAAACACTGCTGAACGAGCTCAATAAACTTTTACGAAAAAAGGCTTCAAAAACACTTCAAGACGAAGGTGAAGCACCACTTCCGGAAGCACCACAAATCCCTTCAGAAAAACAAGTAGACGAAATCACCCAGGATGAGGCTGAATACCAAGAAAAAGATATCGTTCGTTTATTGTTGAATTTTGGAGCTAAGGAATTGATTATTAAAAATCTCAATGAAAAAAGTGAAGAAGAGATAAGCAATTGTAGCGTTACTGTTTTTATTGTAAATGATATACTTTCAGAAGGATTCAGTTTCAAAAATCAAGCTTACCAGCTTATCTTTAACGAATATGCCAATGCAATAGAAAGTGAAAACCTACCCAGCATGCAGCATTTTATTAACCATCCCGATAGTATCATCAGAAAAACGGCCATTAATTTATTGTCCTCACCTTATATGCTAAGCGAAAACTGGCAGGAAATGCATCGTATTTCTGTCCCTACCGAAGATAAAGCCAATGTTTTAGAACAATCTGTCAGGCACTCTATCTTTGCATTCAAACTTAAAAAGGTTGAAGAATTGCTCACCCTCAATGCCAAAGAAATTAAAGAACTCAATAAAGATGACGATTTTATGATTTTAATGGAAAAACAAAAACGCCTGATAACTGCGAAAAAGACGATTTCTGCTGCTTTGGGAAGAATTATAATACGTTAAGGAATTGGGAAATTTGACGATTTGAAATTAGCCAGCAATATTATAATTTATCATTTACATACCAAAAAATAAGCCTGACAGGTTTTGGAACCCTGTCAGGCTTGTATAAATCACCAAATATTTATTCTAAACTACCCACTTCTTTTTCAACTTCGGTAAGAATTTCGCAGGATTTCACCAATGCTTTCATGGCATTGTGGTCGTTATAAAGTGGACGGTCAATTTCCAAAAAATCAACATGACGGCGAACGACTTCTTTAGCTTTTTGAACACCTTTTCCAAAACTATATTCTCTGAAATCCAATGCCTGCGCAGCAGCCATCAATTCAATTCCTAAAATTCCGTAAGCATTATCCAGAATCTGGAAATTTTTCAAAGCGGTATTCATACCCATTGATACAAAATCTTCCTGATCGGCAGCTGCCGGAATGGATTGGATAGAGGCAGGTACCGAAAGTATTCTTTGTTCAACGATGAGGGTATCAGCAGTATACTGACTGAGCATCAATCCGGAAAACATACCGGCTCCTTTGGTCAGAAAGGCTGGTAAACCAACGCTTAAGGCAGGATTGTTCAATCGGTTCATTCTTCGTTCGGACATTACACTTACCATGGTAATACAATAACCGGCCATGTCCATAGGAACAGCTACCGGAGAACCCTGGAAATTGGCACCCGAGAGTTGTAAATCTTCATCCGGAAAGAAGATAGGATTATCTCCTACTCCATTTAATTCAATCTCAACTTGTGAGCGAGCATATGCCAACGCATCATGAGCTGCACCGATAACCTGTGGGGTAGAACGCATGGAATAGGCATCCTGTACCTTGCATTTTACTTTAGCCTGGTGTAAGTCACCGCCATTTACCATTTTTAAAATAGCAGCTGCGCTTCTGATTGCTCCTTTAAAGCCTCTAACTTCATGTAATTTTGGATTGTAAGGACGCATATTTGCTTTCATCGCCTCGAGCGACATGGCTGCGGCTATTTCTGCCTGTTTCAACCAATTGTTGGCATCAAAAAGGAAAAGAGCACTCATAGCTGTTAATACGTTGCTTCCATTAATGGTTGCCAAACCATCCCTTGCCTGTAAACCAGGTATAGCAATTCCTGCTTTGTCCATGGCTTCTTTACCCTGATACAATTGTCCTTGGAAGTATGCTTTTCCTTCGCCCATCATCAGCAAGGCTATCTGCGACATAGGCGCCAAATCGCCGCAAGCACCAACGGAACCTTTTTCGCAAACAAAAGGAGTAACACCTTTGTTAAGCATATCCACCAATGTTTGAGTGATTTCCAAGCGAACACCGGAATTGCCGTGAGCGTGCACATTGATACGACCTAACATAGCACCTCTTACATGATCCAATGGCATGGCCTCACCTATTCCTGCAGCATGGTTGTATACCAGATACTTTTGAAATTCCTTTACCTGATCATCAGTAAGGACTACTTCCGAAAATTCACCAATGCCGGTATTTACGCCATACATAATTTCACCGGCAATAATTTTACGTTCAAGCATCGCACGGCATTTGTTGATACGGGCAACGGCGTCGGGATGCAATTCTACTTTCTGATTGTTACGGGCAACGTTTACAACGTCTTCAATCCTAAGCCCGCTTCCTTTGATAATAAATGTCATCTGAGTTTTTTTATGATAATAAAATGAAATGATTTGCTGATACAAACCTACATCTTTTTTTTGACATGAAAGTAGTTGGAGGAAAATTTTTGAACTCGAATTTAATTTTAAAATCCAAGCTAAGTTTTATAAACAGATTTAGTGTGAAAACAGAATTTTGCTTTCAACAACACTTCTTGACATACAAGCTATTATCTGCAGTTATTAATAACTAATGAATTGCTTTTAGTTTAAATATTATTTTTTTTCAATTCTGTATTTAAGCTGCATTCCATGCAAAAAATTTCTTAAAAACTGATCCTGACAAGGGCGGTATTGACTCTGGCTGGGATTACGGAAAAAGGCACTTAATTCGTGTTTTCCGATGCGTAAATCCACCAGTTTGAGAATCTCCAGAATGTCGTCATCTTTTAAATTGAGGGCAATTTTCAATTTTCTGAAAATCATATTATTGTCCAGTCTTTCTTCGGGAATGGCTTGATCTCCTTCTTTTTTCCCTCTCCTGTCGTTGATGAGTCCGTTTAGGAAAACAGCCATTTGCTGATCTTTGAGTTCCTGAAAAGCAGCATCATCTTCTTTTTTAAGCCAATCGCTGATTTCAGCCCGGGTAACATTTACATCAGCCAGCCCGAATATTTCTATCATTTTTGAATCGCTGAAGTCGAAAGTGTAACGAAGGCGGCGCAATATATCGTTGTTGTTCATGCTTATTTTTTTTATTTTTCCCTTAAAAGGTTTATTTACTGCAAAATTAAAATTTTATCTAACGTCCGAATTTTATTTCATCATACTGTGATTTATTCTACCATTAATTTTTTAAATTCTACGTTGCCATTATAGGTAGTTATTTCTATAAAATACAGCCCTTTACTCAATTCACTGACATCGATGCGCTGTATGGAAGCATTCATCAACTCAAGCTTTTTAACACAAAGTGCATTTGAATTTAAAATGCGAATGCTCAGAGGGAAATTGAATGCTTTGCTAGTTTCGATTTGTAGTTCTGATTGTGCAGGATTTGGGTATAACTTGTATTGATTTTGCTGTGAATTTTCTTCCACATCTGTAATCAATAAATGTTGTGTTATAGATTTTAATTTGCAGCCGGCATTATTTTCAGCCATTAAGTAATAATGTCCGCTATGAACAACATTCAATATATTGGTATTGAATGTAGAAAGCCACTGCATATCATTATACCAAAAATAATGCTGAAAACTTCCTGCTGTAAGTTGGCTATTTTGCCATAATAAATCCGGAGTGATTGTATGTAGATTTGTAACTGCAAAGCTATCCATTAAAGTTTGCCAGGCTGTCTGTTTTAGCAAATCAGCTGTAAGTGAAGAAAGGCCAGCATTTTCGGCACTATAACTAGGATTATCTCTGAAAATAGTTGAATAAATAACACTTGCTGTCAGGAAGGCTCCTTCCAGGGAAGGATGTGTTTCGTCGGATGACCATAAATCGAAAGCAGGATTACTTAGAATAATTTTTTTCCACGCTCCGCCAATAGGAGCAATAATTTCGTGAGCCGTATCATTCAGAAAGCGGTAGTTTGCAGCTATTCTATCTATCATTTCTATGCCGGTATTCCCGTAAGGTGGCAATCCGTTCTTCATTCCCCATCCGGCAAACCAAACCATTTTAGCACAAGGATTGCTCTTTACTACAGAATCTCTGATTTGCAAATGGCCCTGAATTACCAGACTGGAAGATGGGAACTGTCCATAATCCAGTACAAATCTGCCCTGATTGTCCTGTAAAACGACGTAATCCCATTTATCGGAACGTATATTTTCATACACAACAGGATTGTTCATATGGGCCTGAGTTCCCTGAGAAATATCACCCACACTTACACCTCCGGGAGCATACATTTGTGTTTTTACTTTATATCCGGCATTGTCTGCTATGTTTCTAAATATATCAGGCATATTTTCAAAATACGTAAAGCTATTCCCGATAAAGAGAACTTTGATGGTATCCTGTGCTTTGCAGCCTAACGCCATTAAAAAGTAAAGAAAGATGAATATCTGTTTAACAGTAAATATTTTTGATGTCATCTAAAATTGAAAATAAATGATGTAATTTTGTCTTAATAATTTAAAATGATCAGACTTATTTTATATGAAAATTTTTTCAAAGGTAAAAAATAATAAATATCAGACATGAGAAGAAATCTATTTATTTTGGTAACAATAGCTTTATTGCCTGTTGCCCATGTGTTTGCACAATGTGCTCAAACTGCCAGTATTTATTCTTTTAATTTTGGAGGCCACCATTACGAAATTGTAAAAGAGCTGAAAATATGGACAGATGCAGCGGCTTGTGCAGTTGAAAGAGGAGGCTATCTGGTAAGAATTGATAATGCAGCAGAAAATGCTCAGATTATGACTTCGATCAATGCTGCAGGTATTGCAACAACTTATCATCCTGTAACAGATGGAGGAGGAGCTTCCTATATCTGGACAGGAGGTACTGATAAAAATGCAGAAGGCATTTGGTTATGGGATGGAGATAATAACAATATTGGCACTAATTTCTGGACAGGACAAGGTACTGCCGGAAGCGGTGGAGGTGCTGCAATAGCAGGAGCTTATGTTAACTGGGGGTGTAACACCTATTGCGAACCTGATAATTATTTTTATATACATGATCAGGATGCTTTGGGGTTTGCATTAAATACATGGCCTTATGGAAGTGCAGCACAATGGAATGATATTGACATGATGAATACCTTGTATTATATTATTGAATATGATAATACAGGACTGAATGATACAAAAGGAAGTAATAATCCCGAAGTTTTTCCAAATCCTGCTAAGGATTTTATTCAAATAAATGGATTACAACCTAATGTTCAGAATACAGAAATCAGCATTATTACAGTTGACGGGAAAACTGTTATCCATCAAATCTCCAAAACCCAGAAAATTGATATTTCTTCACTAACCTTGGGCAATTATATAGTAAAAGTAAAATCGGAAAATGATAGTTTTTATTGCCGTTTTATAAAGCAATAAAAAATATTTAGATGAGAAAATTGGTTAAATTATATCACTCTAAATATTATAAATAGTATCTGCCAAACTTGATTTCTTTTTTCTAAACTTTTTATTAGTAGGAAAAGAAAGGAAAATATATCCGTATTATCTGATAAATGGCAAAAAAAAACATATATTTGTTTTTCATTAATTCATTTTATTTATGGACGCAGGTTTACAAGAAATACTTATATTTAATATTGAGGATCAACGTTTTGCAATTCCATTGATAAATGTTGAATACGTAATAAGAGCACAAGCAATTACAAAGTTAAAAGATGCACCTGGATATATTGAGGGTATTATAGATTATTACGGAGCATTAATAGCCGTGCTTAACTTAAGAAGCAGATTGGGTATTGCAGAAAAAGAGCTAGAACTCAATGACAGATTTATTATCGTTAAAACTCCCGGCAGAAAACTGGTTATAATTGCTGACCGAGTGGAAGGCGTTATGCTACCCAATGCTGAAGATCTTGATTGCTCAAAAGAGATTGATGGCGGGATGAGATTTATGCATGTTTTACGGGATAAGCAGGGAATTATCTTGATTTATGATTTAGAAAATGTAATCAGTTCATCAGAAGAATTTGAATTAAAGAAAATAATAGCAGCTCAATTTTCACAGAAGGAAGTGATATGACACAAGAAGAATACCTTAAAGATATTAGTGAAAAAATAGTTGAAATTTTTGGACTTAATTTTACCTCAAGTCAATATATAGATTTGGAAAGAAGGCTGATAGCTGCTTCAAAAGAACTAAGAATTGACCCAAACATTCAAGCAATACACGATTTCTTGTTGCAAAATGTATTGAGTAATGCTGAAATAAAAACTTTATCGGCTCATTTGACAATAGGAGAAACCTATTTTTTTAGAGAAAAGACGGCATTGGATTTGTTTGTTCATAAAATTATACCTGATTTAATCCATCAACGACAATATAACAGCAAGAAAATAAGAATCTGGAGTGCAGGATGTAGCTCAGGGGAGGAAGCTTACACAATTGCCATCCTGATCAAAGAACATTTTCCTCAATTGATTGATTGGGATATCAGTATACTGGCAACAGATATAAGTCCAATCGCTATTCAAAAAGCCTTGCATGGAGAATATACAGAATGGTCGTTCAGAGATACAGCCAATGAAATCAAAAATAAATATTTTACAGCTTCTGGTAAATCATGGAAAATCATACCTGAAGTTCAAAAAATGCTTAGCTTTGCTTACCTTAATTTATCAAAAGAAAGCTATCCTTCGAGCATAACCAATACAGATGCAATGGATGTTATTTTTTGCAGAAATGTAATGATGTATTTGAGCCCTCCAGTAATACATGCAGTAAGTAATAGATTTTATAATTCTTTAGCTACTAATGCATGGTTGATTACCAGCCAAGTAGAATTAAATGATGAATATTTTTCAAATTTTGAAAGAATACATTACAGGAAAGGAATCTTTTATCAAAAAACGAATCGACCCAATAAAGTTATACAGATTCAAACGGAAACAATTACTGACACTATTGCTGAAAAACCCATAAAAAAACCAGCTCAAAAAGCAGGGATTGAAAAGAAAGTTTTCCCACTGAAAGTTGTTGAAAAAGAAAAAACAGATGAAAGTCGAGATGCTGCTGAATATTTCCAAAAAGGACAGTATCAGCAATGTATTAACAGTTGTTTGCAACTTATTGAAAAGGAAGGAATCGATAAAAACTTGTTTATATTATTGGTAAAATCTTACTCAAATTCAGGAAATCCATTGGGTGGTTCTGAAATGATTAAAAAAATTATTACAACCAAGGCTGTTACATCAGAAATGTATTATCTTTATGCAAGTTTTTTGAATGAGCAAAATGCCAAAACAGAATCGGAAGCTATACTTAAAAAAGCAATTTACCTCAATCATGAACACATATTATCACATTTGATGTTAGCTGATCTTTTTGTAAAAAAAGACAATAAGACATTGGCCCTCAAACATTATCAAAAAGTAGCCGGATTACTGGAAGCATACCCTGATGATTCCATTGTCCCTGAATCGGACGGGATGACAGCGGGAAGGATAAAAGAATTGGCAGTAAGTATGATAAAAAATTTATAAATGAATACTGAAAAAGAAATACTCTTAGCAAGAGCTCAACAAACAGCGTTTAGGAAAAGCGGCGAAAATAAAGAAAAAACAGCAACAACGACAGTTGTTGAGTTTTTGTTAGCTCCTGAAAAATATGCTATAGAAGAAAAATATGTATCTGAAGTATTACTTCTAAAAGATATTACTTCAATACCCGGGACCGCTGCTTTTGTGATGGGTGTTATTAATTTAAGGGGTCGTATTGTTTCCATCATCAATTTAAAAATACTTTTTAATCTGAAAGAAAGAGGCTTGACAGAATTAAACAAAGTAATTATCCTTAAAAATGAATGTATGGAGTTTGGAATCGTGACAGATTCAATTACAGGAAACAAAATTCTTGTGAATGATACGTTGAGTCCTCCTCCATTGAATTTAGATAGTACCGGATTCGAGTATATTACTGGCGTAACGCCAGAAGGGCTGATATTACTTAATGCTGCTCAATTACTTTCAAGTAAACAAATCATATTAACTAAATAAATTACATTCAATCTTTTTAAACGGAGGAAGAATCTATGAAGTCATCAAATACATTTAAAACAAAAACGAAATTAAAACTTGGGTTTGGCATCATTATAGGTGCAATTTTAATATTAATCATTGTTTCATTTTCAAGTATCAGCAGGATCAATAGTTTGCATACAAAGATGATAAATACCGAACATTCAACTATTGCTTTAACTCAATTACGATCCGATGAAAACCGTTTAAGTGCCATGTCATTTGAGTTATTATTAGAAACAAATTCACTCAGTCGTGATTCTTTGATCAATAAAATAGAAATAGCAAGCAATGATATTGAATCAGCATTAAATCCTGTAGATAGTTCATTGGTTGGATTTCCTGAACAACAAAAATTATTCAAAAGCCTGACTGAGGATCTGAAACAAAATATTATCAACAGAAATATTTATATTGCGTTTTTAAAACAAGGTAAAATTGAAGAAGCACATAATTTTACTGACAATATACAAAACCCCTTGTACGAGAATATTGAATTAAAATCTGCAAATCTGCAAAGTAATTTAGAAGATATATCGGCAAAATATTACGACAGTTATGTAAACTTATCACAATCGGTAAATTACACACTTTCCATTTTGGGATCAGGTGTAATCGTAGTTTCAATAATTATTGCAATGTCAATGTTTAGCCTGCTGAAGAAAATATCGTTGGAATTAAAAAATGGCGTTAATGTTTTAGGTACTTCATCTGCTGAAATTTTAAGTACTGTTACTGAAATATCAACAGGTGCAGCAGAAACAGCATCGGCAGTATCAGAAACCACTACTACAGTGGAAGAGGTTAGACAAACAGCAATGGTTTCGAGTCATAAAGCACAATCGTTGATGGAGAGTTCGCAAAAAGCTGCGGATTCCGTTGAAAAAGGGAGAGCTTCCATACATGAAGTAATAGTTTCGATGAAGAAAATTGACAATCAGATGAATATCATTTCTGAAACTGTATTGAAATTAGCTGATCAAAATCGTACGATAGGAGAAATTACATCGAGTGTGGCAGATATTGCCGATCAATCGAATTTGCTGGCAGTAAATGCAGCCATAGAAGCGGCAAAAGCCGGTGAACACGGGAGGGGATTTACAGTGGTTGCACAAGAAATCCGCAGCCTGGCCGATCAATCCAAAAAAGCGACGGTTGCGGTGAAAGAAATTTTAAATGAAATAAACAAGTCGGTAAATCAGGCAGTTGGGGTAACCGAACAAGGTACTAAAACCGTAAATGAAGGCAGAAGTTTAGTTGCAGAAAGTGGAGAAGTAATAGAGCTCTTATCGGAAAATGTAGAAGCAACTGCACATGCAGCCATACAGATTTCTTCATCTAACCAGCAACAAATGGCTGGGATGGAACAAATAGTACCAGCCATGGAAAACATTAAACAAGCGAGTGAACAAAATGTAAGCGGGATTCAACAAGCCCAGGCAGCAGCTCATGATTTGAATATACTTGGACAAAATTTGAAAGATATTATTGAAAAATTTAATCTGTAAACCATTCAACATAAAATTAAATATCATTAAATATTACGTTATGAAATTCAACAACATTAAAATTGGGAATAAACTAATCATTGGCTTTTCCAGCATATTATTGATTGCAATTATTATTGGATATATCGGGTATAACGGAATGAAAGTTATACAAGCCCAACAAGATGAAATATCTGATAACAGATTGCCAAGCATACATTCATTGTTAATTATCAGTCAGGCACAAACAGCAATAGATGGAGATGAGAATTTGTTGTTGGCTGTTAATATTTCAAAAGAATTATATATGGATATTTTCAATCGTTTTGATGCTGCCAAAACCAGGGCTGACTCTGCCTGGAAAATATATGAATCATTACCTCAAACGTCAGAAGAAGTTATTTTATGGAAAGAGTTTGGGCAGGCCTGGAACAGTTGGTGGAAACATCATGAAAATTTTGTAGAACTGGCTAAAATAAATGAAGCACAAAAAACCACAGCAAGCTATCAAGCTATGAGTGATTATGAATTGCTCATCATAGATGGTTCATTAAACAAAGCAGAAAATATATTAAATCAATTAATTGCAATACAGGATAAAGTTTCAGAGGAAGCAGATTTGACTGCAGAAAAGGAAAGTAGTTTTGCACTATCTTCCTTACTTTTTGCCTTGCTGATTGGAATATTGATTGCCATTGTATTAGGAATTGTCATAAGCAGATCGATAACCATACCGCTTTCAAAAAGCGTTCAATTAGCAGAAGCGGTTGCCTCTGGTGATTTAACGGTGGTAATAGCTATTGATCAGAAAGACGAAATAGGACAATTAGCCAATGCTTTAAAGATAATGGTTGAGAAACTAAAAAATATGACTTCTGAAATAAGAAATGGGATGAATGTATTAGGAAGTTCAGCTACGGAAATTCTAAGTACCGTTACAGAAATATCGACAGGGGCATCAGAAACTGCCACTGCAGTATCTGAAACTACTACAACTGTAGCTGAAGTGAGACAAACTGCAATGGTATCCAATCAAAAAGCACAATCGTTGATGGAAAGTTCACAAAGAGCTGCCGATTCGGTTGAAAAAGGCAGAGATGCTATCGATAAAGTGATAGCATCCATGAAAAAAATTGATCATCAAATGAAGCTCATTTCAGAAACGGTTTTAAGATTATCAGAGCAGAATCGGACCATAGGTGAAATTACCAGCAGTGTGGCAGATATAGCTGATCAATCGAATTTATTGGCTGTAAATGCAGCTATAGAAGCAGCTAAAGCCGGTGAACACGGCAGGGGATTTACAATCGTTGCACAAGAGATCCGCAGCCTGGCCGATCAGTCAAAAAAAGCAACGATACAGGTGAAGGAAATATTAAATGAAATTAATAAATCAGTGAATCAAGCTGTAGGTGTTACGGAACTTGGGAGTAAGACCGTTGAAGAAGGCAGAAATCTAGTTGCTCAAAGTGGAGAAGTAATTGAAATTCTTTCGGAAAATGTAGAAGAAACAGCACAGTCGGCTATACAAATTTCTTCATCCAATCAGCAGCAAATGGCCGGTATGGAACAAATTGTACCTGCCATGGAAAACATAAAGCAAGCCAGCCAACAAAATGTAAGCGGTATTAAACAAGCGCAGTCAGCCGCACATGATCTGAATAAACTGGGTGAGAATTTAAAGGAAATTATTGAAAAATTTAAGCTGTAATTTATTATGGATAAAGAACAGGAAAGATTTTTGAATGAGTTGCTGAACGATTATAAGATAGAAGCATCGGAACACTATCATGCCATTGTGAATGGTTTGGTTGGCTTAGAAAAAAATCTGGATATTTCGACACAACATTCTGAAATTGAAATAATTTTCAGAGAAATACATAGCCTGAAAGGTGCATCGCGTGCAGTAAATTTACTGGATATCGAGAAACTATGCATGCGTCTCGAAAATATCTTTAATAGTTTGAAAAAGGGCGAAGCCAAACTTTTCCCGCCCATGTTTGATGCTTTTTATAAAGCTACAGATTTATTGAATCTTTTGTTGAATGATGTCAATGAAAATAAGCAAAATGCGGGTAATTATAATTTATTGCAGGTATTAAAAAATCTTGAGTTTGCACACCGCAATTCGCTACAGCCGAAAAAAGAAAATACAGCACAGATTGAGGTTGATCAAAAAAGGAGTTATCAACAAAAAGTGGAAGAAGAAAATACGCAAAGACATAAAGAAGCACCCATACAAGAAACCCAAAAAATTCAAGAAGTTAGTATAAATACAGATTCTCAAAATAAGGAAAAGGAAACGGTAAGGATTTCGACAGCAAAGCTTTATAACTTATTACGACAATCGGAAGAGCTTATCTCTATTAAATCAAGCTTAGCCTATTTTACAGCTGAATTTCAGAATATATTTAATCAGTTTTCAAACTGGAACAGGAAAACAGATGAAAAGACAATTATTTCCGAAAATTCAGATTTGCTGAAATTTAACGAGGAATTTGCTATATCCAATAAAGATTTCAGAAAAAAACATGAGGATGCATTGTACCAACTGAATAAAGAAATGGTGCAATTTCAACATATTGCAAAAAGAATGATAGATGATTTGGTATTGGACACTAAGACGACATTGCTTTTCCCTTTTTCGTCGATGTTGGGCATTTTTCCAAAAATTGTAAGAGACTTAAGCAAGGAGTCTTCTAAAGATATTGATATTGATATTATTGGTGACAAGATAGAAATTGACAGAAGAATTTTAGAAGAAATAAAAGATCCGCTGATTCATTTGATACGGAATTGCATAGACCATGGTATAGAAACTGCCAATGAAAGAAAACGAAAAGGAAAACCGATTAATGGGAAAATTGAAATAAAAATTAGTCAAAATATTGACAGAAATATATCGCTTAGTGTGAATGATGATGGAGCGGGGATAGATAAAGAGAAAATTTTAAATACTGCAATAAAACAAGGTCTTTTTAATCAAAAAGAGATTGAAAAACTTAGCGATAAGGAAATTTATGCTTTGATTTTTAAATCAGGGATATCAACGAGTCCATTTATCACGGATATTTCCGGTAGAGGATTAGGAATGGCCATCGTTGCTGAAAAAGTTGAAAAACTTGGAGGTAGTATTGAGATGGATACAGCTAAGGATATCGGCACTTCTTTTATCATTAGCCTGCCTCAAACGCTGGCAACATTCAGAGGTGTACTCATCAATACTGCCGATCAGTATTTTATCATCCCCTCCTATTCAGTTGAAAAATCTATAAGAATAGCTTATTCGGAAATTCATAGCGTAGAATCAAAAAAGACAATTTGTTATAAAAACGAAACCATAGCTTTGACCGTTTTATCGGATGTTTTGAATATTACGAGATTGAAAAAAAGAAAAAATGCTGATGAATATTTATATCTATTGATATTGAATTCAGCTCAAAAGAAAATTGCATTTGTAGTTGACCATATTTTGGGTGAACAGGAAGGTATCGTTAAAAACCTAGGTTTGCAATTGCCTCATGTAAAAAACATTGCAGGGGCGACAATATTAGGCAATGGTAAGGTAGTCCCTATTATACATCCATCAGAATTAATGGAGAGCGCATCAACCACCCATATATCGCTGGATGAATCTAATGAAAATTTATCAAGTAGCGAAAATACTGTTCAAAAAAATATATTGGTAGCTGAAGATTCTATTACAATAAGAACTTTACTGAGGAATTTTATTGAAAATGCAGGATTTACTGTAAAAACGGCAGTTGATGGAATGGAAGCCTATAATTTGCTTCAAAATGAGCATTTTGATCTGGTAGTTTCAGACATAGAAATGCCCAGGATGAATGGTTTTGAATTTACAGCCAAGATACGCGAAGACAAAAAACATGCCGATTTGCCTGTGGTATTAGTGACTGCTCTCGAGACAGCAGATGATAAACAAAGAGGGATGGAAGTTGGGGCAAATGCTTATATTGTTAAAAGTAGTTTTGAAAAAAGCAATTTAATTGAAACCATACAGCGTTTATTATAAGATAATTATGAAGTATGACGGATACGAAAATTAAAGTATTAATTGTTGAAGACACGTTGGTAGCCCAAAAGCTACTCAAAGGTATCATTACGGGTGATGATAGATTTGAATTGGTGGGTTTAGCAGAAAATGGGAAAATAGCCATTGAGATGGTAAAAAAGTATGGACCCGATGTGGTGAGTATGGATATTTTGATGCCTGTAATGGATGGAGTTGAAGCCTGCCGGAGAATTATGAGGGAATGTCCTGTACCGGTGGTAATTGTCAGCAGTTTTTATCAAGCCTCAGAAATAGAAACGGCCATGAAAGTACTGGAAGCCGGAGCAGTTACCATTTTACCAAAACCTTTTGGGCCAGGACATTCAAAACACCTGCAAACTACCAGGCATTACCTGAATACGCTTAAATCAATGGCAGAAATAAAAGTAATCAGAAGAAACGGGAATACTCCTGAGCCTATCAAATTAAAACCAGCTATTGTATTGCCAAATGTATCTGAAAAAACAATTCGCAAAAATTACAAAGTGCTGGCAATAGGTGCATCAGCCGGAGGCCCTGAAGGGATTAAAACCATATTGTCTGGTTTAGATGAAAAATTTCCCTTACCAGTATTCATTGTACAGCATATTGATAGTCATTTTTCAAAAGGATTCGCTGAGTGGCTGAATACTTATTCAAAGCTACCCGTAAGTATTGCAATAAATAATGAAAAAATAACAGCAGGTCATGTTTACCTACCACCGGGTGATCATCATCTAATAGTAAAAGACAGTAACTGTATTGTTATTAGCAAAGAAGATGCTGTAAAAGGTTTACGACCTTCAGTGGATTTGCTTTTTAAAAGCATAGGCCAGGTATATGGAAAAAATGCTTTGGTTGTTTTGTTATCGGGCATGGGAAAAGATGGTGCAGCTGAATTGAAAAAACTATACGATATGGGAGCTTATACGATGGTTCAGGACGAAGCAAGCAGTCTGGTTTTTGGGATGCCAGGAGAAGCTGTAAAATTGGGGGGTGTGAGTAAATTACTTTCACCTGAAAATATAGTAGTAGAAATAAATAAAATTATGAATCTATAATTAAAAGAGTATGAATAATTCATTGCCGTTTTTTTTGGAAGGAAGTTATATTTTAGCTGCAGAAGACTCTCTGGTTCAGGCCAAACGATTGGAATATTTTTTTAAAGAACATCATATTAACTACCAGCTTTGCACAAATGCAGAAGATGCCTACCAAGCTATGTTAGTAAAAAAACCAGAACTTGTTATCAGCGATATTGTGATGCCGGGAATGGATGGGTATGAGTTTTGTAAAAAAATTAAATGCAACGAGGCGCTGGCTTCAACACCTGTTATTTTGCTCACTTCGTTACAGGATCCGCATGATATTATTAAAGGCTTGCAAGCTGGAGCAGATAATTTTATCACCAAACCCTATGATGAAAAATACTTGTTTTCAAGAATTCAGTATCTTTTAATTAATCGCGAAAACAGAATTTCGGGCAATGCTGAAATGGTAATTGAAATGGTATTCAGGGGACAAAAATACCAAATCAATTCAGATAAAAAACAAATTCTCGACTTATTGCTCTCAGTATATGAAGCAGCAATTCAGCGTAATGAGGAATTAATTGCTACGAAAATACAATTAGAAACTGCTAACGAAAATTTAAAACAGGCCAATCAGGATCTTGAATCATTTTCGCGAACTGTTTCGCATGATTTGCAATCACCCTTAAACGGAGTAATAGGGTTTACTGATATATTGATACATGACAGCAGTTATCATATTAATGAGGAAGCGAAAGATATGCTAACTGATATTAATAAATCAGCCTGGGCCATGTCGACTTTAATACAGGACTTGCTTGATTTTGCCAGATCGGGAGAGGTTGTTATAGAACAGCAACCAGTGAATCTATCTGATATTGCCACTGAAGTGATGGGTAAAATTTTACACCGGGATGTTACAAGAAAAGTAAAAGTAACGATAGCTCCTGATATGGAAGCAAAAGCTGATCCCAAAATGATAAGGGTAGTACTTGATAATTTGTTTGGGAATGCCTTTAAATTTTCGGAATTAAAAGAAGAAGCTGAAATAATATTTGGTAAAAAAGAATATTACGGAAATGATCTTTACTATGTAAGTGATAATGGAGCCGGATTTAATATGAATAAAGCTGATAAATTATTTCAACCTTTTCAAAGGCTACATTTTACAAGTGTATTCAAGGGTACAGGTTTGGGCCTCTCTATAGTTAAAAGGATCGTTGAAAAACATGGCGGGCAAATATGGGTTGAATCAGAAGAGGGAATAGGAAGTACTTTTTTCTTTACATTGATTCATTGATAAAAAGCAAACTATTCGTTTAATATTTTCTCGTACAAAGCTTTTCCTGTATGGGTGTCGGTTCCATATAACTCAATGAAATCGACAGTTGTATACATTTTTGGTTTAGCGGTTACAAATATTTTGATTAAATTGGCATCACAGCCGTTTATTTTTATCAATGCATGCGTTATGCCTTTGTTATCAATCGTAACCAAAATTTTTCGCTTATTAAAAGCTTTCAATGTGACATAAATGGACGACGAATTTGTTTTTTCAAAACTAAAACCAAAAGCCATACGGCGTTGTATATAGTTTAGTTCAGATCTTTTTCCATCAGTAGCATAATCCATCCAATAAGCGTCAATAGGATCTTCCAGATTCAAACTTCCGTTCTTCAATACATTTGCATCGTAACAAACTGCATTTTTGTTCATGTTGCGTTCAATTACGAACAGACGTTGAGTGAGTTTTTCAGGTCCAACAATGTTGATATCTTTCACATTTATAGTGTTTTTACTACTCCAAAACAAATTTACAGGTTGAAATGAAATACTTAAAAAGCACAATAAGAGTATTTTATTCATAAAATGTAGATTCAAGATTTATTTTACAAAAGTATAAAAAAATTTAATTTAAAGTGATTGATCTTGGAGAAGCTTATTTGTTAAAAGTTGATAAAAAACACATGGATTCTGAAATTTTTAATGGAGTATTTAAAAAGAGTGTATCTTTGTAAGTTAATTCCCAATATATTAATCAGGAAAAAAAATAAAATCACTAACAAAACACTTATGAACTTAAAAATCAGAATTTTTGGATTATTATTTATACCTATTTTCTTGTTGTTTTTTCAATCACTCAATGCTCAACAACAAAAACAAGCCAAAGTCGGTTGCATTGGGTTTTACAATCTCGAAAACTTTTTTGATACGATAAAGCAAGATAACCTGAATGGAGAAGAATTTACACCCGATGGCATTTATAGATGGAATAGCGAAAAATACCATATTAAACTAAAAAATATGTCGGAAGTAATTTCAAAAATTGGTGACGAAATGGTTAAAGGAGGTCCAATCATTATGGGGTTTTCAGAAATCGAGAATAGAAGTATACTTGAAGACCTAGTCATCCAACCAACTTTAAAGCCAATGAATTATGGGATTGTACATTACGATTCACCCGATCGCAGAGGTATAGATGTAGGTTTGATTTATCAAAAACAACATTTTACAGTTAACTATAGCTATCCTGTAAAACTTACTATGCCAAACGACACAAGCTTTCGTTCTCGTGACCAATTGGTTGTTTATGGATTATTTGATGGTGAACCAATGTATATTATTGTAAATCACTGGCCTTCAAGAAGTGGTGGCGAGAAAAAAAGCGAACCTAAACGTGCAAGAGCTGCTGAGGTTTGCCGTTCCATTGCCGATTCTATCATGCAAAGAGACCCTTCTGCCAAAATAATAATAATGGGCGATTTGAATGATGACCCTAAAGACGTTAGCATGTTAAAATATTTGAAAACAAAGAAAACAATAGAAGAAACCAAACCAGGTGATTTGTACAATCCGATGTACAAGCTATTTAAAGATGGTATTGGTTCATTGGCTTACAGAGATTCATGGAATTTATTCGATCAGATTATTGTTTCTTATCCATTGATTGAGAAAGAAAAAACATCCTATAGATTATACCAGGCGAAAGTTTACAACAAAAGCTATCTTACTACCAAAGAAGGTCAATATACAGGTTACCCCTGGCGCACTTATTCGGGTACTACTTTTATGGCCGGCTATAGCGACCATTTCCCTGTTTATGTTTTTTTGGTAAAAGAAAAATAAAACCGATTAACAAAATTTATGAACTTGATAAACTGCATTTTATAATATACTAAGGTATTTCACGTTTTTTTAATAATTTCATTTATTTTTGTTCTCTGCTATATTAATCATAAAAAAATCGTAATCCTATGCCAGACAGCATCGTAATTATACCAACATACAACGAAAAAGAAAATATTGAACGAATCCTCCGTAAGGTTTTTTCACTTCAACAAAGCTTTGATGTATTGATTGTTGAAGATAATTCCCCCGATGGAACTGCCAATATTGTAAAAAAACTGATGCAGGAGTTCCCCGAAAAACTTTTTATTGAAGAACGAAAAGGAAAATTGGGATTGGGAACTGCCTATATTCATGGTTTTAAATGGGCTATAGAAAAACATTACAATTATATTTTTGAAATGGATGCAGATTTTTCTCATAATCCTGAGGACTTAATGCGTTTGTACGATGCCTGTGCCAATCAAGGGGGCGATGTTGCTATTGGTTCACGATATATCAAAGGTGTTAATGTTGTAAACTGGCCAATGGGACGTGTATTGATGTCCTATTTTGCATCCATCTATGTAAGATTTATAACCAGGATGAAAATTATGGACACTACAGCTGGATTTAAATGCTATCGTGCAGAAGTACTGAAAGCTATTAATTTAGATAAAATTAAATTTATGGGCTATGCTTTTCAGATAGAGATGAAATTTACAGCTTGGAAGCTTGGATTCAATGTAGTGGAAGTTCCTATTATTTTTACTGATCGAACTGAAGGTACTTCAAAAATGAGTAAAAGCATATTTAAGGAAGCCTTTATTGGAGTTCTAAGTATGAAGTTAGCCAGCTGGTTTAAGAAATACGAACGTTTACAATAATCCAAAGGCCGCTTGATGCGGTCTTTTTTATACAATGATTTATGAAACAATTAAATTATATAATCCTTCATGCCAACATCGTCAACGAAGGTTTGATAAAGAAGGGGAATATTGCGATAAAAAACGGATACATTCATGAAGTTTCATTTGATGGTATAGAAGAGGATTTTTTAAAAAAATATAAAGATTTTACAAAAATTGAAGCAGAAGGAAAATATCTTCTGCCGGGTATTATTGATGATCAGGTGCATTTTCGAGAACCTGGTTTCAGCAACAAAGGAGATATTTACAGCGAAAGTAAAGCTGCCGTAGCGGGAGGTATAACTTCCTATATGGAAATGCCCAATACTCTGCCTCAAACCTTAACGCAGGAATTGCTCGAATCAAAATACAGTCTGGCAGCCGAAAAATCTTTGGCTAACTATTCATTTTACATGGGTGTTTCCAACGATAATACCGAAGAAGTCCTCAAAACTAATCCACACAATGTTTGTGGAATCAAATTATTTATGGGCGCATCCACCGGCAATATGTTGGTCGATAATCCCACAACCCTGGAAGCTGTTTTTGCCGGTACCACTATGTTGATTGCATTGCATTGCGAAGACGAGAATATAATCAAGCAAAATGTTGCTCTGTTTCGTCAAAAATACGGTGAAGATGTTCCAATTGAAGCCCATCCTCTGATCAGAAGCCGCGAAGCCTGCTATTCTTCTTCTTCTTATGCAATTGAATTGGCTAAAAAACACAATACCCGCATTCACATTTTTCATTTGTCAACGGCTGAAGAAACAGCTTTGTTAGATAATACCATCCCTTTAGACAAAAAAAGAATAACTGCTGAAGTTTGTGTGCATCATTTATGGTTTTCCGATAAAGACTATCAGGAAAAAGGCAATTTCATTAAATGGAATCCGGCTATTAAATCAGCTACTGACCGTGATGCATTGATGGCCGCTGTATTATCTGACAAAATAGACATCATCGCTACCGATCATGCACCTCATACCCTAGAAGAAAAGCAAAACACTTATTTCAAAGCACCCTCAGGTGGCCCTTTGGTACAACACGCTTTGGTTGCTATGTTAGATTTGTATCATCAGGGTAAAATAGGAATAGAGAAAATTGTCGAAAAAATGAGTCACAATCCTGCCATTTTGTTTGGAATCGAAAAAAGAGGATTTATACGTGAAACCTATCATGCTGATCTGGTATTGCTTGACTTAAGCAATCCTTGGACAGTGCAAAAAGATAATATATTGTACAAATGTGGCTGGTCACCTTTCGAAAATCATTGTTTTTTATCTAGAATTACCCATACTTTTGTCAATGGAAATCTTGTATATTGCAATGGGAACTTCAACGAATCCAATAAAGGACAACGATTATTATTTAACAGATAGAAATATGGTAAGAAAAATCTCCTTGTTTTTTGTTTTGATACTTCTGCTTTCGTGCCACTCAAAAAAGGAAGCTACTCAACCTGATTTTGGGAAAATCCTAGACCATAATCAAATGACTGAAGTCTTGGTTGATTTTTATCTTATTGAAGCTAATTTGGCAAACGGTGTTCAGGATGAAGCTTATCTGAAACAATATACAGCCCATTATTATCGGTATTTTTACAAAAAGCATAAAATAAACCGTCAGCAATTTTCTAAAAGCATGGAATATTATTGTTTTCATACCAAAGAACTCACCCAGATTTACAATGATGTTATCATTCATTTAGCTGCTATGCAATCACCTGCTTTAAAACAATAACTTAAGATTCTTCTGAATTAACTACAGTAACAACAGCCCGATTAAACTCCATACAATGAAAAAAATCTTACATTTTCTTTTTACTTTCACATTTGCAATTCTCAATATTACTGCAATATATGCAGAGACTCCCCATCCTAAAAAGCCTCAACATCCAAAGAATATTATTTTTCTGATAGGTGATGGTATGGCAACAGCTCAGATTTATGCTGCACTTACTTTACAGAAAGACAAGCTGAATATTGCGAAATTCAAGGTCGTTGGGTTTCATAAATCCTATTCTGCAAACAATTTTATAACAGATTCTGCAGCTGGTGCAACCGCATTTTCGACAGGATTAAAAACAAAAAATGGATACTTAGCCGTAGATACAAATAAAAATGTTTTACCTACTATACTCGAATTAGCAGAGAATAAAGGTCTTGCAACAGGATTGGTGACTACGTGTGCCATCACTCATGCCACGCCGGCAGCTTTTGTTGCTCATGAAGCTGGCAGAAATAATTACGACAACATCGCCAATTGGTTTTTAAAAACAGATGTGGATGTTTTCATTGGAGGTGGAAGAAAATATTTTGAAAATCGCGAGGACACAAGAAACCTCAGCGATAGCCTGAGAAAAAACAACTACCAGGTAGTTTATAACCTGATCGATCTTAATAAAATCAGCAAAGGTAAAATTGCAGGCTTGCTCTACGAAGAACACCCACCGGCAATGCTAAAAGGGAGAGGTGAAATGCTGGCCAATTCTACTGTAAAAGCAATTTCTATATTAGAAAAAAACAAAAAAGGCTTTTTCATGATGATAGAAGGTTCTCAAATAGACTGGGCTTGTCACAGCAATGCAGAAGATACACTGATCAGCGAAATGCTGGATTTTGACAATGTAGTAGGAAGGGTGCTGGAATATGCAAAAAAAAATGGAGAAACACTGATAGTTGTGACAGGAGATCATGAAACCGGTGGATATACATTGCCCAATAGCGACATTAAAGACGGAAACCTAAAAGGTAAATTCTCAACAACCAACCATTCAGCTGTGATGGTGCCCGTTTTTGCCTATGGTCCAGGAGCCGAAGAATTTATGGGATTCATGGAAAATACAGATATCTTCTTTAAATTCAGAAAGTTGTTGTTGGGGTATTAAATTTTTAGATTGAGTGAAGGGAAGACTTTGAGTCACCCTTTCACAATAAATAAATTCTATTTTAGTTTTTTAGTCCCTTTTGTTTCTTGTAATATTTTAGCATTTTGTGGGCTGACAATTTTTTTACCTGTTTCCTTTTCAATTTGTTTTCTTGTATCTCCGGCAATCTTACCCCCTTTTTTTGCTATATTTTTATTATCGTCATAAGTTACCGGATTATTTTCTTTGCTTATTTCAGTGGTAGTTGCTTCTGCCAGCATATTTAAGACCAGTTCAAGATTGGTCATATTATCTCTGAGATTTTCTTTTTTTAAACCTTTTAAGTCCTTGTACTGCTTTACAGTATTCCCACTCCATGCTTGCGTAATAATATCAGTAAGTGTAGCATATTCCTGTCCTTTTTTCACCCCTCTGTTTTCCCATTCATCTGTAAGTTCTTTCCTGACTTCAATACTTTTTAGTCGTTGATTGATCCAGGCAGAACTATAACCCAATTTTAAATAATTCTCCATTGCCCTATCAATAGACTTTTCCGGATCCTGGCTTTCTTCTACTCTTTCGTAGCCGACTTTTGCCAACCATTGCTTAAAAGGTTCTGCCTTGGGCGATGGAATCGATTGTAATAGCCGAAACAATTGTTCTGTATCTGCTACGTCTGTTAATCTTAGTTTTCCATCTTCAGCTTGCATTTTCAACTGTCCCAATTTATGGGACAGTTCACTTCCCTCTGTTATTAATTTCGTTTTTAATGCATTCCAATACTTTCGGGGTCTTGGGCTATCGGTTAAAACTTCGATAATATCAACAACAGAAAACCACCATTTTTCCTGTTTTTTATCCCATGCAGAACGTATCTTCTTATTTTCAAATACTTTTAGTGCTTTCATTATATTAAACTCTTTCGTTAAACAAATTTAATACAATAATTTTATTGGATGCTAAAAAGTTTAATTATTTGCATGTGTTTTTTAATAAGTAAATATGAAAATGAAGGTTGTCGCTTAATCAAAAGTAAATTAGCAAATCATTCCTCATTTATTGGTATGAAACGCTTTAACGTATATGTTTTCTTTATACGCTAATCGACACAAAGCCGATTTGCGGATAATTTTACAGAATAATTGAAAAATTAGTGTATGAAAAATATAAATATTATTTCTTATTAAAAATAGTACCAAACCATTTATAAGATAATACAATAAAAGTAATAATACTTACCACAATTCCAAGATTTGTAGACATTTCTTCAATTCTATGCATTCCTAATTTTTGAACTTGACCATAATTACTCCCTCCTCCTACTTCAAAAATTATCGAAGCTATAAACCCAACTATTGCACTAATAACTATAGAAATTATTAATACTTTCAATATTCTAAATATTATCATAAATTAGCAATAATAATTATTTATCATAAACACTCATGTTAGCACAATTTTCACTACAATAAGAACCACTTGCCCATCCAGCATCGCTTGCTTTAGCAATCATGCCTTCCTTCTTTCCTAAATATCCATCTTTGGAAAAATATAATTTACCATAATACAAACAATTAGCATCACCATTTGAAACCGCATTTCTTGAAGTAGATCCTTTTTCATTTGAGGAATTCCTAGTACAGCTGCTAAAGTAAAATGTTTTTATTATTAACAGTAATCCAATTTTTAATTTAATATTCCCCAGCTTTTGATATTTTTATCGAACATAACTAATTTCCCAGCTACCATTCTTTTTTATAATACTCAATTTGCTTTTTGACCCATCATAAGAATTAAGTTGAAATGTATAATCACAAGATTGATCATTTCCACTAATTAATACACAGTCATAATCACTCAAACCTTTTTCAGTTAAATTATTTATTAATGCTTGTTTTGCATCATATGATGTGCAGTTGCTTTTTACTGAGCTTGATGTATTATTATCTCCACAACTAAAAAATAAGATTGTTAAAGATAAAAAAAATCCTTTTATGATATTTTTCATAATTAATTAATTTTTATTCCCCCTACTCTTAGGCTTTTCGGTAACTCCCCGTTTTTTAACGTGGGTTCTGGACTCCACTTTTTGTATAGTTCAATTAGAAATCATACAATTATAAACAACCCCTTTTTAATGCGTCTTGAATCCGATCTCTGTTTTCTTTATCAGAAAGTGTATGTGAGTAATCTTCACATTCCTTTTGAAAATTAGCATCATATTCAGGTGTGCGAACTTTCGACGCATTCTTAATACAATCACAAACATCAGGTGCAGATGCACAGCTACTAATTGTATAGCTGATAAATGCTATACTTGCTATAAAATAAATTTTTTTCATTGTTTTGTTTTTTGATTTTCCTACTCTATGGCTTTTCGGTAACACCCCGTTTTTTCGTATGGTTTCTGGACTCCATGTTTTGTATATAGCTTATAATTTAACAATTGGTAATGTTTCAAACTTATTTGTTTTAATGTTATAATTTAATTTATATCTATCCTATTGGAAATGTATTAAACTTTTCTTTTTCGACATCGTATTTCAATATCCATACTGGTTTCTCATTTTCATTTAATACAACAGTAACATCTTTACGAGATGCCAATTTACTGATATAATCCAATAGTTCTTGCTCCATTAAATGGAGACCTGTTTCGCAGAAAAGAATTGCTTTCCAGTCTGAATAATCCAAAAATACTTTTTTCATTTTACTGATTTTAAAGTTTAATTACTTACATTCATTACTATACTTAAAAGTTGTAAAATAAAGCCAATAATAAGCATAACAAGTCCAATTGCAGTTAGTGCCTTATTGTCTTTTAAAGCATTTTTTCGATGCTTGTCAAGACCTGTATATGAAACAACATTTTCCCCTTCCAAGATTGTGTCTTTAAAATGTTCCAATGCGGTTATTGATGAATTATAGGCTTTAATAATGCTGTTTAATGAGATTGCTAAAAAAATAGACCCAATAATATTTATCGAAAGTCCTATTATTGAGTAATAGTCAAATATTTTCATAATTTTTTAATTAATGGTTGAAAAAAGGGGCTGAATATAAAGCAGTCCCTTTAAAATTAATTATTCCTTAAAAAATCTTCTGCACATTTTCTTGAACAATAATGTGAGTGTTCTTGGTCTGGTGTATTTATTATTCGCATCAATGTATTATAGCCTTCACCCTTATTAAATGATTTTCCACAATAACCACATTTTTGTTGTGGTTTAGACCCACAGGAACTCAATGATATTAAGCAGAACATTAGACTTACTGCTAATATACTTTTTACACTTTTTTCTACAATTGTTTTCATTTTACTAAGATTAAATTTTCCCTACTCATCAAGCTTTTCGGTAACGCTCAGTTTTTTTTGGTTTCTGGACTCCATGTTTTGTTGTTTTGTCACTATGGGTGGTTAGTCCGTTTTTTATCTTTTTTTAAATTTATTTTAATGAATGAATCATATAACCATTCTGTTCTAATTTTTCAATAATATCCTTTGGTAACAGACCTACTATTAAAATGTGGTCATTTTCCGAAATATAAATTGTTTTTAAATAATGCCATTTCCCTTGACAGGAGTCTAAGGGTAGATTGGTTCCTTTGTGATCGTAAGTTAAAGCAAATAAACTTTTGTTCTTTATACAGTCATAAATGTAAATAGTTTTTGTCATAAGTTTTAACTTTTAGTGAATATAATATTGAACTTTATCCGTATTATTTGTATTTGAATGATACAAAAATAACATTTATTTTTAATATGCAACATTTTTTATTACATCTATGTAATATTATAAGATACAGTTTTGATAATATTACTCTATAACATATTTATAATTTTACACTATGCAAAGCATAGGAAAAATAATAGAATCAAAGCTTAGGGAGAAAGGGCTTCCTATCAGTGAATTTGCTAGAAGAATAAATACTAACCGCAATAATGTATATGACATATTTCGCAGAGAATCTATTGACACAAGCTTGCTAAAAAAGATTTCGGAAGTAATAAATTTTGATTTTTTTCAATGCTTCAACAACCCTGATTTATCTTTATCTAATGAAATCAATCAAAAAAAGGATGTAAGTATTCTTGAAAATAAAATTAATGTTTTAGAAAAAGAGATTACATATTTAAGTGAGATTATTACTGATAAAGACCGAATAATAGAATTACTTGAAGAAAAAAACAAATAGCATTTTAAATAAAAGTTCAATTATTTTCGTCTTTCAGGTCGTTTTTATTTGGTTTATCATTTTGTTGACGTCAACAAAATGATAATTATTTAAGATATATTCTTTTATATCAGATTATAACTAATCTTTTTTTTAAAATAACTTATTGATCGATAAATTCAATTGTAATTGTAAATTTTGTTCATACAAATTTAACGTTAAAAATTCATTTATTGCTCTTTTCTTTGCTCTTTCTTATTCTTTTTTAGTACATAAAAAAAAACTTAAAGTTTTTACCTCCTCAAAACATAAAAACTATAACTTTGCAAGATATTTATCAATAAAAAAATCATCACAATGACTGCTAAAATAAACAAACAATTCATTGAAAGAGAAGATGTTGTTGTAAAATTCGTGGGAGATTCAGGCGACGGAATGCAACTAACCGGGACACTTTTTTCTGACAATGCAGCAATAGGTGGAAATGACATTGCTACATTTCCTGATTATCCAGCTGAAATCAGAGCACCGCATAATACAATAGCTGGCGTATCGGGATTTCAAGTGCATATCGGAAGAAAAGTACACACTACAGGCGATTTATGCGACGTATTGGTGGCCATGAATCCTGCCTCTTTGAAATCAAATCTAAAGTGGGCAAAAATTGGTGCTACCATTATTGTTGATGCAGATAGTTTCGACGAAAGAACTGTTGTAAAAGCCGGTTATGCTTCCAATCCTATGGATGATGACAGCCTTGGTAAATACAATTTGATCAAAGCACCCATTACTTCTTTTACAAAAGAATGTCTCAAAGAATTGACTACTGACGTGAAAACTGCCGAAAAAAGCAGAAATATGTTTGCGTTGGGCATCATCTTTTTTATTTTCGATCGAAAATTTGATACTACTTTTGATTACTTAGATAAAAAATTCAAGAAAAATCCTTTGGTAAGCGAAATCAATAAAACCGTTATGAAAGCCGGTTATATTTTTGCTGAAAATGTGGACGCACTTGAATCACAGATACATATTCCAAAATCCACCTTGGAAAAAGGAAAATACAGAAATATTACTGGCAACGTTGCTACTGCATGGGGATTACTTGCTGCTTCCGAAAAATCAGGTGTTCCCTTATTTTTAGGTTCTTATCCTATTACTCCTGCTACTGAAATTTTAATGGAATTAGCCAAACACAAATCATTGGGCGCTAAAGTTTTTCAAGCCGAAGATGAAATTGCAGGTATTTGCTCGGCCATTGGTGCCAGTTTTGCAGGTTCTATGGCTTGTACTACTACTTCCGGACCAGGCTTATCATTAAAAAGTGAAGCCATTGGATTAGCTGTTATGACTGAATTACCCCTTATCATTGTAGATGTTCAAAGAGGAGGTCCTTCAACCGGTTTACCTACAAAATCAGAACAATCCGATTTATACCAGGCATTGTTTGGCAGAAATGGAGAAGCACCCTGTATCATCATTGCAGCTTCTTCTCCTTCCAATTGTTTTTATTTCGCTTTTGAAGCAGCCAAACTTTCGATGGAGCATATGACACCTGTTATTTTATTAACCGACGGTTATTTAGGTAACGGCTCTCAATTGTTTAAAATACCTAAAA
>CAZCBG010000009.1:0-68898 GCA_964496885.1 uncultured Bacteroides sp. | reverse complement strand
AATTCTTTATTTATTTAACAGATGTAATAATTATATTTTTACAAACTTTAAATAAGATTTCCATTACTTATAAATCTGCCAGATTTTAAAAATCTGGCAGATTTAGTAATTTTATTTCACATTACTTACTACTTCCACCCAATTTCCAGCATACCGCACATTGATAGTATTATCATACATGGCTTCACAGCTCACCGTTGGCAAATAGAATTTTCCCAGATAACTCGGATTGAGCATAATTTTAAAGGTTTTGGTTTGATTCGGATTCAGATCGAAATAAGTATACACCCTGTCGTCGCGCACATCTTGATAATTAAAGTAGGAAGCATTGGTAGCAGATTGGGCAAATTCGCTCAAACGGGCATTTAAAATTTCCCAACCCGATGGGAAAATTTGTGTCAATGCCAGTTGTTTATATATTCCTTTGCTGCCTGGGTTAGTAACGGTAACTTCAACAGTAAAATTAATTCCTTGTTCTAGGATGGCAGGATTGATAGGCTGTCCGCTCATGTTTTTGTACTCAACCTTCATTTTTAAATCGTTCTGAGCTGAAGATTTATCTCCTGTTGCAGGAATTCCATGAGTAATAATACGGGCGTATAATATATTTTTACCGGTATTTGATAGCTGAAGCATAGCTTTTTTTGTGTTTTGCTTGATTCCGATATCCGTTTTTACAATCGATTTTTTGGTTTGTACTGTTACTGCCTGATTGTTCTCTGATTTATATGAAATATTTATTCCAGCACCTGTAGCATTACCTACAAACCTTGAAATAGCAATCAGGCAATAGGCTGTCGTTTGCGTACTCATCCATTCGCTTTTACACAACTGTGATGATATTTCCCTTACCAATAAAGCTGCTTTTGCTTGCTGGTTCATCAAACACAAGGTTTGTGCAATCAAGGCTTTGTCTCTTAAGTCGGAACCATAAGTGTACCAAAGTTCGCGATAGGGTTTAATATAAGTAGTTGCGTTGGCTATCAAGGATTTTGCCACTTCTGGTTTGCCGGCTAGTTGATAAGTGGCAGCCAGTTGCCAGCGAGCAGCCAAAGAAAGGTTTTTGAACTCATAGAGTTTATTCATCGCACCCAGTTCGGGAGACTTGGCGTATGCCAGGGTATACAAACGATAAGCCTGAACAAGGTCATCGTTGTAATAAGTAGCATTAACAGACCATGACACTGCTTTTTGTTTCTGGTACTTCTTCCAGGCTGCAATGAAACCGATGGGTAACTGATATCCTTTCGATTCAGCTTCAAGCATGAAATGCCCTGCATAATTGCTGCCCCAATCGTCGGCATATTGAGCTCCCTGCCAATAACCCAAACCTCCATTGTTAAGCTGAAATGACTTTAATCGTTGAATAGCTGCTTTGATGTTTTGTTCAGTTCTTGATTTCTGGCTGGCAGTTAAATCAACCAAATCTGCCAGGTATAACTGAGGAAAAACAGAGGAAGTAGTTTGTTCAATACATCCATGAGGATATTCAATCAAATATCCTAAGCGTTTTTCCAGATTCAAAGGAGGAATGGAAGAAACTTCCATCACAGCTTTGTTCGTCCCCAACATACCTATGAGTTGATAATTAGTATTCCAGGTTTTACCAGGCTGAACAATACTTTCAACAACATCTGTTACTTTTGGATTTGGATTTCGGACATCAATTTCAATGTCATGAACTGCCTTCTGGCTTCCACTCGTTGCAACGATTTTTATCTTACCAACACCTACCAGTTCTTTTACTTTCAAATCAAAACTAATCATTTCATCACCTGGTGATTTGAAAGTTAAACTATGTATATTGCTACCAATTATCGTAAACATATTGTCGGCAATGATTTGGACTTTCACATCTTTAATAGTTTTTTCCATTGCAAAAACACTAACAGGAAGTTTAACGGTTTCTCCGGGTTCTACTACTCTTGGCAACGTTCCCAGCACCATTAGAGGTTTACAAACGGCCACTGCTTTTTCTGCACAACCATATTTACCATTGTCTCCAGCAACCACCATTACTCGAACAGATCCAATATATTGAGGCATTTTAAAAGTATGGGTTTTCGATTGGCCTTTGCCCAATTCGAAAGGACCTAAAAATTTAACCATAGGAATAAATCGGTTGGCTTTCAGGCTGCCTTTGTTAAGGCCTTCACCATCACCTCCAATACTTAATATACGTTGTAATTCACCGGTGTATGCTCCCATAACCATATCAAACAAATCCCAGGTTTTAATGCCTAAAGCCTCACGGGCATAGAAAATAAGCCATGGATTCGGTGTTTTAAACCTTGTTAAGTCAAGTAAGCCTTCGTCAACAACAGCCAATGTATACGTCATGGCTTTGCCTTTTTGTTCTTTGACTGTTATGGAAGCATTCTGCTCTGGAAGTAATACCTCTTTCATGATAATCTGTGGATTCAAATGGGTATTAGGGTCTTCCACCATGATAGGAATAATACCGTACAAACGGATAGGCAAATCATTCAACGTTTGAGCATGTGGCTGAATCAGCGTAACATAGGCATAACAATTGGGAGCCATATCTTCTGTTACATCAAAAACAAATTCTGTAATTCCTTGCTTGCTGGGAATCCAAAATGATTTCAATACTTTTGATCCTGTTTCGAGGGTTAACAAAGCTCTTCCATCAGCAGAAGAAGGTATTGAGATTTTTACCTTTTCGCCTACATTGTATTTGTCTTTGTCAGCCGTAAAAGTGAGCATTGTAGCTGCTTGCTTTTCTCCACCTGGCGAACGCGAGTAACCAAACCAATCAATATAAATTACTTTTCCACAACTATGGCCCGATGTTAAATCGGTAACTTTAATTAAATAACGCCCCCAGTTATCGTGAGCCACATTTAATTTATAAACACCTCTCCCAGATATTGTTGAAACAGTGGAAGAATCTTTTAGCTGACTATAGGAAGTGGAAATAAAATCAGCTTGAGAGCCTGATTCAGAATTGTCCCACCACCAACGCCATTCAATTTTATACAACTCAACTTTTAATTTATTCGAAGGGACAATATTTCCATTAAAATCTAAATTTAGCAAATTAATCGTATACGATTTGTCAGTGTACAGCATGCGGTCGTTGTTGGCATTTTGGGGAACATCCACTCCGGCGTAGGTCTGGTATGGATAATATGGGAGTGTAAAACGGTCTACACTAAAATCGCCACCAGTTTCAAATACGGTGGTTTCAAAATTTGCTTTTAGTATTCCTGGAGCAGCCGTTGAAATATTAATATTTGGACTAATTGTTGCTTTTCCGGTTTCATCTAGCTTCCCACTAAAAATACTGAGGTTTTCGGAAGTAAAGCCGGAAGTTGGATTTTCAAAAGTATAATTTGGATATTTCTTAAAACTAGTGGAGGAACGTGTAAGTGTTAGATTTACTGTTGCTTTCAGATTCCGGGCTGTTGCGCCAGTAAGCCAGTGTGCTTCTAGATTTCCTTTTGATTTATCATTTTTAGCCAGGTATTCTTTTGTAAAACTAAAATTAATTTTCAAGCGGTTAGGCTTAACCGTTTCAATTTTAATATTTTTTTGAAATTGAACACCTCCTACTTTTACCTTTGCCTGCCAATTTCCAGTAGCGGCAGTTCTATCAGTTGCTGTACGAAAATCATAAAATCCATTTACGCTGTTTGTTTTAATCATTCTCTTCACAATCTGACCATTGGGATTGATTAAATCGAAAGTGACCGGATGATTACCCGGAAGTAGTTTTTCTTTATCCTCCAGAATGAATGTAAGATAGAGCGAATCTCCTGGTCTCCAGATACCCCGTTCACCATAAATAAACCCTTTTAAGCCTTTCTGGACAATTTCACCACTTACATCAAACATACTCAATGATAAAGACGTGCCCTCAAGCATTTTCAAATAGCCCCTTTGTTCATCTTTCTTAGCGATTAATACAAACGCTCTTCTTTTCAGCTTAATTTCTGCCATTCCTTCGTCGTTAGTATTGACTGTCCCTAATAATTGCTGTTGATAATCATAAAATCCAACACTTACTCCTGAAATGGGCTTAGTTGTAACCAGATTGGTAACATAAATAGTATAATTACCAGCATTGCCAGCTTTTGCTATGATCCCCAAATCGGAAGCCAAAACATTGCGGGTGATGGATTTATTATTGTAATAGGATTTTTTGCAGGGATCGTCACGCTCTTCCCAATTGTAATAATAATAACCATCTTCATCATAGTAATCGTCGTAATAATAGTTTTCATAATACCAGCCATCTTCACGTTCATTGTCATCATTCCAACTAACAAGGTTAACTTCTTCTTTTGCGTCTGATTCGCCTTGGCAGCTATATGAAGAATAATCTTTTTTAAAACTCAAACGTACAGAATAAATTGCTCCTGGTTCTGTTTTTATAAGTTGTGATAAATCAATTGAAAAACGATTCCATTTACCATAATCCATCACATTGGTCAATGGGATTGTCTTTTTAAGAACCGTTTTACCTACCCTTGTTAGCTCACTTTGGCCATTCAATTCGTTGACCTGCAAAAACTGAATGATGTTGTTTTCATAAATTTTACAAATCTTAATATCTACTGCTTTTAAATTAACAGCTTCAAATGGAAGTAATAAACCATTGGATGAAGGCATGATAACTCCATTTCCAATAAATCTGACATTGGGTTTGCAATCTTCAAATTTAATTTCTTTATTGATTGTAATTCCCAAACTCTCTCCGTTTATATTTTTTATAGAGGATTCTATCGTTAAAGTTGCCTCTCCTGTTTTTTTAAGGGGTGGATAAATTTTTAATTCATTGTCTTCTATTGTATAGCGCAAATCCATCGATTTTGCAATTTTAATCAACCCTTCCAGATTTTGATTTTCTTCCAATGGATCAGAGAACTGCACAAGTAAATATTGCTCTTGTGATTGTACTAGTCTCACATTTGTAAGTGCGAACTTGCCTAAAAACGGAATTTCAATCGTTTGCTCGCCCTTGGTTTTGGCGTCAATTGGTTTCCCGTTGTATGAAAGACATACATTACTTTTAACTTTACCTCTTTTTACAGAGTCAACCTGAAAATAATGTAGTTTTTTTTGAGCATCGTGAACCCAGCTAATCAATAACTGCTTGCCATCTTGCTGAGCTGTTAAAATTGCTTCTATCTGTTTATCATCAGCAAAATCTGCTGTATGCAGTGTTCCATATATTTTCTCTATAGAAAGATCTGATTTATTATAGGCTTTATGATTTTCAACTTTAATTTCAAAATCCTGCTGGATAGTCTGAAACTGAAATTCCATGGTTTTAAGTGAATCTGGCACTTTCAATAAATTTGACAAGTAAAATTCTACCTCATAGAACTTTTTGGGAGGTAATTTATCTTCAGGACTAAACTCAATAGTACGACTATCTATCCATTTTGCTTTGCCTCTGATGGAAGGTTTAAAACTAAATAGTTTTTCGGAAATTGGTGTTCCGAATAGTGAAGAGTCTGCATAATCGTTAGCAAGTCTCACTTTTACAGTGGTATGGGTCGAAACCACACCGGATGTAAATGCCTGAACATATTCTTTAAATGCAGGATTAACTCTTTTGAAATGATGCTTGTGTATAGCTATTTTGTAAACTACAAAAGCTAGTACTACCACAGTAATTACTGTAGCAGCAATCTGAATGGTTTTCTTTTTCATAAAAAGGGTGTGGTTAATGGTTAAAATTACTACGTAACATTATTAATTATTAAATTGTTATGTAACCGTAATTATTTTACAAACCTACATCTATTTTAATGAGAAATCGTAAAAATATGTAAATATTTATTAAATAATAAAAGTGTAAAAAACAGAAATATTTCTACATTATGTTGCTGACTATTTGACAAAGGATTCATTCAGTTTGAATATCAGTTTGTATCTTAAAATGCTACAGTCTGAAATCCAATACCTTTTCGGTTATTTTATCACCGTTTTTGCTCTTGAAATTGAATATGTAGCAAAGTATCCGACAGCTCCATTGCTGATATTTCCTTTTACATTTGCAGGAGGCCCACTAAAAAGTGGAGTAGAAGGGCGGGTAGCATCTTTTAGTTCGATGATAAATTTTTCAAATTCTTTCGTGATTCTCCACATTTCTAATTCAACGGTATCACCAGGAGATGCTTTTTCGTCTGGTTTTCTGTCTCTTAAATATCCAACAGCAATGCCATTGGTATAATTTCCGTTAAATAATTTATCGTCAACAACCAATGGCTCTGTAATTGTATCTGTCATTAATACATTGTTTTTGTATACATTAAACAGGTAATAATCTTCGGTGGGAGGATCCTGTACATAGCATTTTATTGCCCAACCTTCGGGATGTGCGGTATATTCCATTGCAATCGAGTCAATTCTATTGATTGGGTAAATTGTAGAGTTAGCCGAATATTCTTCCATCACGCCATTTTTGTCTATATCAACATTTTTAACCAGCAAATGATAGCTTTTGCCGATAACTCCAAAAAAATTTGGAGCAGTTTCGTAAACGCCAGGATGTAGCAAGCTTTCTGTTAATGGATAGACGGTAACCCCATCATCAATTGTTACAGTTGCTCCGCTAACAACAGGAGGTATATTGTTATAAAAATAGCTCGAAGTTTTGGTAAGTTTTACCTGGTGAATTGTCGTGTCAGTGGATAACCTCGCTTCAACAACCAATCTTGTATAACTATTATCCAATACAATGTCTATTTTTTCAGTACAGCTATAAAGGATTGTAAGCGTAAACAACATTATTATATATTTAAGATTTCTCATGGTTAAAATTTGAAATTGAAAGTAATGGCTGGAACAAAACTGAACAAATAGGTTTTTTCGGCATATGTAATTTCTGGATTGATTTTATCTTGCCTAAAATTGATAGACCAGGCATTTTTTCTGCCATAAGCATTGTACAGAGAGAACACCCATTCAGAATTCCATTTTCGGTTTGGTTTTTGTTTGCTTCTGAGCGTTAATGACAAATCTAAACGGTGATAATCGGGCATACGGTAAGCATTTCTATTTGAATAAATTGGAACAATTTTACCTCCGATATCGGCACGGCCTGTTGGAAAAGTAACAGGTGATCCGGTATAATAAATCCAATTGGCTGCAAATGTGGTTCTTTTGTTGATTTCATAATTAAAAACAACAGCAATATTGTGAGGTTTGTCGTAATAAGCCAGATAAGTATTTCCATTATTGATATCAGGAAAAACCCTGTCAGTTTTCGATAATGTATAACTTACCCACCCATTAATTCTTCCATCAGGAATTTTAAGCATTACTTCCAATCCTCTTGAGGTTGCCTCCCCAAAACGGATTTCACCTTCTAATTTCTGATTGAGTAAAAGATTTGCATGATCTTTAAAATCAATAGAATTTGTCATTTTTTTATAATATACTTCTACGGATGTCTCCAGATAATTTCCTAAGAAATTTCTAAAATAACCCAATGCTATCTGGTCGCAACGTTGAGGTTTTACATTGGGACTTGCTGGAAACCAAACATCCAAAGGTGTTCCAGACGTAGAATTCTGAGCCAATTGAATATATTGGAAAGTTCTTGAATAATTTGCTTTTATTGAAGATTCATCATTGATGGTATAATTAATACCAAAACGAGGTTCCAAGCCTGAATAAGTTTCGTAAAAATCACCTTTTTTATAAACACTTGAATCAACAGATTCAAAATTTGAATTATAATGATAAATTGTAGCAGCTCCAATGTTTTGAAACATCGAAAACCTCAAGCCATATTTTATGCTTATCTTATTGTTTATTTTCTGTTCGTTACCCAAATACAGGCCGTGTTCCAACGCATAAGAAGATGGAACAACAAATTCATTAAAAAGGCTTTGTGATCCTGTTCCTTTAGCGAGACCGGGATCAATAATATGATAAATACTACTTAATCCAAATTTTATTGTATTTTTAGGATTAGAATATAAGGTAAAGTCGGTTTTTAAACCATAATCTCTCATTTTTGAATTCCACTCAAAAGAACTGGGTTCACCATCGGGTGTTCCTAAAAAATAATCATATTTACTATACACAAACATAAAGTTAGAAAATAGTTTTTTGGAAAACAAGTGATTCCATCGAATTGTAAATGTTTGATTCCCTGAAGTTAATCTAGAGAAATTATTGTTAAAAACATCTCTTCCAAAATATCCTGAAAGATATATACGATTGTTTTCATTGATTTGGTGTGAAATTTTGGCATTAAAATCATAAAAATACAATACATTATTTCTAATATCTACGTTAGGTGACAAGGGTAAAAATAAATCAAAATAAGTTCTTCTTCCGGATATAATAAATGAAGTTTTATCTTTTATCAAAGGACCTTCGAGCGTTAACCTGCTAGAAATTGTGCCAATCCCACCAGTTACAGAAAATTCCTTTTCATTCCCATCATTCATTCTTACATCCAAAACGGAGGAAAGCCTTCCACCATAATTCATTGGAATATCTCCTTTGTAAATTTTTACATCTTTAATGGCATCATTGTTAAAAATCGAAAAGAAACCCAATAAATGAGATGCATTGTAGACGGTGGCTTCATCAAGCAAAACAAGATTTTGGTCGGGACTACCTCCTCTTACACTAAAACCTGAAGAACCTTCACTGGTGGTTTGTATGCCGGGTAATAACTGTAATGCTTTTATGATATCCACTTCTCCCATAAATGCAGGAATTTTACGAATTGTTTTTGCATCCAGACGGACCATGCTCATTTCGTTTTTTGTAATGTTTTCGTTGTTGCGTTTTTCAGTGATTACAACTTCAGATAGCAGTTGATGCCTGGGTTGTAATTCAACATTTAGGGTCATGTTTTCTTTTAGCTGAATTTTTTTTTCTAAGTTTTCATACCCAATATTAGAAAACACCAATGTGTAATTTCCGGAAGGAACACTTAATGAATAAAATCCATACATATTGCTGGCCACACCAGATTTCAGCTCTTTAATGTATACAGTTGCACCAAGAAGTTGCTCTCCAGTTTTCCCATCTTTAATACTGCCGCTTATTATTGGCTTTTTATCTGCCGTTAACATCGTATCCAATGCTTGAGTTGATTGAACACGAATAATTAGCAACAAGCAAAATAATAAACATTTTTTCATGATAAATTTCCTAAAGATAAGCACTTTATAATTTGAATAAAATGTAACGTAAATTTTTCTTATTTGTTTTGGTGGAGTGTTCATTGTCTCACCATTGAAAAGGGAAAATGAAGAAGCGAGGTATAAGTTAATGCATTTCTTAGTGATACAATATCCTCGTAATAAGAAAGGAAAAAGTGTTGTTTAGAATAGTATTTACCTTGCCTATGCATTAAAAAAATAAAATAAGAATTTATCTTCCGAATCCACCAAACAAAAAACTAATGCATACCTGAGGGCTATTAAAATCTGAAGTTTTATAAAAGGCAACTTCTTGTCCATTGCTATTTGTATAGATTTTATCAATACCGCTAACAAAACGATATCCGGCGCCAATGTTAACTTTAAACCATCGGGTAATATTCATTTCTGTTTCTATTTGTGGTGTAAATACAAAAACCTGATCTAAACCAACTTTAGTATGTGAATCTTCGTTCATATTGGCGTCAACCAAACTTATAGCTCCCCATCCAATTTTTGTACTCACACCCCAATGTATCGCATTTTTCCTATTATGTATATAACCTAACCAAAATCCACCATGCGCAAAAACTGTTCGCATAGAGGGGTAACTGATTATCTCTCCGTTTGATTGTTTTATTTTAAGTCCATCAACTTCATCTTGGGTTGCGAACCCCATTCCATAAGCACCTAAAAAAAACTTTTGATTACATAAAACGGCACCTCCACCTCCTGTTGAAACTGAAATATCGCCACCTTTTGAAGAAAGCTCAACCATAGGAGCCCCAAACCCATTAAAAGAAATTTTCCCTATGTTACCAAACAGATACTGAGTTGGTTTTTCGTCCTGAGCAGATAATAAAAAGGAAATCAGGATAATAGATAACATTAGACATGTCTTTTTCATGACTAAAAAATTTTGAAATTCAACATTTTTTTGACTTTACAAATATAATATAAAAAAGGCTGAAAATTCTATTTTTATGAATATTACAATGCTCGTATAGAAGAATGGATTAAAGGTGTGAATACTGAAGGTGCTGATTTTAATTATACATTTTTAACAAAAAATCAAATAGTGCTATTCTATTAATTTTGATTAACTTTGCCGTTCAATATTTTGATATGAAGTTGGTTTTAGACTTTGGGAATACATTACAAAAAATTGCAATTTTTGATGGCAATCAAATCTTGGAAATGCATGCTTTTAAAAAAATTTCCATTAAAAAAGTTCAACAGATTACAGCTAAATACGCTATTCAATCAGCAATATTATCTACTGTAGTTGATTATCCTGCTGCAATTAAAGACTTTCTACAGAAAAATTTCAATTTTATTGAATTTACAAATACAACACCTATCCCAATTATAAATAGATATACAACTTCCGAATCCTTAGGCAAAGATAGGTTGGCAGCAGCCATAGCTGGAATGCACTTTTTCCCAGGACAAAATATTTTGGTAATTATTGCGGGGACTTGTATTACCTATGAGTTTATAAATAATAAAGGAGAATACCTGGGAGGGGCTATTTCGCCAGGTATTTCAATTAGATTTAAAGCTTTACATACTTTTACAGGAAAACTTCCGTTAGTTGTAAAAAAATCAGCAGTTTCATTCATCGGTCAATCTACTGAAAATTCAATATTATCGGGCGTTATTAATGGCGCTTTTCATGAAGTTAAAAGTATAACATCAAAATATATTGATGATTATAAGAATATTAAAATAATTTTAAGCGGTGGTGATATGAAATATTTTGATAAAATATTAAAAAATAGCATCTTTGCAGTTTCAAATATTGTCTTAATTGGACTAAACATAATACTCGATTTTAATGCTGAAAAATAACAGAAAAATAATACCAACTCTTATTGTGGTATGTATAATTACAATCTTTGGCGTAAATGCTCAGAATAGAATACATTCTCCTTATTCACGCTTTGGATTAGGCGAAATACAAACATACAATAACAGCCGCTACACATCTATGGGTGGAATCGGATATGCAGTAAGAAATCCTACTTCCGTAAACGTGATGAATCCTGCTTCTTACACCAGCTTCGATTCCTTATCTTTTGTTTTTGAAGGCGGTTTGCTAAGTAATTTTACCACCTTAGAAACCAGTAATATAAGTCAGAAGTCTAATTATACATCTTTAGCGTATTTAACTTTCGGATTTCCGATTAATAGTTGGTGGAAAGGAAGTTTTGGGTTATTACCTTATAGCAGCGTTGGCTATAATGTTTCTGAAACTAAAGTGGATCCTAACCCCAGTATCGGTAATACAAAATACACTTATGAAGGCCAGGGTGGTATCAATCAATTTTATATAGGACAAGCTTTCAAAATAAATCAAAACCTATCGTTGGGTGTAAATGTTTCTTACTTATTTGGGTTTATCGATAGAATTCAAAAGGTTTATTTCCCCGATTCATTATACACTTATGATATTAAACAAACAAAATCAACCAATGTTGGGATTTTTAATTTCAATTTTGGCTTACAATATACCAAAAAAATCAACAAAGATTTAAACCTGGGATGCGGAATTGTTTTTAGCAACGCAATGAATGCAAAAACTACTGAAGACCAAATAGTTTATAGTTTTTCTGAAAGTACGAGTGGTATGGAATATGTGCACGACACCTCTACCAATTCAAGTAGTAACGATAAAAGCGGGAACATCCATATTCCTATGAATATCGGCATTGGGTTTGTGCTTGAAAAATCAAACAAATGGCTGATAGGTGCCGATTATAACTGGCAAAATTGGGCAAATTATACTTACAATGATATAAAAGAAGCCTCCTTGTCAAATAGCATGCGTATATCTGTTGGTGGAGAAATTAAACCTGACAACTATTCTTCAAACTACTTTAAAAGAATAGCATATAGAGCAGGTTTCAGATATACTACCACCAATTTAAAAATTGGTAATAATCAAATAGATGAGTATGGAATAAGTTTTGGATTAGGTTTACCTCTCAGAAAAAGTAAGTCAACTATCAACTTAGGCATTGAATATGGGAAAAGAGGCACTGTCGACAATAATTTAATTAAAGAAAACTTCACAAAAATTACCATTGGATTTTCAGCCTACGATTTCTGGTTCTTTAAAAGAAAATTTGATTAATACTAAAAAAATACCTCAATTTAAGATAATTACAACACTTTGTAAAAGTGATAAATAAAAAGATAACGGATTTACAGTTCAAAAAAAATTCCCGGTTTCAAGTAATAAAACTACTTGCCGGGATTTTCTTCTTTTGTCTTATTGTTTCTTGCCAAAACGATATGAAAAAAATAAAATCCCTGACAGATTTTATAAATTTACCTGTTGAATCAGCTAAAGACATTACTGTTTTAAGAAGCGATTCAGGTAAATTACAAATATTTATGACCAGTCCTCAGTTAGACCGATACCAAGGCGAGCAATCTTATTCTAAATATCCAAAAGGTCTTTGCGTGATTTTTTATGATGAAAACAGGAAAGAAATTAGAAAATTATCGGCTAATTATGCTGTTGATTACGATGAAAGAAGAGTAATGGAAGCAAAAAACAATGTAATTATTATTGATTTTAAAAAGGGGGATACTATTTATACTGAAAGTATTTTATGGGACAGAAACAGAAAATCTATCTCTTCCAACGTTTTGGTAAAACGTGTAAATAAAAATAATATCTTATATGGGGATGGTTTTGATGCTGATGATAGTTTTAACAATTACTCACTCCGTCATCCACGAGGAAATATTAATATTGATAGAAAAGAATAATTACAATGACTGATCTGTTTATTATATTGATAATGTTGTTGTTGTCTGCGTTTTTTTCAGGTATGGAAATTGCTTTTATTACTGCAAATAAATTAAAAATTGAAGTTGACCGAAACAAAGGCTCTTTCTCAGCAAGAATTTTATCAAATTTCTCAAAAACACCCTGGAAATTTATCAGTGCACTTCTATTAGGCAATAATATTGCTTTGGTTATTTATGGTATTGTTATGGCAAGAATGCTTAAGCCTCCCATTATCAATATTCTACCGCTTCAATTTCAATCTGAATTTCTTATTCTGCTGATACAAACAATTGTTGCAACCCTCCTAATATTAATTACTGCAGAATTCTTGCCAAAAATACTCTTTAGAATAAATGCCAATTCTACGTTACGATTTTTTGCTATCCCCGCAATAATTTTTTATTATTTGCTTTTCCCCATTACCTATCTTTTTATTTCATTTTCTGAATTTTTGCTAAAACGATTGTTGAAATTAAACTTTCATCATCAAAATCAAATGTTTACCCCAATTGATGTAGATAATTTCTTAAATGAATTTTCAAACGATCATTCTGAAAATAACGAAATCCAACAAGAATTGCAGATGTTTCAAAATGCAATTGATTTCAGGGACGTAAAATTACGTGAATGCATGATCCCTCGTACCGAGATCATTGCAATTGAAATAAATACAACGATTGAAGAATTGATAAAGCTATTTATAGCAACCAATCTTTCGAAAATACTTATTTTCGAAAATACAATTGATATCATTATCGGATATGTGCATTCTCACGATATGCTTAAAAAACCTGAAAATATAAATCAAGTACTTAAACCCATTATTATAGTACCAGAAACAATGCTAGCCAATAAACTTTTATCCAGTTTTATTGAACAACGAAAAAATGTGGCAGTAGTGGTAGATGAATTTGGGGGAACCTCTGGTATGTTGACACTTGAGGATGTAATTGAAGAAATTTTTGGTGAAATAAATGATGAATACGATACCGAAGATCACATCGAAAAAATAATTTCAGAAAATGAATACATATTTTCGGGAAGGCTAGAAATTGATTATTTGAATGACAAGTATCAATTGCTTTTGCCAAAAACAGACGATTATGAAACCTTGGCTGGTTTGATTACTCATTTTCACGAAAGCATTCCAAATTTGAACGATGAAATAATTATTGGAAATTTTATATTTACCATACTCGAAGCCAGCAAAACCAGGATAGGAAAAGTTAACGTTCGAATAAGTGTTGAATAATACTTATTCCTAATATTCATATTTTTAATTTGGGTTTTACGTCATAAACTTATTTGAAAAAGTTCAAATTATATCAAAAGCAATAGAACAATGCTTTCATTATAGCTGTCTTTTTGTCTTGTTGAATTTCTCCTCTAATATTTATTTTACTTTTAGCATATAAATTATTGATTATAATACTTTTCCTGATTAGAGGAAGAACAAAAGCTTGCTCGAATATTAAAACCTTACAATCTTAAAAATGAGTTGTTTTTCAACACGATTTAAAAAAATGGCTGAAAAGTAATATAAATTAGAAAAAAAAATGTAAATTTGCCAACTATTTAAAAAAAAGAACTATGGCTATTATAGGAACAATAAGAAAAAGATCAGGTTTGTTAGTTATATTAATTGGTATTGCCATTGCTGGATTCGTATTACAGGATGCAGTGAAAAGCTCTAAAGGTTTGAATAACAAAAATTTAGGAGTTATCAATGGTACAGATATTACTTATCCCGAATTTGAAAAGAAAATGGAAGCTCAGGTTGAGCAAATGAAACAACAACAACGAAAAGATCAATTAAGCCCTCAGGAATTATTTCAGGTACGTCAAAGCGTTTGGAATCAATTTGTAAGTGATATTTTAATGAAAAAAGAATATGAAGAACTTTCAATTGAAGTTTCTCCTGACGAAATGAATGATATGTTCTATGGTAAATTCTTACACCAATTTATAGTTCAGAACTTTACAAATCCAAAAACCGGACAGGTTGACAGACAAAGAGTAATGTCAATTATTAATGGTTTTGAAACGATGAAACCTGAAGAACAAAAACAATGGAAAACATTAGAAGAAGGAATTAAAGCTGATAGAATCCGTACAAAATACAATAATCTTATTTCCAAGAGTTTTTATATGCCTAAAGCTTTTGCTAAAAAGGCTTACGAAGCTCAAAGCGACTTCGTGAAATTGCGTTTAGTTTCTGTAGATTTTACCAGTGTTTCTGATAGTGCTGTTCTATTAACAGATAAAGATTATGAAACGTATTACGAAGAACACAAACAGGAATTTGACCAAGAGCCATCAAGAGATCTCGATTATGTTATGTTTGAGGTACTTCCTTCTAAAGAAGATCAGGCTGCAACTATTAAACAGGTAAACGACCTTTTTTCAGAATTCCAAACCTCTAATAATGTTCCTGAATTTGTAAATTCTGTTTCTGATAAACGTTATGATAGTACTTTTATTAAAAAAGGAGTTTTGCCATACCGTATTGATTCAGCCATGTTTAATGCAAGTGTTGGAACTATTATGCCACCATTTTTAGACAATGGATCTTATAAAATGGCAAAATTAATGGATGTTCAGATGCGTCCTGATTCAATGAGAGCTCGACATATTCTTCTTTCGTTTCAAGGTGCTTATGGTGCTGCCGAAACAATAAAGCGTACCAAAGAAGAAGCAAAGAAAATTGCAGATAGCTTAAGGGTGATGATACAAAAAGATACTACAAAATTTGCTGGGATAGCAGCTTCAACCTCTGATGATCCATCAGCAAAAGAAAACAAAGGCGATTTGAATTGGTTTGCCGATCAAACAATGGTTGCTCCTTTTAATGAAGCAGTAGTAAAAGGAAAAGTAGGTGATGTTGTAGTTGTAGAATCAGCTTTTGGATATCATGTTATCAATATTACCGGAAAAAAAATACCTGAAAAGAAAATTCGTGTTGCTCTTGTCACTCGAAGCCTCGAAGCAAGTAATCAAACTTATAAAAATGTATTTGCATTGGCTAATAAATTTGCAAGCGAAAATACAAGCTTAGATCAATTCGAAAATACGATTAAAAAAGAAGGCTTAAACAAACGTACCGCTGAATATATCCAACCTATGTCTGATAATATTCCCGGTGTTGAAAATGCAAGAGAATTAGTAAAGTGGGCTTTCAATGAAGATACAAAGAAAAATGATGTTTCAAAACAAGTTTTTGAATTTGATAATAAATTTGTAGTAGCTGTGGTTAAAGAAAAACGCGAAAAAGGAATTGCTCCTCTAGCCCAAATAAAACAAAGACTTGAATTTGTTGTAAAAAGAGATAAAAAAGCATTGCTGATACAGGAAAAATTAAATACAGCCTTGGCAGCTACAAAAGATTTGAATCAGTTAGCCCTTAAATTCAACACAAAGGTAGATACTGTTGAACAATTAAATTTTGCAGCCTACAACGTTGGAAGAAAAGGGTATGAACCAGAAGTAATTGGTACTACTTTTACAATGAAAAAATCTGCAGTTTCTAAACCAATTAAAGGGTATAGTGGTGTATATGTGGTATGTGTGGATGATATCATCAAAGCTCCTGCTGCCAAAGACTATACAATGGTTAAAATGCAATTGCAAGGTATGTTTCAGCAAAGAGTTGGAAACGATACCTATAAAGCTATTCAGGATAAAGCAAAAATTGAAGATAACAGAATTTTCTTCTATTAATATTTATTTAAATCAAAAAAAAGACGCTCTAGTAGCGTCTTTTTTTATGGATTGTTTTTAAAATTTCACTATCCATCTAAATATTACTAATTTTGTTTTTTCAAAAAAATGCAGCCTTAAGTTACAACAATGAAGTTATTATTAACCAGCGAATTAATTTTAAAATTTTTAAAATTCGGCCTAGTGGGTGCTTCGGGGGTGATTGTTGATTTTGGGTTTACCTATCTTTGCAAGGAAATATTTAAAATTCAAAAATATATTGCCAATGCCATTGGCTTTACCCTGGCTGCCTCTTCCAATTATATATTCAACAGAATCTGGACCTTCCATAGCCTGAATCCAGAAATAGGTCTTGAATACAGTAAATTTCTGTTAATCTCTCTTGTTGGATTGGGAATTAATACTTTGATATTATGGACACTGGTAAGTAAGTTCAATAAGAACTTTTATGTATCCAAATTATTTGCCATTGCAGTAGTAACGGTCTGGAATTTCTTTTTTAATCTGATATTTACTTTTAATTAAGCAATGTCATTGTAAAACTTTCCAGGCTGAACTTAAAGCTTTAAACCTTAATGCCTAATTCGTTTTACACATAGTTTCCGGAATACACAAAATATAATCTGCTTTATTGAAATTCTCTTTATCCAGTGTATCCATTGTTGATTGTTCCACACTTGTGATGGTAAGTATCTTTAATTTTGGTTTGGCTTCTTTCAAATACCATACAATACCTTCAAAATCATCGGAATGATAGCTTCCATTGAAATGTATAAAAACTTTACCTTTGCTGCGATTTTTCAGAATAAAATAAGCCATTGTTACATCTTTGGCCGCCTGAGCTTTTGGTAAATTAGGTGTTGCATGCGAGGCAATCATAGCTGTACTATCCATATTCAGCATTTGTTTGTAACAATTTAATTCGGCATTGTATTCAAAAGGTAAAGGTGCATACAATAACTTTGCCTCTTTACTCATCGTATCCAATGCTTCGAAACCACCTTTGTTTACCATAGCAGCATAACGGCGGGGAATATTGGTAGCTATGAAAGGAATTTTATTTTTACGGGCAAACTCGAGTATTGGCTTGTAATCGGTTTTGTAATTGGGCCATAATTTGGCTTCGGCTTCAAAATTGCTTGCTTTTATTTTACCTGAAGTATATTCATCCAACAGGAGTTGATTGTCACTTTCAAACATTTCGGCACCTAACACCAACTGATCTTTTTTTGTTTTGTAAACATCTTTAGTGAGTTCCAGCTGCAACCAATGACAAATCGGATTGTTGTGCAGTTCTCCAAAGAAGATAATGTCAGCTTCGTTTGCATCGCTCAATAATTTTTCATAAGAAGTAAGTGTCCCTTTTTTATCATAAATGAGGTAAGCTGGTTTATCGCTTATCATAGCACAAGTTAATACCAATAATAAGATGGCCATTATTTTTTTCTTCATAAATTATTTTTGTTTTAATTCGTCCGCATGAAACATAAAGGGCAATAAACCTGCAATGGTATTGATTACCTGTATATCGCCCTTAGCGCCTCTTAGAATCACTTTCATCGGTTTGTTTTGTTTAGTTTCATATTCCGACATTACTTGACGACAAGAACCACAAGGGGAAATCGGAATATTTACTTCAAATTTCTTTGAATTGGCAGTAATAGCAATCACTTTCATAGCTACATCTGGAAATTGAGAAGAAGCTGCAAACATGGCGACCCTTTCTGCACATAATCCAGATGGATAGGCAGCATTTTCCTGATTGTTTCCTGTTACTATGGTTCCATTTTCAAGTAAAATAGCAGCACCTACATTAAAACCGGAATAAGGTGCATAAGCTGATTTAGAGGCAATCAAAGCTTTTTCGAGTAAAAACTGATCTTCTTTTGATAGTTCTTCTATAGATTGATAAATCGTAAACAGGATTTTAATTTCTTTTTCTTGCATAACTCCTTTTTCAGTTTAAGAAATGTAAATACAATCGTTCAATTAATTAAAAAACAAGAACGAATAGAATGGTAATTGGTGATAGTTTTCTATAAATACCTGAAAACTTTAAAGAAATGGCATTTTTAGAAAACTAATCGGTATCAAAAGTACAAATAAAATTGATACAGCTTTAAAAATTATTCCTTGTCTTTCGCTATAGGAATTGAAAGTAAGAACAAAGAATAGAAAAAGGCAAAGAAACTTACCCCGGCCTGTGATTCGATGGTATCCTCATTGATCATGGATAAACAAAGGATTATAAAAAAAGCCAAGAAATAAAAATCTTTAAATGAATGATTTAAGAATGCTGGGTAAATAAGTGCAAACATAAAAACAAGGAACCCAAATAACCCAAATGCTGAAAATATTGATAAGTATTGATTATGAGCTCTTAACTTCTGGCCCGCCAGATCCGATTCCATTTCTTTTAATTGTTTGTCATATACATTTACCATATCTCCGGTTCCTACACCCAACCAAAAATTATTTTTAATAATTCCTATTGCTGCTTTCCACAGTTCAAAACGTTGTAATATTGAGTGCCCTTTTGTGTTTTTTGAAATAGTATAGGTATTGTATTCATATAAAATCTTGTACAATCTTGCTTGTAAGCCAGGGTGTTGAAGATAAATAGTATTTGCATATCCTCGTTCAACTGCTTTTATTTCCTGATCTGTCAATGCACTCACGCCATCAGCATCTTTACGCAAACCTTTAGAATTTAAAAAACGAATTAATGTATAGGATATCCGTTGACCCATCCTATCATTACTATCAATGTTTAATTTACTCCTGGTTTTCCATGCTTTATCCATTTCTTCCTGACAAATATACAAACCGATGTGATGACCGTTTTCAATGCCTAAACCAAGGGTATCGTGGGTATACAAATTACCTCTTGGAGTCAACGAATCTAGATGAGAAGTAGCTCCGTATTCTACCTTAAAATAGGAATGAATGCCTGATTGAATAAATAGAAGAATAAAAAGAGGTAAGGCAATTAAGAGGGAAAATGCAATTAATTTAAAACTCCATTGTTTAAATGAAATGGTAAAATAAAGTAAGAAAATAAGAAATAAAATGACCAAAATAATAATTCCTGTATACGATTGCAAAACAAAAAGAAAATATACCAGCCAAAGTAGTAGTAGACTCAGTATCCATTTTTTTGAGTTGGTTAATATAAATTCTTTATAAATAAAATAAAACAATATACAGATAGCCAGACAGATATCCAGACTGAAACGGATGTGTGAGATAAATACTGAAATAGTTCGGATATCATAAATTTCGCGGCTAAGATAAACGTAATAACATGCAAAAGTGGCAATCAATACGGAAGCAACAAAAAATAATAGGATTAACCTGAATTTCTTCCGGTCAATAAGTGGTGAGCTACTTATTAAAATTGGCAGAAAAATGATAGGGACTTTGGTACGTATATCTTTAAATGCATAATTAAAATCAGAGGTATACAACAAGCCGATAAGATGCAATAAAAAAATAAAAGTAAAGAAGAGAGCTGGTTTATTGCTAAAAAATATTCTTATTTTTTTAAGTAAATTTTTGTCAAGCAGCCAGTTAGAGAGTAGTATAATTTGTGCAACACTCATTAAAAAATTAGAAAGAGGGATACCTATAGCTAACAAGATTAATCCGAAAAGGTAAATGTCGTTACGATTAAACGTTTGGTCTATACGCATTTTATAAATTTATAATGAATGCTGAGTAAGGGTTTTAGTTTTTTTTGTTTCTAAGTCATTAAAAAATACTTAGCGGTTTAAGCTTAATTTGCTATAATAAATCTGGTTTACTCATAAACTAAATTTTATTTTGAAGCTTCATTTTTTTCCAATAATTTTTTATATTTAATTGAATCATTGAGCAATTCAACTGCTTTTGCAATTTCAGCATCATCAGAAAGGCTGGCTTCAATTCTTCCTTTTTGGTAAAAATAACGGTTTGCAATTTCTGTTTTTAATAAAGCTTTGATTTCGTCTTTATTCTTAATCAAGTCAGCATTTTTGTCATGTATAAGTTTGTCTTTTAAAGCCTGGTATTCATTTTTTATTGCATTAAAATAATTTTCTTTTTCGGCGATTGCCTTCAACTCGGCAAGATTTTTTTCGCTTCTGGTAGTATAGTCGTAATCTTTTCCATTAATGAATTTTATAAAATCATCATACATGGCTTCAGTAATCGTAAATTCTCTTGCTGAACTTATGTTTAAATTTTTTCTTTTAAAATAGTTAGCATAATCAAAAATTAAAAATTTAGTTAATAAGCTTATTGCAATATTGCTAATTTTTTCAGGTTCAAGTGCTAAATCTGGTTCTATTCCGCCACCATCATAAACAATTCTTCCGTCTTTGGTTTTAAATGCAGTTTTTAAAGAATCAGCAAATTTACCAGAAACACCATCTTCATCTTTATGCGCATAATCAATAGCTTGAATACATCTGCCACTTGGAATATAATATTTTGCAATAGTAATTTTTACCTGAGCATTGTAACTAACAGGAAATATATTTTGAACCAAGCCTTTACCGTAGGTTTTTTGTCCAACAATGAGCCCTCTGTCTAAATCCTGAATGGCTCCCGATACAATTTCTGATGCAGAAGCACTATTTCTGTCAACCAAAATAACCAAAGGAATATTAATATCAGTTGGTTGTTCCATCGTTTTATGAGAAAAATTGCGTTCGATTACTTTCCCTTTCGTACTTACAACCAATTGTCCTTTTTCAACAAAAATATTGACAATATTAACGGCTTCTTGTAGCAACCCACCTCCATTTCCTCTTAAGTCGATTATTACAGATTTTATTTTGTTATTTTCTTTCAATTTCAGCAAAGCCTCTTTTACATCTTTACCTGCTTCTTGAGTAAAACTAGTTAATTTAATATACCCAACATCTTTTCCGACCAATCCATAATAAGGGACGTTCAACAGTTTAATTTCTTCACGGGTAAGTGATTTTTCAATAGGTTTGGCTTCTCCTTCTCTTTCAATTAAAACAGTCAAACTTGTTCCTGGTTGTCCTTTAAAAATAGAACTAATATCATTCTGAGATTTTCCTTTTGCCGATTGTTTGTTTACTTCTAAAATCTTATCTCCTGCAATTAATCCTGCTTTAAAAGCTGGAAAGCCTTCATAAGGGTCTGAAATGATAACATAATCACCATTTTGATGAATTAATGCACCTACACCACCATATTGTCCCGTTGTCATTAATTTGTAATCTTCCATGTCCGATTCTGGAATATAAACCGTATAAGGATCTAAATTTTCCAGCATGGCATCAATACCTTTCTTCATCAAGTCACCAGAGTTTATTTCATCAACATAATTTAGGTGTAATTGGCGATAAAGGGTGGTGAAAATTTCAAGATTTTTTGAAATTTCAAAATCGTTGTTTTTTTGAGCCAAACCTGTAAACCCAACGAAAATGAAAAAAACAAGTAATATTTTTATTTTTAAGGAGTTGAAATGTGTCATTTTAAACTATTATTATTGAATTATTCAGTAGTTAAATGGAAGAAAGCATGTATGCATTTATCCTTTGCTTTGTTGTTTTTTTATGTAAAATTTGTTTGATATCAAGGGACAGGATCGTAACCACTTCCTCCCCATGGATTACAAGAAAATATCCGCTTAATAGTTAACCATCCACCTTTAAAAGGACCATGTTTTTTTAAAGCTTCAACACCGTAAGCCGAACAAGAAGGTGTATAACGGCAGCTGGCTGGAAAATAAGGAGAAATTGTATATTGATAGACCCTTATAAATAAAATAAACAGTTTTTCCAATATTTTCCCCATAGTATTAATAAACTAAGCTTGATACAATCCGTCCAATTTATTTTTCGATAAAGCGTAACAAAATATTTTCTTATTGTGTTAAACGTTGTAAAGTTAAAATTATTTTCTCTTCTATTATATTGTAAGAAAAAATTTCTTTTTCATTGTAAATAATTCCTAAAATTATTTGTTTCTCTTTGTTTTCCAGCGAATCATTTAATATCGATTTGTTTTTTCGATAAGCTTCTCTGATATGTCTTTTTATTTTATTCCGGTCATGTGCTTTTTTGAAATATCTTTTTGGAACAACAATCAGTATTTGAACAGGGTAAATCATTTTAATATCTTCAAATGCCCACTTTATTTTAAAAGGATGCAGATAAAAAGATTTTCCCTTAGCAAATAAAAAATCTATAGATTTCTTACTACATAATCGTTCTTCTTTTTTAAATGTTTGCATTTGTATATAAAAATAAAGAGACGCTGAATATCAACGTCTCTTATCTTGATTTTTCAGTAGATATTATTTCTTTTTTGCGAGTTTTATCAAAAATTCTTCAATAGCCATTGTCATGGATGGTGATGTTTTTGTGGGAGCATTAATAGTTATATTTAAGCCACTTTCGATAATAGCAGTAGCAGTAGTTGGCCCAAAACCAGCAATAATTTTTTCTCCTTGTTCAAAATCTGGGAAATTATTAAAAAGTGATTTTACACCAGACGGACTGAAAATAACCAACATATCATATTTGTTAATATCAATAACTGATTTAAGATCACTGTCAACAGTTTTATAAATGATAGCTTTTGCAAATCTTATACCATTTTTTTCCAATAATTCAGGCATATCTTGTTTATGAATATCAGAACAGGGCAATAGAAATTTATCTTCCTTATGTTTTAAAATAATATCCATCAATTCAGGAAAGCTTTGTTTTCCATGAAAAATCTTCCGTTTACGATATTGAACATATTTTTGAAGATACAATGCAATTGCCTCAGAAATGCAAAAATATTTGGTAATATCAGGAACATCAAACCTTACTTCTTTTGCTATTCTAAAATAATGATCTACTGCATGTCGACTAGTAAAAATAACTGCTGTATAATCGGCCATATTTATTCTATCTAAACGAAATTCCCGCCCAGGTATACCTTCAATTTTAAAAAATTTATGGAAATCCATTTTTAAATTGTACTTCTCAGCTAAATCACGATAAGGAGATTTTTCAGTATCTGAAGGAGGTGGTTGTGAGATAAGGATATTTTTTACTTTCATGCGGTATTATTTTTATTTTTTTAATCGGTCACATAGCCAGTCCCGTTTTATCGGGAAAATACACCATAAAAAATTATTCTAGGTTTGTATAAATAGTAAACTATTGGCTAATTCATCTGTCTTAATTATGTTAAATAACTGAAATAATAATCGTTAGATCATCCAAAAATTTGTATTTCCCTTTTTTGTCTTTCATGTTTGCTTGAAGAAAGGACAGAAAAAGAATCTCTAAAAATATATTCAAATTTTGAAGTAGGCTTTAAAAATGAATATTAAATAATTGAAAAAAGATTAAAATTTTTATTCTATGTATTAAAAAAATCTACAATTTACTATCAATCAGGCCAATAATTAGTTTGAAGATGATTAATATTGGCATTATTTCAAGAGTGCAAAGATATAAAAATAAATAGAAATGAGAAAATTTTGAAAAGCTTACTCCAATTATTATATATCTAAGATACCTTACTATGCTTAATATAATAACAATCCCGATACTTAAATTTGTTGTAAATGAGCTTATTGGGCTTTTTGAATAAATCATAATAAGCAATAAAGGCAGCATCAATATTCCTGTAAGGATGTTGAAAATAAACCCATTTAAAAGGTAAACATAAGAAGCATTTGAATTTTTAAAAATAATTCCAATAAATTTTGTAGCTCTTTGTTTTAATAAATATAAACCAATGATTACAGCTAATATTTTTAAAAAGAAAATAAAAGAATACAATTCCAATTCTTTGAAATTCAAATAATAATGTCCTATTTGAAATACAAAAAGTGAGAAACTTAATAAATAAATAGTTGTAAAAGCTAAAGCTATCCTTTCTTTAAATAAATCCCCATCTCTGATGAGCTGGTTAATGGTCCTGTTAGAATAAGTGGCATTGATGATTTGTTTAACTCTTTTGCGGGAAAATATAAGTAACCAGGCTATTAATGAAAAGCAGATTAATAATACTATTACCATCCAATCATTTGTGTATTCTTTTCTTTCAATTGGTTTTGAATTTTTTACCTGAAGTTGATGAGTCGTAAACATTGATTTTCTTGTTGTTACCAACGAAAAATGTTTATTGTTGTTAACAAATTTATAGCTATAGTCAAAAAAGAATTTGTTTTTCAGTGAATCGGAATGAAGCTGAATTGAATCGGCTTTTGATACAATGCGAGAAGTGTCGGGTTTGCAAAAAACAAAAAAAATGTTATTTGTATCAAGTAATGAATTATTTATAGTAATATCGCCCTGCATCAATTATTTTTTGCAAAATTAATGTTATTATAGGAAAGTTTATAAAAAAAGACGGATTGTTTATAACAACCCGTCAAGGATATAAAAAAGGGTTAATCGCTAATATTTATAGCCTAAATTAAAAAGAATCCCAATATTAAAAGTTAAAGACGAAGCTACCGGATTCGAAAAAATTTGATTGTATTTTATATCAAAATTAGCACTAATAAGTTCATTAAAGTCAAGCATAAACCCAGCATATGGAGAGATACCAAAATCAGAAGTTAATGTAGATCCACCATAAGTTGCTTCAACATCTCTAAAGAATTGTGGTTTCTCTTTATTCGTTGTAACTTCAAGATTGTGGTTAATAACGTAAAACCCTAAACCCAAACCTACATATGTCTTAAATCTTTTAGTTGGAGAAAAATAATATTCGATATTTAATGTAAATGGATATAGTGTTGACGCCCCACTTACAGACAACACCTGGAGCTGTTTAGTAGTATCATCAAAAGCAGCAACTTTAAATACAGAATCCATTTGGGTAAGATAAGAATCCGTAAAACCTGAACGATAAAAATTAAAACTAGCTCCAAAAACAAAGTGATCAGAAATAAAATATTTTGCCTGCATGCCGGCACCAAAACCAAGGTTAGTATTCGCACCATAGGTGCCGAATGGTATTGAGATGCCAGTATTAAAACCTAAAAAAGTCTTACCTTCCATGTATTTTTTATACACATTAACTTCCTGAGGACTATTTATTTTTAATTCAAATGGATCATAACTCATTTGAGCATAGTTTGTTCCAATCATAAGGAAAAAAGCTGCAATTAAGAAAAAGTATAATTTTTTCATTTTTTCATTTTTTTAATAGTTTAACGGTCGCCTACTTCTACAATTTTTTAGTAAGATTTTCCTTAAATAAATTTTCAAAAGCGTTTGGATTTTCATTATTTCACACTTATGACTTATCTGTAAATTTTGATTTTAAATGCTTTGAAATTTTATCCAAAAGTATTAATTTTTTTTATTTAATCAGCATAAATTGCTGTTTTTTTATTTTTATAAAACTTTTAAAAAAATACTTTATAAATAGGAAAATCTTTTTAATTCAATTAAAACAAAAAAATCCAGGGATGATACCCATTCTTGCCGAATCTAAACCCATACCATTTGTGGCATAACGAAAAACGAAGCCATTTTGATTATAATCTATTGCATCTGAGATGTATAATTCATTATTTCCCGGATCCATAGCCAGTGCATAAAACAAATGATAATTCTTGTAAATTATCGGGCTTATTGGTAATTGATTGTCATTAACCGACATTTTATAAATGTGATTATTAATATAAAATAATGAGTCGGCAGTTTTGTTTGAGCATAGGCCTTCAGGTGATAAATATTTACTTTGGAATGTCAAGGTCTTTTCTATTTGTAAACTATTTGTATTGATACAGTTTAACTCAGGAAACATTTCATTATTATAACCCCCACTGCTTAGCACCCATAATTTATTATTTTTATCCACTACCATACTATTGGGCTCTTTTCCAAGAACAATAGAATCAATCAATTGATCTGTTTCGGTATTGATCACCATAATGGTGTTGTTGGGCTGATGCACATAATATTCCGACCAATTACAAACAAAAACAAGTTTCCCAACTTTAATCATTTTGTCGGTTGACTTTCCGCATTGAATACTTCCGCTTATCGTATTAGTTTCGAGGTTTATTATTGATACAAATGGACTTCTTAAATCGGAAACATAAGCTTTCTGAGTATTTACTGCAAGTATAAACCGGGGAGAAGCAAAACCTGAGATAGTTTTTATGCTATTAAAATCCAAAGGATTTACTACTTCTATCTTCCCTGAATTATTTACCACGATGTAAGCCAGCCCATTGATAATATTCATTGAAACGGCAACATCTCCCAAAGGTCGTTTGTTCTGATTGTAGAATATTGAATTGTAAACCTTGTGCGTATAGAAGTTATAAAAAGAAATGCTGGCATTACCTGCTGTATAATTGCCTTCGTTTACAATAAATACACCTTTGCCTGGAATATAGTCAGAAGTTTCGGTATTAACTTCTCCAAAATAATCAGTTTTACTACAATTTGTAAATCCAAATAATATCAAGATGATATAAGCTATTTGTTTTTTCATTTTTTACTCAAATCAAATTTAACCAAAATCTCCATATTTCTGCCTGGCATGGGTTGCCATGCAATAGCCTGATAATCTTTATCCAATATATTGTTTACGTTTATTTGAAAAGTAATGCTCTTCATATTCTTTAAATACAATATACTCCCAATTGTAACATCACTTATCATATAATCAGGCATGTATCGGGTGTTGGATGTATTGGTGAATCTTTTCCCAGTATAGTGAAGGGTGTAATTTGCAAAATAGTTTTTCCATTCAGCACGGAAATCAAAATTAATTGAATGTAGAGGTGTGTAAATTAATTGCTTATCTACAGTTTGATCGTTAAGATGAATAGATTTAAGGTTTTTTGCAGATGTAAAAGTATAATAAGCATTGAGCTTCAACATACATTTCTTCATTTCGAATTTAATACGCGTTGTTAATTCAACACCCGACGAAGTAACTTCTTTTAAATTAATTGGCGTCCAGTACCTGAATATAGCATCGGGTTGCCATAAAATCCAGTTGCTAATATTTGTATAAAAATAGCTTGCTTCAGAATAAATAGAGAGTGTTTTTGTCGCATCGGTTTCATAAGAGCATCCGCTTTCTGCTGAAAATCCATCTTCAGGCAATAATTCAGGATTTCCACCTGGGAACCAGTACAAATCATTCAACGAAGGTAAATGATAGTTTTTTGAAACATGAGCTTTCAACAACAAATTATAAGTTTTTAGGAATTTGTAATCTATTCCTAGCGAAGGAAGCAAAGGCAAAGTTTTTGAATTATTTACTTCCTGACGTACGATAAAATTGGCAAAAAGTCTTTTGCTAAGTGCTGATGAAAAACCTGCGAATGCAGCAAATAACTTTTGTTCTTTCAAACCGCTGTAGTTGTTGGAATTTACGCTGTTGAATTCATAAGAACTACCTAAATTCAGCATGATGATTGGAGAAAATTCATAATTGTATTTTAATTTTCCACAAATAGCATTCACCGTATTGTCTGAATTGATAAATGCAATTTTATTGGTATAGTTCAGAAAATCATGTAAATAAGACAGATTTGTTTCCAGTTTAGCTTTTCCCTGATAGTGTTTCCAATTAATAATACCTCTGTAAAATGAATTTTTTTGCTTTTCATTTTCACTAAAAGTTGATACAATCAATGGTTGAGGTATGTTTCTGTCGTTTTTTTGAAGCCAAAGTTTAAAAGAAATTTGATCCCGAAAGCCAGGTTGAAAATACAATTCCTGCAATACACCATATTGTTTGAAACCTGCATCTTTTCTGATTTCTAACGGGAAATCAACACTGGCTACTGCATTGTTTTTAAAGCTGAAATCGTTTTCGGAAGTAAGAAACATCAATCTTGTCGTTGACTTTAGGTTCTTATTTCCAATTCCCAACTTCAAAAATGAACCATAAGTGGAAAAGCTTCCGATTTGTTGGGTATATTGTATTTTCAATTTTTCTTTATCCGGTTTATTTGCAATATTAATACTTCCACCCAAGCCTCCACTGTTATTTGAAAGTGAACTACCTCCATATATTAATTTTAAATCATCCATAAAAAATACAGGAATCATTGAAAAGTCCATTTGTCCGATCATGGGTGAATTGATAGCAACATCATTCCACAAAACCTGAGTATGTGAAGCATTACAACCCCTAAATGAAGCAGTTGCCAAACTTCCTTGCCCGTAAGTTTTTATAAAGACAGGTGTGTAATTGGATAATAAATCAGCCAAAGATGCATTGATTTGCTGCGAAATAATCACTGTATCTATCTCTGAAATCTTTAAACCCTGAAAATAGTTTATTTTAGTATCTATAATGGTTACGGTAGGCAGCTTGAGGGTATCTTTACTGTTTTGAGCTAAAAGGCTCGCATTCAAGAAAAATGAAGCTAAGAAGTAAATAATTAAAGTTTTATACAAATAAGAGCCATTCATTTTATTTATTTTTAAAAAACTTTATTGTGCGGATATTGCTCATTCCGTCTTTTAAAGATATAAAATACAAACCTTTGGGTAAATGACAAACATCTATTTTTGTAGAATTATTCATTTCAAATTCTTCAACAATCTTTCCCACAATATCTGTTATTTGGGCTTTTAAGTTTGAGGGTGTTTTCATTCGAATCTCGAGCCAATCTTTTGTGGGATTGGGAAAGATTAAAATATCTTCAGTGGCAGATTTTGGAGTATCTATTCCTGTATTTTGAGAGTTATGTATCACTCCCACAGCATCCAGGTCAAAACCACCGGTCCAGAATGCTGTTGGAAATGGGTCGTTAATGATATGTCCCTGAGAATCGTTATTCATAAATGGTTCAGTAATAGAGCCTATTACATCCACAATTTTTACATGGGTAATATGGTTCAAATCCAAACCAGTGCTATCTTGTAAATCTTGTAAATCGAAAGGTGTTCCATAAAATACCCTATATTTACCTGCTAGATTGTGAATTTTTGTTGGATCTAATGTTCCGAAACTTTGAATTTGGATATTGGTTTGTGTAAGAGAAACATTTGGAAATCTCACAAAATGAATCCCATCAGAACTAACCTCCACAAAAGCCAATTCCAGAAAAAAATCATCAAAAGAATTTTCGAATACTGCGAAGTCAAATCCTTGACCATTCGCAATAGGATGAGCAAATGATAATATGGCCTTGCCATTATCGCCTAGGCTTACCGTATTGTTATCAGCTATCCCGATTGCTGCAGTTGCATTCCCAAAGGATGCCCTATTAGTTCCAGGATAAGCCGGATCTTCAAAACTTGTATCACTTAAATTGATATATCCTCTTGTAATGCTGCAAGTATTTGCCCAATCTATAAAGATAGATGAATCCTTATAGATCGCAGTTGACCCCATTTGTCCCGCTGCTGGAGGATATTGTGCATATATACTCAAGCTAAGCAGGCTCAGGAAAAAATAGCAAATAAATTTTAGCATGTTTATTTTTTTATAATCTTTTGATAAAATATACAATCTGATACTGAAATTTTCACAAAGTAAATACCTGAATGTAATTCAGCTAAATTGAGCGTAAGCTCCTGTTTTACATTGCTTATTTTTAGAATTTCATTTCCTTGAATGTCAAAAATCTGGACCTCCTGAATTTCGTTGGAATTCTTACTGCTGATCTGAAGTTTTTCTGTAAAAGGATTAGGGTAGATTTGGAATAGATTTTCGTTGGTATTTATATTGCGAATGCCAAGATTGGGATTGAGTCCGTTAAAGTTATCCATACAGAAATAAGCCGGTGTATTCATTCCATACATTCCGTTGTCGGAAGAAGTTAATCCGAAACTTAGGCTGTCAACATTTCCAAATACAGATAAATCAACCCATTTCCAGCTTTTAAGGATATAATCCTGAGCATTGTTTGCAAATCGGAAATCGGCAAGGAAACAATTTACAGTATCTATCATTGTTCCGTTTCTGTATGCTTTAACCTGAAGTTTCAGCCAGTCAGCATCATTCCCGCTGACGCCTCCGAATTTTTTAGCCAGGTTTCCATCGCCATTCAGCATCGAAAAATAAGCATATGTGTTATTTGTAGCATAAAAACCGCTGATGGTTGAAGGAGTGGAAAATCGAATGGTATTCGGATGTAGCTGATAGTTATTCGTCCAATCGTAATTCACGTAAGAAACAGCATAATTAGCCGAATTTAAAGCTCCTTTTCCAGTAATTGACGAAAACTGATTGGTATATCCACTTGTGAGGGTATCTCTCATGTTTGAATAGGCAAATCCATACCAGGCGTACATTCCTCCACCATAATCTGAGTAAGTATTTTCAAAAAAGTAGCCAGCATCGTTAAATCCTCCACTGTTGTTTGATCCATTCCAATAAGAATTGGGTGAAAGGGTAAGGTCATCATAATTTGCATTGCTTTGTGATGTTGCATGTTGAAAACTAACAAGCAAAACCATCAGGCTGCAAATTTTTAAATAGAATTTTTTTTTCATTTTTCGTGTTTCAAGTTTATTATTTATTAAACTTCAACACCTTCGGTAATTTTAGACTGAAAAAAACAGGAAAGCCTATTTCGTCCATTCTCTGCTTTTTACCCGAAAGCTTTGAATAACAGATATTGAATAGGCAGGTCTTCTGACTTACTCTTCTTTCAAACGCCTTCCCATTCTTATAATATGCAGAACAGTGGCAAGAATGTTGAAAGATATTAAGAGCTTACAGCAGCGGGAACTGTGCGGGATTTTCACCCGTTTCCCTTTTGATTCCAATTTGGAAACCAATTCAACTACAAAAGTAAGAATATTTTTAAATTAATGATGATGTTGAGGAAAAGATTATTTTAACACTTAGATCATTATCGCTTCTTCTACCCATCCCCCTTCTTTAAAAACCATCACAGCCTTGAATCCTATCTCTTTTAATAGACAGGCTGTTTCCTGGAAAAGGAGGGCCAGTTCTTCCGGTTTATGTGCATCGGCACTAATGGTAACAGGAATTTTTAAACGATACAGTTCTTTTAAAATTGAAATCCCCGGAAATAATTCATCCGAACGTTTTTTATACAATCCTCTGGTATTTACCTCAACAATACAGCCTTGCTCTTTTATTATGGCAATACATTCATTTATTAGATTTTTGTACCAGATTTCATCCTGCCTAAAAAAACGATTTTGATTGTTCATTTTAATTTTATCTAAATGGCCGATAATATCAGGTTTTTGGGTAATTATCATTTGATTTACCTGATGATAATAGGTTTTAACAGCAGTTTGAATATCTCCGTTAAAAATCTGTTGTAACCCATTGTCGTAGGTAGCAGTTTTTCCACCATCAATAAACCAAAGCTGTTTATTTTCGGGATTTACAACCAAATGCACTGAACCTATGGTATAATCAAGGTTACAGCTTTCTTTAAAATCCTTAAAATCTTTGGTAAAACCGGGGATGTAATCTATTTCCAAAGCTAAATAGATAGGGATTTGATTTTTGTATTGCTCACTCAATTTTCGAATTTCATCACAATATGTATGGAGTTCATCTTCTTTAATGGCAAATCCGTTTTCTAAAGGGATGGGAGCATGCCCCGAAAAGCCTAAAGATTGAAAGCCCATAGTAATGGCTTGCTTAACATAAGCTTCAGGTTCTGAATTGCCATCGCAATAAGAAGTATGGGTGTGGAAATTAAATAAATGCATTGTGTTGGTTAATTGTTAATGGTTATTGAGTCTGAAGACCGAAGTTTCGTTATTCTTAATTTGTAATTTGTATTTGGTAATTGGTTTTTCTAAATTCCTAATTAAAATTCTTCTTCGTTGACCACCACTTTGTAGAGTTTATCTTGTCTTCTTACGATTTCGTTGACCGGAAGAGAACAACTAATCCCTTTTACAGCTTCGTTGACAGGATTTAATTCCACACGGATTTCAGTGACAACATCTTCGTAAACACCTGTAGTAGGACCTATAATATGAATTATATCTCCTAATTGTAGAGAATGCGTTTCAATTTTCACTTCTGCCACTTTAAGATTGGCAAAATAATTGGTAATCTTTCCGACATAAATTTTCTTTTTGGTTGCCTGCGAACCATGGCTTTTGGTCCATTCACCCATTTTCCTTCCTAAATAATATCCATCCCAGAAACCACGGTTGTAAACAGTAGCCAGTTTTTCTGTCCAGCGTTCGATGTTTTTATCAGTATAAGTACCGTCGAAAACTGCATCTGCAGCTTCACGGTAGCATAGAGTTACTGTTTTTACATATTCCGGCGACCTGCCTCTACCTTCAATTTTGAGTACTTTTACACCCGCTTTGAGAATTTTATCTAAAAACCCTATGGTTTTCAGGTCCTTGGGCGACATGATGTATTCATTGTCTATTTCCAGCTCAACCCCACTGTCTTTATCGATAACCTGATAGGGTCTACGGCAAATCTGAAGGCAGGCACCACGATTGGCCGAAGCATTTAAATTATCCAAACTCAGGTAGCATTTCCCCGAAACAGCCATACACAAGGCGCCATGGGCAAATACCTCTATTTTAATCAGTTCTCCCTTTGGCCCTTTGATTTGTTCTTTTTCAATTGTTTGGGTAATATCAGCCACTTGTTTTAGACTCAATTCGCGGGCAGTAACCATTACGTCGGCAAACTTTGCATAAAACTTAACCGCTTCTATATTTGTAATATTACACTGAGTGGAGATATGTATTTCCATATCAATACTGCTGGCGTAACCAATTACTGACATATCGGAAGCAATGATGGCAGTAATCCCATATTTTTTGGCAGCATTTACAATCTCTTTCATCACTTCTATTTCGTGATTAAAAATGATGGTATTTACAGTAAGGTAGGTCTTAACCTTTTTTTCCTGGCAAATCCTGGTGATTTCAATCAAATCATCGATACTGAAATTATTGGAAGACTTTGCCCTCATGTTCAACTGCCCAACACCGAAATACACAGCATCCGCACCACCTTGAATAGCAGCCATTAATGCCTCATACGAACCTACCGGTGACATGATTTCAATGTCGTTTTTTGTCATTTCCTATTTTTTTGCAAAGTTACTTAATTCTGCTGATTTGATGAATGTCACCTTTTTTTATATTGAAAAGCCCTGAATACAAAAATGTATTCAGGGCTTTTCAACTTAATATTTCGAATTCACTTAGTTTCCTAAGTTGGATTATAAATGGCTGTTAGTTGCAGCGAAATCTCTGCCGGCTCTGAGGGCGTTGATGTTTAATTCAACCACAGCTTCGCCTTTTCTACCGAAAATAGTTCGAATGGCTTTCTCGAAATTTTCGAAATCAATACCCATGTGAGCCGTAGCTGCACCTAATATTACAACATTGGCAGCTTTAGCAGATCCCAGCTCTTTGGCTATTTTTTCAGCATCCAATATAACGTGTCGATGTACTTTTGCTATTTCACTATAAACGCTTTCGATCTCAGGATAGTTGGCAAAATTGATAAAAGGTTTAGCATTGGTAATCAACCAACCCTGAGGTGAAAGCATTGGTAAATAACGTAAACCTTCAAGCGGTTCTACAGAAATAACCATATCGGCTTTACCCATAGCTATCAGGTCAGAAGCAACGTCTTTATCAGAAATACGCAAATTAGACGAAACATCACCTCCGCGTTGTGCCATACCATGAACTTCTGATTGTTTGAGATTGAGGCCCATATCTAAAGCAGCAGTACCTATGATAGCAGCAATAGAAAGGATTCCTTGTCCACCTACACCTGCCAAAATTATATCTTTTTTCATTCTTAAAATTTAAAATTTTGAATAATTATGCTTTAACTTCTTCATTCTTAGTTTTTTCTTTTTCTCTCATCCTTTTATCAATGGATACAATACACTCTCTGCGCGGAATAATAACGGATACTCCTTGATAAGCCAGTTCTTGAATGATAATTTGTGTATTTTCCAAATGATTCTTACGCAATGGTTTCAAAATATGAATATGTGCTTCATCAACACCACAAGCTAAGCAAAGTGCTTCAATCCTACCTTGAGCAGAAGAATCCTGTCCACCTGTCATACCTGTTGTTCCGTTGTCAAGTATCATAACAGTGATGGGTGAATTGTCTTTTACGGCATCTATTAATCCAGTTATACCTGAATGGGTGAATGTAGAGTCTCCAATTACTGCGACCGAGGGTATGAGACCAGCATCAGCGGCACCTTTGGCCATTGGAATAGAAGCCCCCATATCAACACAAGAGTTGATAGCTTCCAAAGGTTTCAATGCACCCAATGTATAACATCCAATATCAGAAAAAACCCTGCCAGGTCCCAATGTTGCCAATGCATCATTCAATGCCAGGTATGAATCAATATGAGGACAGCCAGCGCAAAGTATAGGGGGACGTCCTACGACGATGTCGGGGATATCAGCACCTCTGGTGTCAGGCATCCCTAAAGCTACAGCAACAATATTTGGATTTAATTCACCATCCCTGGGAACAGTACCGTCCAAACGACCTTTTACCTTGATACCATTGGCCAAATAACCTTTCAACATATCTTCCACTAAAGGTGCACCTTCTTCCAATACTAGTATTTCCTCGCATTCATTGCAAAGTTTTTCAACTAAATTGCGTGGTAAAGGATATTGACCAATCTTTAATACAGGATAAGGAACAATTCTTTCAGGATAATTTTCCATCAGATAATTGAAAGCAATACCTGTTGTGATGATACCCATTTTTTTGTCGGGACCATCTATGTATTGATTGAAAGAAGACTTTTCTGATTCGGTTTCAAAGACAACCTGGTTGTTAAGTAATAATTTGTAACGACGACGCGCAATAGCTGGTAACAAGACAAACTGGCGTAAATCGGAAGGTAATTTTAATTCATTTTGTTTTATACTTTCACCACGAGTAACACCTGCTCTTGAATGAGCCATGCGTGTTGTAATCCTCATCAGTATAGGTATTTTGTATTTTTCTGACATGTTAAAACCGTAAGCTACCATGTCGTAAGCTTCTTGTTGATTAGCCGGTTCCAAAATCGGAATCATGGCAAATTGTCCGAAAAATCTTGAATCCTGTTCGTTTTGTGATGAGTGCATAGAAGGATCATCGGCCGAAACAACAATGATGCCACCATTTGCACCTGTGATAGATGAATTGATAAATGGATCTGCCGCAACATTTAAACCAACGTGTTTCATACACACCATGGTTCTTTTGCCGGCATACGACATACCCAGCGCAGCTTCCATCGCAGTTTTTTCGTTGGTTGACCAAGTACAGCGAATTCCTTTTTGCTTGGCTTCTTTCGATAACTGAACATATTCGGTAATTTCTGTTGATGGCGTTCCGGGATAAGCATAGATGCCCGACATTCCTGCATCAATAGCACCTTGAGCTATCGCCTCATCTCCTAACAACAATAACTTTTGCATTTTAAATATTTATTTTAGGTTTACGGAATTGAATTTTATTTTGATTAAATAGTTTACAAAACTATGAAAAATTTGACGAATTAAAAACTAAATTAATGTATTAACTAATTTTTATGTTTTTTTGAGAAATGAATTTATATTTATATATTAAAGCGCTAAATATCAAATAAATATAAATATTTCAAGATCTTAAATCAAAATATTTCACATTCTTAAAATACTCAATATGTTGCCCCAATCTTAAAATAAAAAAAAATAAATTCAGAAGTCCTAAAATTCAGCAAAAATATTTTTAAAAAAATGTGACAGACAACCTTTTATGTTGTATCTTTGTCTTATCAAAAACATTTAAACGATGCAATTATGAAAAAGTCAGTTATCAGTTTATTTTTAGTTACAATATTTGTAGCTTCAATCAGTTTGTTCTCCTGCAAAAAAGATGAAACATCAACTTCTGTGAAAACAGGAAGAGTAGCTGGATATGTCTATTCCAAGAAAGGAACTACATTAGGTGCTGTTAAAGTTTATGTTCAGGACAATCCTGCTTACACTACCTATTCGAATAGTAAAGGATATTTTAGTCTTTCAGCTCCAATTGGGACACATAAATTAGTCATTCAATCCGGAAATGGTCATATTTTTAAATCTGTAATTACAGTTACAGTTGTTGAAAATCAAACCCTTTCATTAACACCACAGCAAACCATCTTAAATCAGGTGGGAAGTCTTGCTTACATTTATGGTTATTACGACAAAATTGAAACAATTATCATCGATTCATTGGGATATACTGCCACTCAATTGCAAATTTCTGCTTTGGATAGTTTATCAATACTTAGCGGCTATCAGGCTATCTTTTTTAATTGCGGTAAAACAGGTGTACTCGACAGTTTAAAATATGCCAATCTTAGTTCTTATGTTTTCAATTGTGGAAGTATTTATGCTTCGGACTGGGCTGTAGAATATTTAACCGGTGATGGTAATTATAAAAGCAATATAGTTCGTACTAAAGGGTCTAATACGCATTTAATGCCCAAACAAACCAATACCTGTAATCCTTTGATTGGTGGCTTCATCAACGATACATTGCTTTGCACCATGAAGGTTGGTCAAACAGGTTTTATCGACAGTATTGATATTGTTTCACCTGCTATACAGACTTTATTAGCTAAAACAAAAATGACCATTCATTATGATTTAGGAGCCTGGGAAGTAATTCAGCAATTAGGTCCTCAGTTTACGGTTTTATTACAGGATAATACCCCGACTAATTATGGTCCTTTGGCTGTATTGATGCATTACGGTGTAAACTGTACTCAGGGTGGAAATATCCTTTATACTACTTTCCATAACGAACCTCAATCGGGCGTAAGTCCTGATGTTCAAAAAATATTACAGTATTTTATTTTAAATCTTTAATCAATTTAAAAGAAAAGAAAAGGCTATCTGTTTTCAGATGGCCTTTTCTTGTTTCAGAAACTAGGTGAATAATTTAAAAAGTATTATCCTAAATTAAGAGAGCTTTGATGAAATAAAATTTGATATAATATGAACAGACTTTTCGTTCCAGTTTTAATTATTTTATGGGGAATTTTCCCTTCATGTAAAGAGAAAGAAGATGTGCCCTGTACCATGGAATTCAGAACCATAGGTATCACAGTAACAGGAGATTCCTTAACCGATTATTATACTATCAGACTTTTCAGTGCTGATACCCTGAGATTTATTTACGGAAATCCATTCATAGGAAATCACTGGTATCCTGTTCTTGATGATAATTACCAATCTAAAATCGCCAATACTCAGGAAAACTTCAGGTTTATCGGAAAAATTAAAGATAGCGTTGTAGTAAATGAACCTTTTATCATTAAAGCAGATGCTTGCCATATTGATAAAGTTAGTGGGAAGACCGAAGTTGTTTTGTAACTTAACAACAAAACTTGAATAAAAAGGAAACACCTTATATTTATACATTACAAACAATTAATGAATTTTTCTTGATTCATTGTATTTTCATACTTTTATATAAAATTCTGCGTTTGAATTTAATACCTAAAAACCCATACAATGAAAAAGATCTTATTATTAGGAATTGCAGTTATACTCTGCAATTTCGGGTTTTCCCAAAACGGGAAAGCAACAGTGAAAATTTTTATCGGCAATACGCTATGTGGTGAAAATGTCGATGTAGAAATGCAAAGAAGTCAAATACTCAAAGAGGGGAAACTCACGATTGTTGTGAGCGAAAAAGACACCATCAGCAATATGAGTTTTACGCTACAAATGATGAAATCGGATTACCTGACCGAAAAAATTAAAGCTACAAATTCTGTTTTCCCTGTTCAGGCAGTACGATACCTCAAACCCAATGATACTGATTTAAAAGTGAAAAAGATTTGGGTAGAGAACATTACAATTGAGTACAAAGGCGAAAAAGTAAAGTTACCAATGTTTACAATTATAGTCAGGGATTAAAACCATAGATTTAAAGCTATTTGAATCTTTACGGAATTGAATAGGAAATAAAGAGTTCTGAAGGATTTTTATTCTTCAGAACTCTTTTTTTGTAGTGTGGCATAAACTGCAAAAATATAATACGTCCTATTAATGGAATAGTAATATTATATTTATTGGATGGATACAAATCCATATTACCCATTGCTGTCATTAAGATTACCTAGAGTTAAGTATTCAGGTAAATTTATAATTGTCAAAAATAAACTTCTTTTAAATAAATATGTTTTATTTTTACAATCTTTTAATATCTGATTTTAAAGTAAGATAAGAACAATCAAATTCCACAAAATTATATTTGATCAATATGGTAAAAAAACTAATATTAACGATTCTTCTTTTTAATACTTTATTGCTAAAAGCTCAGGTAAATGATACTACAAATAATGATGTGGAAGAAAATACAACCAATGTAGAAGCATCAATGCAGTATATGAACAAAGCTGCATTTTCGGGGCGCGATTATATGGTTAACAGCTTTCTGATGAGCCCAGCAGTTTCGCTTAATTTTAAGTTTGGCCTCTCGCTGGGGATTACTACCTATTTTATGCCTGATGATACAAGCAACACACATCAATGGGAATTTTCACTTTCATATAATAAAAACCTGTTTGATTGGTGGAATATTGAAGGTGGGTATACTTTATTTCGAACAACAGTAAACAATGCGGCAAATAAGATTAAGACAAAGGCTTCAACCCAAACTCAGACAGATAATGGATTGTCGATGATAAATACCTTGGATTTTGACTGGATGTTTTTTCAAAATTATTTTTATTATATCTTTGGAACTCAAAATGGCGTTGACATTATGTTTATGGCTGGTAAAGAAGTGGCTCTGGATGACATTACGGGGATAGATGACCTTAGCATATCACCGACCTTAACGTATGAACTCGGTAATCACTTTGCAAAGTTCAGGAAATTAAAAAAGACGGCGTCAAATATACCCGATATTGTTAATGTAAATAAATTCCAAGCTTTAAACTACGAAATATCCTTACCTATCGAATATGAATTGAAGGCTTTTACTTTCAATTTTACGCCTAGTTTTGCATTCCCTATTAATATTCTTCCTACCGAAAGTAATTTGGGAAGTCATTTCTTCTACTTCTCTGCTATGCTTACTTATAGATTTAATTTTAAAAAAGCGCATCAATAATTTTCAAAACATAGTCATCGGATACTCAAAATTTAAATTTCTATTTAAATTTCAGTAATAATGTAAGAATATTGGAAACCAAACCATTGCTGCGAATATAATGTGCATACCTGAGTTCAAAAGTATTCAGTTTACTAATTCCCAGTAAACCTGTATTAGCATCCATAATTCTTAAATTTGCACCTATCATATTGCTACTGAGGCTTGATAAATCATAGTCACTGGTATAATAAGTATCTGCAAGATCATGCTGATTGATGGGTTTAAAATAGTTTGTTCCAATCTGATTATTATACCGATACAATAAACCAAAAGAAGTAAATGGAGTTAGCTTGTAAGTGGGTTCAACACTGATTGTATGTGCTTGAATATTCCAGCTGTCAGCATAGTAGCGATAAAATGTACGGATTACAATATTATCACCCCAAAAGTAATTTGCTCTCAGACCAACAGGGGCTTTGAATTTAGTAGAAGGCAGAATTTCGGATTTTACACTACCATCTTTAAAATACACACGCTGAAAGCTGGTTTCAAGGTGTCCGTCCTGATAGCCTAAATCCAGAATTAATGCCATTTGCAAATTTCTATTGATTACTTGCGAAAAGGCAAGGTCAAGATTGTAGGAATTTCGGGGTTGGGTAGTTGTGGGTCCTTTTGAATTCCTGCCACTCGAACCGGCACTGGGAATATTATAAGGGTAAGGCCGCAATTCTTTAGGTAATATTACGGTCCAGGTATCCAAAAATGCCGATGCTTTAACAGCAATCTCAGTATTATTATTTTTTGAGGCTTTTGAAAAACTTAAAAATCCACCTCTTGATACATAGTCATATTCTTTTGAGAATGAAATACCACCTCCTAACGAATAATTTTGCAGTGTGTTTTTAAAATTGTAATTAACGGATGGATAAATTCTTAAATCGCGGCTGGATGCTGAAGATACGGTATTCGGATCAATTTTGTCAGAAGATGCAGAAGTGTAAGCATCTACACCCAATTCAAAATTCAGGCTATGAATATTACCGGATTTGCTGATTCCTGATAATTTTAAATCAAAATTTATAGCAGCATCCGTCAGCTTTTCAGAGCCAATTCCACCAGTAACTGCAGAATTATTTCCTTCCTGATGATAGAAGCTGGAGATGAAGTCTATTTCTTCTACTTTTAATTTACGTGACTTATAATTTGAACTGTCAATGCTTGTGTCTTGAGCTTTAAGATTATACAATAGCATAGCAAGCATTGAAGCTGTTAAAAAAACTTTTTTCATGAAAATATTATTTATGAATAAAAAATATTAATTACACCCACATCCACCACCGGTTTTTCCACCGTTAGCACCTGATCCACCTTCGCGGTACATTAAAAAATTGCTTTCAAATCTTTCAGATTTTTTAGCAGAAAGTTCCATATCGGAATCATTAATCTTTGATTTTTGATATTCTTTTACGCTGGAACAGGCGCTAATCGAAACTGTCAGCAAGATTATAATAGTTATATATTTCATTTTGTTATATTTATGTTATTGGTACAATATAATTTGTCGTTATCGTCAATAATAATACAGCCGACTTGTTTAAGCTGGTTAATAAAATTCAATCCAACTTTTAAACCCATTACTGTTATGGGTGTTGCCAATGCATCTGCCATTTCTGCATTTTGTGTAATTACCGTTACACTTTTGATACCCGATACAGGAAAACCCGTCTTAGGATCAATAGTATGTGAATACCTTTTGCCATTGATCATAACAAATTTTTCATAATTTCCTGAAGTAGCTACAGATGTATTGGTTATGTTCAGAGACGAAAAAACAGCATTCTTATGATTGGGATTCGCGATGCCAATCGTCCACGGACTTCCGTCATCTTGATAGCCCCAAGCACTCAAATCGCCTGCTGCATTTACAATACCACTTTCCACTCCATTGAATTGCAACAGTTTTTTTGCCATTTCGGCAGCATAACCTTTGCCAATCCCACCAAACCCAATACGCATGCCTTTATTCTTGAGGAAAACAGTTTTCTGTTCGGTATTCATTATCAGATTTTTATAGTTAACCAGTGCAATAGACTTTTGAGCTATTTTTTTATCTGGTAATTCGCACATGTTTGTATCAAAATTCCAAAAGCGTTTATCAAGACTTCCATAAGTGATGTCGAATGCACCCTGGGTAAGTTCAGATAATTTCTGGCATCGTTCCATCAATGCAAAAACTTCATCGGTAACCACTACAGGACTTATTCCCGCAAACTCATTGATTTTGGAGGTAAGGCTGTCATCTGAAAAAGTAGTGAGTAATTTTTCAATGCGTTGTATTTCGGCAACTGCTTTTGAAATTTGATTGTTTGCCCAAGATTCATCATTATGCAGAACAGAAATTTCAAAACGGTTCCCCATCAGTTTCATTACTTGCTTGTAAAGCATTTACTGAAGGAGTTTAATAAATTCTTCCAAAGATTCTTTCGGATAGCCATTCCATTCTTTCAGCAGTTTTCCATCGGCAGCAAGCAAAAGAATATATGGAAATTGGCCTTTTTTATTGTATTGTTCTGCCAATGATTCGTTTTCAGCAGTTTGTTCTTTTGACAATGCATTCTTCTTCTGACGGGGAAAGTCGGCATCATAAACCACTAAATTTCCTGCACTGTAAGTTTTAAACTGATCAGCATTGATAAAATTCATTCTAAATTTGATGCAAGGGGCACACCAATCAGAACCTGAGAAATAAAGCAGAATTTTTTTATTTTCAGCTTTTGCTTTCTCTTTGACGGAAGTAAAAGTTTGGGCATGCAAATTCTGTGTATTTAGGATTAACGAAAATAACAGGAGAGCTATAAAACATATTTTTTTCATAATTTACGAAATTAAATGTAATGGTTTCAGCCTCTGTATCAGTTGATCAGTAAGCTTATTTAATTATAAACGCATAGCTTCTGAGATTATTTGAAGTAAAGCATTAAAAAATGTTAAATCAAAGAGATCAACAGCTTTATTATCGATAATAAAATAAAATTTGAGTAAAAAAGTCTTGATAGATTTGTTAGAAATAAAAATAATCGAAATATTAAATGAAACGAGCTCTAAGAATAATATTCATACAAACTGACAATGATATGGCGTAATCTCCAATAGATTGAGGTTGGTTATGTGATCTTAAAAGAAATAAAAAAAATAACACATAAAAAATTATATTAATATGTGCCATAAACTTGTTATTGTCAAAAATATGTTATATTTTTGAACTGATTTAACATAAATCAATCAATATGTTTAGATTTATTAAAATATTGTTTATTAAATGATTATATTTTTTTATGTTGAATTCAACCAATAAATTGAGAGAGGTTATGTGTGCTATAAATAATAAAAATAATACACATGAAAATTAATAAAAGATGAAAAAGGCAATTGTTATCGGCGCATCTTCTGGAATGGGAAAAGGTCTGGCAAGAATATTGGCAGCAAATAATTATATTGTTGGCATTACAGGAAGGCGCTTAAATCTATTGAAAGAACTTAAAAAGGAGAAGCCCGATATATATGTGATTCGGTCTTTTAACATTAACGACTACAATACAGATATAGAAAATATTGAAGGCCTTTGTAAAGAAATCGGAGGTTTGGATTTAATCATAATCAGCTCGGGATGGAGCGAAGGGAGCGAACACCTGGACTACAGGATAGAAAAGCAAACAGTGGATACAAATGTCAATGCATTTATATTACTTGCCGATTGGGCTTTCAATTACTTTGAATCTCAAAAAAAAGGACATTTAGTGGTTATCAGTTCAATTGCAGGTTTAAGAGGAAATCGCCATTCTCCTGCCTATAGTGCATCTAAAGCATTTCAGATTATCTACCTTGAAGGATTACGACACAAAGCCAAACACTTAAAACTTCCCATTACCATCACCGATGTTCGTCCTGGATTCGTTAATACTGATTTGGTTTTACTAGGGAAAAATTTTTGGATGGCAAGTGTTGAAAAAGCTGGGCATCAAATTTTTACAGCCATTAAAAATAAACGAAAAGTAGCTTATATTACCAAACGCTGGATGATTATTGCTTTATTAATAAAATTGATACCCAGAGTGATTTTAGACAGATTGTAAGCGTGATAACTTAAAAATCTATTTCATTACGATAATAATCACAGCATCAAAGTTAAACTAAAAGGACTAAGTCCGGTTAATTTCCGAACTCAGTCCTTTTAAATTTTAATGATTAATACGTTTAATTTTTGGGGCAGTTCAATACTGACAGCTTTTTATGTATTAAATCAAACCCGATTTTATCATCAGCTATTATTTTTTAACTAATTTAATGAAAAAAACCAACTTAATTTAAGTTGGTTTTTTCTTAATAATTAATTATCAATCTGCTTTTTAGTGATCCCGACAGGAATCGAACCTGTATTTAAAGTTTAGGAAACTTCCGTTCTATCCGTTGAACTACGGGACCTGAAATTATTAAATAGTGAATGTTTATTCTTTCCAATTTTCTATATACCGATAAAAATACTTCATATAGAAATGAGATGTTTCGCTTCGCTCAACATGACAAAAGGAAAATACTCGTCTATTTATTTTGCAAAGGTATAAAAATTTCAAAAATTCACAACAGCAATTCTTCGGACTTCTATCTTAATTCTTCGGACTACTTAATCTCACTACCGTTTTTTACATCTTCTGTAGGAGCAACAAAACAAAGTTTCCCGTCGAAATTTTCAGCCATTAGGATCATTCCCTGAGAATCAATACCCTTCAAATTTTTAGGAGAAAGATTGACTAAAACACTCACCTTATGTCCTATAATATTTTCGGCTTCATAATGTTCTGCAATCCCTGATACAATAATTCGTTTGTCTATTCCGGTATCTATCGTTAATTTCAATAGTTTTTTGGTTTTAGCTACTTTTTCTGCTGCAATTATCGTTCCCGTTCTGATATCCATCTTAGAAAAATCATCGTATTCAATATTCGGTTTGCCAGGGTTAAGAGCTACATTATCAGCATCATTCGCCTTCTTGGTATCCATTAATTTCTGAACCTGTGTTTCAATTTCAGCATCTTCTACCCTTTGGAATAAAAATGCAGCTTCACCCAATTGATGATTTTCAGATAATAGATTGATAGATCCTGCTTCCTTCCATTTTGGGAAGCTGATATTCAACATATTTGATAGTTTGGCGGCAGTGAATGGAAGGAAAGGTTCACATAGAATTCCCAAGTTTGCACAAATCTGCAAAGATATATTCAAGACTGTTTTCACCCTTTCTTCATCTGTTTTAAAAACTTTCCAGGGTTCATTTTCGGTCAGGTATTTATTTCCTAAACGGGCAAGATTCATCATTTCGTTGAGGGCTTCACGGAAACGGTAGGTTTCAATGCTTTTTGCTATTTTTGATGGGAATAAACGAATATCTTCTATCGTAGCTTTATCGGCATCGTTCAGTTCACCTAAAGGTGGAATGATACCATTAAAATATTTATGGGTCAGCACCATAGCACGGTTGACAAAATTACCAAAAATGGCCAGCAATTCATTGTTGTTCTTCGCCTGATAATCTTTCCAGGTAAAATCGTTGTCTTTGGTTTCGGGGGCATTGGCACAGAGTACATAACGTAGTTCATCCTGTTTGTCAGGAAATTCTGTTAAATATTCGTGCAACCAAACGGCCCAGTTGCGGGAAGTGGATATCTTATCACCTTCCAGATTTAAAAACTCATTGGCAGGCACATTGGCCGGTAATATAAAAGATCCTTCGGCTTTTAACATAGCAGGGAAAATAATGCAATGAAACACAATATTATCTTTACCAATAAAATGAACCAGTTTGGTTTCTTTGTCTTTCCAGTATTTCTCCCAATCCGGAGTTAATTCTTTAGTGGCTGATATATAACCGATAGGAGCATCAAACCAGACATACAGGACTTTTCCTTCGGTCCCTTCGATTTCGGGAGGAAGTTTTACACCCCAGTCTAAATCGCGGGTAACTGCACGGGCTTGTAATCCCTGATCCAACCATGATTTACATTGCCCGTAAACATTGGTCTTCCAATCCTCTTTGTGTCCAACCAGTATCCATTCTTTTAAAAATGCTTCATAGTTTTCCAATGGTAAAAACCAATGTCTGGTTTCTTTTAATACCGGAGCATTACCACTAATAGCCGAACGTGGATTTATCAAATCAGTTGCATTTAATGTTGTCCCACATTTCTCGCATTGATCACCATAAGCTTTTTCGTTGCTGCAATGCGGGCAGGTTCCGGTAATATAACGGTCAGCTAAATATTGTTTGTTCTCTTCATCATAATATTGCATGGATAATTTTTCAATAAAATCTCCTTTGTAATATAATGTTCTAAAGATTTCATCTGCAGTTTCATGATGAATTTTACTTGAAGTTCTGGAATAAATATCGAAAGAAATACCAAAATCCTGAAAAGACTGTTTAATAATAGTATGATATTTATCTACAATTTCCTGAGGAGTAACACCTAATTGTCTTGCTTTTATTGTAATAGGAACTCCATGTTCGTCGGAACCACCTATAAATATAACATCTTCACCAATAGAACGCAGGTATCTAACGTAAATATCTGCAGGAACGTAAACACCTGCTAAATGTCCGATATGTATGGGGCCATTGGCATAAGGCAAAGCTGAAGTAACGGTATATCTTTTATAATGCATCTTATTAATATTTCTCAGTTGAAAACTTTAACATTCATTTAAAACAAATTGCTCAAATAATGTCTAACTTGGCTATCTCAAATTGAGTGCAAAGATAAGGAAATTTCAGATTTTAAAAATTTGGATTTAAGTATTATTAAATCAGGTAGAATGCAAAAGAAAAACAGCAGCATAAATAGCTTATTGGTCGGGATGGTTTTTTTAATAATTACATTGTTGGCAGGTGCCGATTTTGACATGAAAAACAACGTGATGTCAATTTCGCATATCAATTTTAAACATTTTGAAGCACCATCTACTACAAATTCTTTTGTTCCTGATATTCGTAAAATTCAATTTATCGATAGTATTGTTACATCCTCATATAAAAAGGGAATGTTCAATGGTACGATTTTAGTAGCTGAAAAAGGTAAGATATTATATGCTGGTGCATTTGGTTACAGCAATATCAAAACAAAGGATACCTTGAACGTAAACACACCTTTTCAATTGGCTTCAGTTTCCAAAATGTTTACAGCTACCGCTATAATGCTTTTGCACGACAAAGGTTTGCTTGAGTATGATGAAGACATCAGAAAATATATTCCTGAATTCCCTACCAGTGGTATTTCGATTCGCAATTTGTTGAATCATCGTTCCGGATTACAAAATTACATTTATGTAGCGGATAAATATTGGGATAGAAGCAAAATAATTTCGAACAGCGACATTCCTGCTTTATTCAAAAACAACAATATTCTACCTGCCTTTCCTGCTAACCATCATTATAATTATTGCAATACCAATTATGCATTACTGGCTTTAATTATTGAAAAAATAAGTGGTTTTAGTTTCTCTGATTTTATGAAAACTTTCGTTTTTACACCTTTAAAAATGAATAATTCTTATATTTACTGCAAATCGGATAACAATTTCATACCAGGGAGTGCTATAGGATTTTCGTATTTTTATAGAGGTGGAATGAAAGCTGAGGTTCCTGACTATCTCGATGGAGTAACTGGTGATAAAGGAATGTATTCAAGCGTGGAAGATATGTATTTGTACGATCAGGCTTTGTATCAATGTCGTTTGATGAAACCATCGGTAGTGGCCGAAGCATTTACTCCTTCTCCCGACGACAATGGGAAAATGAAAAAATATGGTTTTGGCTGGCGGATCAGAATAAGCGAAGACCAGAAAAAAGAAGTCTATCATTATGGTTGGTGGAGAGGTTTTCGCACTTATTTTATTCGTGAAATGACCGATAAAATGACGGTAATATCGCTCAACAATCGCAGCAATGTGCATATCAACAACATTTTATGTAAAATATTATGGTATGGAGATCAGGCGAATGCAAGTGGGGTTGCTGAAGAAAACGAAGAATAATTTACAATTAAAAATTAGAAATTACGAATTACGAAAATATATTATTTCTAAAGAAATACTAATAAATCCTTATTAACCAGAAGGCAGGTAATATATAAAACTTTATAACCATACGCCATGCAAACACCCCCATCACTGAAACCCGGCGATAAGATAGCAATCATTTCAACAGCCCGCAAGATCTCTCAGCAGGAATTAGCTCCAGCAGTGGAAATGTTTCACAAATGGGGATTTGACCCAATTTATGGGAAAAATCTATTCAGAGTTGAGCATCAATTTGCTGGTAGCGAACAGGAAAGGGCTGAAGATTTGCAGTGGGCACTGGATGATGAAAGTATAAAAGCTGTAATCTGTGCCCGTGGAGGTTATGGAACTGTCAAGATTATTGATAGTATTGATTTTAGCAAATTTACCCTTTATCCAAAATGGATAATTGGATACAGTGATGTTACTGTGCTCCATTCTCATATTCAAAAGCTGTATGGTATCGAAACCCTGCATGCTTGCATGCCCATTAATTTCCCAATAGACGGAAGCGAAAACCAAGCTTTGACTTCATTGAGAAAAGCATTAATGAACGAAAAACTATCTTTTACAATAGAATCCCATCCCTTTAACCGAAAAGGAAAAGCAAAAGGGATACTGGTGGGTGGCAACCTTTCAATTTTGTATAGTCTAATGGGTACAGCTTCCGATATTGATACCAATGGAAAAATCCTGTTTATAGAAGATCTGGACGAATACCTCTACCATATTGACCGCATGATGATGAACTTAAAACGGAGCGGGAAATTAGCCCATCTGGCAGGATTAATAGTAGGAGGAATGTCGGGTATGAATGATAATACGGTTCCTTTTGGAAAAACAGCCGAAGAAATTATTTCAGAAGCAGTTGCTGACTACAACTATCCTGTATGTTTTCAATTTCCAGCTGGACATTTGGACGACAACCGATGTTTGATATTAGGAAGGAAAGGAGTATTGGAAATAGGTGAAAAAGTTGAATTGCAATTTATTGAATCCAATATACTAGGGTAGGAATTGATAAAGAATTGAAAATAGCACAGCGTTTTTTGTATAGATTAGCGCATGTATTTGAATTATAAACGCTGCGAATATACACATCATTTTTTTAAAGGTATAAAAACAGACGATGATGGCAGAACATAACGAATTAGGTGCCAGCGGCGAACAAGCAGCTGAAAATTTCTTAAAAGAAAAAGGCTATCAGATTTTAGCGCGCAATTGGCGTTTTGGCTCCGACGAAATTGATATCGTAGCCAGATACAATGGATTTCTTGTAATCGTTGAGGTGAAAACACGTTCCACCAATGTGTTTGGAGAACCCGAAATTGCTGTTACCAAACAAAAGCAAAGATTTTTAATCAGAGCTGCTCAACATTATATCTTTCAAAATAACATCAACGATGAATGCCGTTTTGATATCATTGCCATCGTTTCAAAAAATGGTAAGAACACTTTCAATCACATTGAAGATGCCTTTTATCCTCCTTTAAGTTATTGAAATTTGATATAAATAGAGATATCTCCTTTCCCGATTTATCTTGATAAGACCTATTAAAATATTCTTTGTTGATATGAATCGTAAACTGAGGGCTATTTCATATTTTCCGAATCGGCCTGGAATTTAAAGCCCAAACGTTTACCTGTTTTTAATTGAATATTATCAATATTTGATTGTATTTCAAATAAACTTACTTCTTTTACCTCATCATAAGGAGGCGTAAGGAGGTCGAAATTAGACGTATACAAAATCGCTTTTTCAACAATTCCCTTGACGGCTTCTTTGCTGATAATATTGTTGCAAAAATCATTATAAATCAACCCGAGTTCTTTCTTGCCCTCAATGTAATAATGATTTTCACTATTGATAAAAACCCTTCCTATCAGATAGCCAATATCATTTTCTCGATTGTATTTAAAAGAATCGGCTAAAAAATTGTAAATATTGATTATGCCACAGTAGGAATGATTTTTATCTTCCCTTATATAGTTACATCGCATAATTTCGTGGTTACGTGGAAATTCAAAAACATTGGTATGCATCATAAAAATGAGAACATCTCCTGCAAATTTTAATTCCATTTCAAAAGCATCTTTATCTTTGTATTCAAAAGAAATATGCGCTTCTTCTGGGGATAACTTTTGCTTAAACTCACCCACCACTTCTACAATTACTTCTTTAAATAATTTAGCGGCTTCAAAAGTATTTTTATAAACTTGCTGTTTGAGGAGGGCTTTATTCAACACACTATCAAATAAATCGACCTGATTGGTTTCGTCTTCCATGATTTTTTTTTGTAAAGTAAATAAAGAAGTACTTATAAGTATTTTAAAGTATCCTTATTTAAAAACTATTTATAAGAAATATATTTATTTATTATTACGCTAAGTACTCAAGGCACTTCAAATACCCTAAGTACTGCTCTTTCCCCAATGATAAGTTTCAATATCCATACCGGCTAATTGTATCACCCTATCAACCACAGTGGCTGCTACTTCTTCTATTGTTTGCGGTTTGCTGTAAAAAGATGGAGTAGCAGGACAAATAATTCCACCTGCTTCAGTAACAGTTTTCATATTGTTAATATGGATCAGGTTCAAAGGTGTTTCACGACAAACCAAAATTAAGTTTTTTCTTTCCTTCAACATCACATCAGCGGCACGGCATATCAAATCACCTGCCATACCAGATGCAATACGGCCAAGGGTACCCATTGTGCAGGGACAAATAATCAAAGCATCGTAATTACCTGAACCCGAGGCAAAAGGTGCATAAAAATCATTGCTGGCATAAATTTTAAAAGGGAGGTGTTTATATGCATCATTTCCCATTTCGTATTCCCAGACCTGTTTTGCATTTTCTGTAAAAACAAGGCCTACCTCTGCAATCTGATCTGACAGCAACTGTATTTTAGCAAACAGGACTTTGGCATAAATGGCACCACTGGCTCCTGTTACAGCTATAGCTATTTTAAGTTTATTTTGCTTTAGCATGATTGATTAAATAATGAATTGAAATTACCAAAGCATTGTTAAATTGTCCATATTGAAAGAAAATCCAGCGATCGCCGGGAGCAGGTTTTTGTCGTATTCCGATCAAAGAATAATCGAGGCGGAAATTGGCGTTCCAATTATCAGTAATAGCATAATTGATACCAGTAACCCAGCTGAATGCAAATTTACGAAACGGATTGCTTTGGATTTCCCATTGATTGTATTCTTCGTAATTGCTTAACAATAAACCAAATGCGGGACCCATTTCAGCAGAAAAATTCTGAGACAGTTTATATTGAAATAAAACTGGTAATTGCAAATAGTTGACTTGCATTTTATATTCAATATAATCGCCAATTTCTACATTGGGTGTATGGCTGCTCCCTTTTTGGATATACTCCATTTCTAATTGTAGGGCAGTGCGCATCGAAAGCTGATAATTAACAAATAATCCTACATCAAGCCCTAATTTATCATAACCTCCATATGTATCTCCATCCACCTGAGATCCTACAACACCTAATTTGAAGCCAGCATTAAAATACTGAGCATTAACAAATAAGCATGAACATAAGAAAATAAGTGTTAAAATGAATTTTGCTTTCATATGTTTTTATTATTTTTTTTAAATGTACATATGGAACTCGCTAACATAAACATCCTCGTGAGTGTGAATATTTCCCATAGCTCGTTTCATCTGTTTTTTATATTTCAACAAAGATAATGATAATTCGAATGAAAAATCTAGATTAAACCTATAAAAATTAGCATGCCAATAATACATATCTATTATTGGAAATGCGAATAAATATAAGATGCTTCCTTCGCCAGTATGACAAAAGATAATAAAATTACCTGATTACAGCTCCCAATTTTTCTACATAAACCTTTATCAATCGGTTCATGATACTCTCAATTTGTTTATCGTTGAGGGTTTTTTCCTGATCCTGTATCATAAAACTTACGGCATATGATTTCTTGCCGGTTTCTAGTTTATCGCCTTCATACACATCGAAAAGATTGACTTTTCTCAAAAGATTTTTCTCTGTTTGATAAGCCAATTTTACAATTTCTGCAAAACTAACTTCTTTGTTAATCAACAAGGCCAGATCACGACGGACTTCAGGAAACTTAGAAACTTCGGAATAAACAACTTCATCTTTTGGAATCATTTTTACAATGGAATCCCATTGGAAATCGGCATAAAAGACTGCTTGTTTGATGTCAAAACCTGCTAATAAATTAGGCTGTAAACTTCCATATGTGAAAACAGTTTTTCCGTTGGAAGTGTATTCCAGTGCTTCTTCATACACTGCATTCGAAATTGTACTCACATTCAGTTTGTCAATATTAATACGCAAACGGTGTAAAATATTCATTACATGCGCTTTCAGACTAAAAAAGTCGGTATTGCTAGCGGCTAAGTTCCAGTTCTCGGAATATTTCTTACCGCTGATAAACACAGCCAAGTGCTTTTCTTCTTTAAATCTTTTGTTAACACTCGCTTCTGCATTCACTTCAGCATTGTAAGTATAAGTATTCCCGAATTCATACAATTTCAGATCTGTCGATTTGCGATTGATGTTATAGCTAATACTTTCCAATCCACCGAATAACAATGTCTGACGCATTACATCCAGTTCCTTGCTCAATGGATTCAGTATCTTTACATTCATGGCCGGATTGAAACCTGCAATTTTATTCACATACTCGGAGGTAGTGAGCGAATTGTTCATGATTTCAACAAAACCATTCATACTGAGGTAATTCGAAATTGTATTTTGTACTTTTTCCTTATCAGGTTTAACAATATAAGAAATACTGGAGTGCAATTCACTTCCGATTTCAATATTATTGTAACCATAAATGCGGAGAATTTCTTCAATTACATCAGCTTCACGGACAACATCTACTTTATTGGTAGGAATCAACAAGCTTAAACCGTCTGCGGTTTCGGCTGTAATTTCAATTTCCAGTGAGGTCAATATATTTTTAATGATATGCTTAGCTATCTCTTTTCCGATTAAACGATAAGTATGTTGAAAGCTGATTTCTATAGATTTACGTTCAATAGTTACGGGATATACATCCACAATTTCTGATGAAACTTTGCCTCCGGCCAATTCTTTGATTAGCACTACGGCACGTTTGAGTGCATAAACTGTAATATTGGGATCGCAACCACGTTCGTAACGGAAAGAAGCGTCGGTTTTCAGACCGTGAAATTTTGAAGTTTTACGGATAGTGGTTGGGTCAAAATAAGCACTTTCAATAAATATATTTTTAGTTTCTGTTGTAACACCTGATTTTTCGCCACCGAAAACTCCAGCTATACACATGCCTTCATTGGCATTGCAAATCATCAGATCTTCACCCGAAAGTTTGCGTTCTGTTCCATCCAGGGTAATAAAAGGACTTCCTTTTGCTATTTTTTTAACGATGATTTTATTTCCTGCAATTTTATCTGCATCAAAAACATGCAATGGTTGTCCACATTCAAATAAGACGAAATTGCTGATATCCACAATATTGTTGATGGAACGGATACCGATGGTTTTTAATTTATTTTTAAGCCAATCGGGCGATTCTTTTACTTCAATACCCGAAATGGTGATGCCTGTATAACGTGGACAAGCTATAGCATCTTCAACAGTGACTTCAATAGGCAGGTTATGATTATCTATCTTAAAATCATCCACAGCTGGGATTTTCATTTCAACTTTGGTCGTAGTATTTGATAGATTATTGATCACAGCGGCCAGATCGCGGGCAACGCCAATATGAGAAGTGGCATCGGAACGATTGGGCGTTAAGCCGATTTCTATCATATAATCGTCTTCTATTTTGAAATACTTACTGGCAGCAGTACCCACAACAACAGTTTCATCCAGCACCATGATTCCGGCATGGGAATGACCCAACCCCAGTTCGTCTTCTGCACATATCATGCCTTCGGAAACTTCACCACGGATTTTTGATTTTTTTATAATAAATGACTCATCACCATTGTAAAGCACAGCCCCTATGGTAGCAACCGCTACTTTTTGTCCTGCAGCCACATTGGGTGCCCCGCAAACGATGTGAAGTAATTCTAAAGCACCAACATCAACGGTAGTAATTCTCAATTTATCGGCATCAGGATGTTTGCTACAGGTTTTTACCTCACCTATTACGATGCCCTGCAAGCCTCCTTTGATGGATTCTATCTTTTCGATGCCTTCTACCTCCAACCCGCAATCTGTCAACAATTGTGCAGCTCTTTCGGCAGTAATGTCTATATTTAAATATGTTTTCAGCCAGTTATATGAAATCTTCATGAGTCGAAATGTTTTTAAAAAGCAAAATTACAAATTTTTAAAGAATTCTAATGAGAATGATTGTATGAAATGAGGAAATGAAAAAGATAATACATTCCGAATTTAAAATCTGATTCACATGTCATCTGATGACTCAATGAAATCAATTTGATTTATTATTTATCATCTCCAGCCACTTTCCAAAGAAATTCATGCTGGTTTCTTGCCAGGTATTAACCGGATTCTTTACATCAAAATACTGAGGAATTAGATTGAGCCCTTTTATTTGATCTCTTTCATATTCTGAAAGTATTCGCTGGATATCATATTCGGGATGTCCCAAATGCGCAACAAATCGCTCATCGGAAGATTCAAAAATAAAATGCCCGGCTTCTGATGAATCTACAAGCAATCGGATGCTTCCATTGTTTTCTGCCAATAGCAGTTCTTCCTCATTCAAGCTTGCGTACCTGCTTTGAGGACTATCAAAAACAGGCTTGGAATTGTTGTTTATCCAATGTTTTACTTGGTGGTATGTTGAAGGAAAAACACCAAATAATTTTTTATCCAGTATAATTTCATTGATTCCAAGAAACTTCCCTATGGCAATTCCTCCCCAACAAATCCCCAAGGTAGTGATTATATTTTTTTGAGCATAATTAAATATTTCAGTTAATTCATTCCAATACGTAATATTTTCGAAAGGCATTAATTCAACAGGAGCCCCTGTAACTATCAGTCCGTCAAGTTTTTTATTGGCAATAGCCTGTGCGAAAGTGATGTAAAATTTCTCGAGATGATGCTTATCCGTAGTTTTATAGGCATGAAACGAAGATCTGATCAATACAGTTTCAACAGAAATTGATTGTTGAGTGATCATTCTCAAGATTTTTGTTTCATATTTTTCTGCTTCAGGCATGATATTTAACAGACCTATTCTCAGTTTAATCCCCATATTTCGATTTTTAATTGTCAAAATTAATGAACTATGTGAAATAAAATGATTTTTTATAATTTCTTTATTTAAAAAACTTCATTATTGGAAAAAAAACTGTAGATTTGAACCATCAAACCTTAAACCTTTGTGTCCAATGTCAGATTTCAAACATGTTTTCCTGCTGTTTCTTATTGTTTTTTCATTCAATATCAATGTTAAATCACAGATAGTCAATGCTAAAGCAGATGATTTTAAAATTATTTGTAAACGACCACTGATCGTTCAATTAATTAAAGAAGATGCTTATTTTATTGAAGATTTGGAAAAACGAATTTCAACAACCAGCAATGCCAAAAGAAAAGAAGAATTGGTTAATGAATTGAGTGCTTACAAAGAATTTGTGGCTGGCTATAACAGTCAGATCAAAGATGCTATCTCAAAAGTATGGCAATTCAACAGTGAAAAGCCAATTGAATACAAAACTTTTTCGGAAGTACAGACTTTAAGAAGAGTTAACCCTCGTGATTACACGTTGTTACAGTTTGTGCAACTCAAGCTTTGGGTAACCAATGAATATGGAATTGAAACATTTACCAAGAAAACCATTCCTACGATGGTTTATTCACGCATGGAAAACAGTGAACCTTATGATGAAAATTTTAATAAAAAGATAGACTATAGTTTTTATTTACCCTATATCAACACACGTACAAACCATCAGTTGTTTGTTTCTGATTTGTTGATATCATTAAAAATAATTCAGAATCATATCAAAGAAATTAGAAATTTCGATAAAAAGAACTATTCATTAACGGATTATGCGAAAGATCAGGACGATGAAAACTGCACAAAATTAACCACCATGACATTGTTGATGGATGAAAAGTTACTGGATCCTAAAACTAAAAAGCCAGATATAACCAAAGTATTTTCTGGTAAAATTAATATTATTACCTCTGAAGAAATAAGCAAAACAATCAACAATCAGGAAGAAGAAGTCGTCAGTATTTCACTTCCTTATTCGATAAAATCAGATAAATCGGGGATTAAAGGATTGGAATTCATGGAAGAATTAATGTATATGAAGTGTTTTGTGAATGCCAAATCAGGGTTCTTTTACTCAACTTATATTTCTAAAACAGGAGGAAATTGGGAGCCTCTGTTCAAAGCACTGGAGTTTAAGAGAATAGAAAAATGCAAATAGTTAGGGATTAAAAAAATATGATACAATGACCTTATTGATTCATTAAATCCTTAAAATCAATATTAATATCATACAAACCAACAATCTGAGTTTGGTCAATTAATTCTATTTTATAGACTTTATTGGCTTCCGAACTATACCATACTTCACAAAAGAAATCGTTTAGCTGATACAATTTAATTGAAAAACCATCCTTGGTAGTACGTAAATACAATTCTTCTCCATCCTCAAAGATTTCTGTGAGCTTAGCAATCATACTTAAACGTTCAAACTTTCTGGCAGTTAGCATTAGGTAGATTATTAGTTATTGGTTAATGATTATTGCATATCAGCTTGTTAAGTAAAAGATGTTTTCCATTATTAACTTAGCTTTATTTGCATATTTTCGCGTTTAACTTTTAGTCTTTAGAAGTGAAAAAATTGGGTTTAAAGCTGATCATCAGATAAATAAACTGAGGAAATTTAGTACTACCTCCACCAATGACTCCGGTATGAAGGTATTTAAGGGTTTCACTTGGTAGCATAGTGCAATAGGCCAAGCTAAGATTTATGATTTTATTGTACTTATAAGTATAAACCAGGTCTATTTCTGAGCCAAGACTTTTATTCACTTCAAGACTTGGTTTGTGAGAAACAGGGATATAGGCTTTGTCGAGATAATACAAATGATACGTTGCTTCTATTGAATGTTTTTCTTTGAAATCAAAACTTGCCCTGATATATAAATCATTGATACCGGCTGCTTTGGTAATATCGGCTGCGTTTCCGGTAAAATAATCCATGTATCCTAAATAGGTATGATTGGTTCCGTAGAGTTTGTCGAAAGTAGCAGATGAAGTTTTAGCTAAGGTAGTATCTTTAAAATCAGTACCTGAATAATGATCATATGTCACGGAAAGTTCTAAAGCTTTGGCAATTTTATACCCTATTTTGGCTGAATAAAAATTGGCATTTACAGTTTTGCCATCTGCTAATTTCCCTCCTTGATAATAAAATATGCCTCCAATACTAAATTTCCCTTTTTTGAAATTGACATTGGGGCCTAAAGTAAACCTTGATTTAAGATTATTTGGCTCTAATGGTTTTTGATTCACATCCACGATCGACATCAGCGAAACATCCAGTTTCTTTTCTGCAAATGTCTTATTGAGCCATAGATAAGCCATATATTTGTAATTTTTCACAGTATAATCGCTTAAATAATTTAAATTTGCAGTATTATTATTCATTGCCAGGCCCAAATCAGCTTTAAGCGTTTTAATTTTATTGTCATATTGAAAAACAGCTAAATCGTGAACAACTCCCTGGTCGGTCCAATTTGAAGCACAAATTAATCTTTCGTCATCATATTTTATTTGCTGACGACCAAGTTTTACGGAAAAATTTTCATTGAAATTGAATTTAGCCCAGACTTCAAACACACCCATATTGGTATTGTTTGCAGAATTGGCATCCTGCCCCCAGTTTCTGATATCCTGAACAGAAAATGCAAATGTGAGATTGTCTTTTTTGTAATCAAACGATAAGCGACTTCGTTGAACAACGACCCCATAAGGATTTTGAGAACCGATTAATAACTGTTTATAGCCATCTAAAAACATCGTTTTATTACGGAATTCTCCATTGATGGTAAATTGAGCCAAAGCCATTTGAAAAGAAAAAACAATCAGAAAAAACAGTAAAAATCTATTTAAGTACCTCATTATACAAAATCTAAAGTTTATAATCATGCAAATGTAAAGAATATCTTTTCAGAAATATAAAGAAAATCATGCTTTTTTTCTTGAAATAATTTATTGCAAATCAATTTATTGAAATATTGTTTATAAATTATTGCCGAAAGGAAGGTAATGTTTGAATAAAAAAATTATTTTTACCTAATAATTTTAGAGGCACTTATGGATATTAAAATTTATTTGGAACCTATCGGTTTTAAAAATGAAGATCTTGATTATCATGATTTACGTAGTCGCTTAGGTCATATCATTACTAGCTTTACAGAAGAAGCAATTTTTCCTGATATGGAAGGAATTGATATTGCCATTATAGGAGTGAAAGAAGACCGTAAGTCGGTGAATAATTTCGGTTCTGCCAATGCACCTGATGAAATTCGAAAGAAATTTTATCAGTTATTTCCTTCATCAGCCAAGAACAAAATTGCTGACTTAGGGAATATTAAAAAAGGTCATTCGGTTGAAGATACTTATTTTGCATTGAGTGAGGTAGTTGCTACACTCATCAAAAAAGAAATAATACCTATCATCATTGGTGGGAGTCAGGATTTGTGTTTTGCCAATTACAGGGCTTACGAAAAATTAGGACAAATCATTAATATCTTTACAGTTGATAATACTTTTGATTTGGGAGATGCCGAAGATGAAATTGATGCCAAGGCCTATCTAAGTAAGATTATTTTGCATCAGCCTAATTTTTTATTTAATTATACCAATATAGGTTATCAGACTTATTTTGTTGATCAGGAAGCGATTGAACTTATGGGGAAATTGTATTTTGATGCCTATCGCCTGGGTGTAATCAGAAAAGACATCGAACTGGTAGAACCTTTGGTACGCAATGCAGATATGATAAGTATTGATATTTCGGCCATCCGTCAGGCTGATGCACCTGGCAATGCAAATGCAACTCCCAATGGATTTAATGGAGAAGAAGTTTGCCAGATTGCTCGCTATGCAGGCATGAGCGACAAGTTAACTTCTGTTGGATTTTATGAATGCAATCCTGTATTCGACAACAATGGACAAACTTCTCATTTGGTAGCTCAGATGATTTGGTATTTTATAGATGGTTTTTACAATCGCAAATTCGATTATCCTTATAAAGACAAAGAGAACTATAAAAAATACTATGTTTCCATCAAAGAAAATACCCACGAAATTATTTTTTATAAAAGCAAAAAAAGCGATCGTTGGTGGATGGAAGTACCCTGCCCAATAGATTTAAAAATCAAATATGAACGTCATTATTTAGTGCCTTGTTCCTATGATGATTATCAAACTGCATTGGCCGACGAAGTGCCTGATCGTTGGTGGCAAGTATATAAAAAACTGATGTAAACTTTTGTTTTTCTTTTTTTATTATCTTATAATGATTAGTTTTTCAGTAACCTGAGCAGTTGTAGTTTTTAAACATAGAAAATAGGTCCCACTTATTAATTCAGATAAATCAATATCGAGCATATAATTGCCCTTTGTTTGCCTGCCTTGAAAAATTGAATGAAGGCTTCTTCCCATAATGTCAGTTAAAATGATGGAAGTTATTTCGGCATAGTTCAACGTATAAGAAATCCTGCAGGCATTTTTTGCCGGATTTGGCATACAAACTAAGAGCGGTTGATTATTTTTATTCTCGATGATACCTAAATTCCAATTCATATTTTGATTAAAAATTCCACGTATCATCATTGCAGGAGCATTACCACCACCCCAGGAATACCAGATATTTTCAGCTGGATCATATAAAAGGGATGCTTGTTCATGTTGAGGTATGCCTGTATTGTCGGTAGCTATTTTTACAATATCGTTTCCTCCAAAAGATTGTATACCCAGATAATAAATTGAATCTTTCTGCATGGTATATCCTGATGCAAATGGCAAAGAAATAGAAGGTGGATTAAATAAAGGAGGGGCAGAAGGAATGTCAGTTTCTGTAAGATAGTAATTTGTTGATTGAGCAACAATAATTATTGAACCCGTTTCTCTGGAATATTTATACAAGATTGCTTTAATTTTAGAACCTATTTTTGAAAGCGTATTTACTACACAATTGATACCATATATACTTCTATCCTGATTAAGCTGGAACTTATTAACAGCAGTATAAGGATTACTAAATGTTCCGCTGGTTTCAGCCCATCGTGAACCTGTATAGTTATTATTATCTCTAGCATACATACAGCTATCACAAACGACTTTAATATCAAAAGTGTCCTGAGCAAGAAGAAAAGGGATTGAATCGCTGGAAATAAAGGCAGTAACTTTATAGGTCCCTATTGTTGAGGGAGGTGTAAAGAAATAATTGTTTGTGGTCAATTTATAAAAACTTTCACCTGGTTGTATAGTTGTATCAATACTGTTTGATTCAGAATTGGTGGTTAATTCAATGCCATGTAATTTTAAATGAGACTGAGCAATGGCACCCATGTTAACAATATCGGCATCATAATACATTGGTCTTCCTAATCCGGAAGGTATTTGCATATAGGCATCATACAGCGTAGCCCTGTTAATTTGTATCCAATTATCAGCTGGCCTGAATAGCGAAACATCATCTATCATCCATCCATATCCACCACCATAAGCAGTTGAAAGGGGTGTCCCGGAAAATTCTGGTGCATAGAATCTGAATCTGATCCATATTTTAGGCTGATTGGCAGCCCATTGAGAAATATTTATTTCTTTCCAGCCATACCTCCATTGGTTAGCATTTCCATTAGCTGTAACATCTGGATTTGCAAGAAAACTATGCCAGTTTATACTGTCGTTACTTATTTCAACTAAAGTAGAATCATTGTTAAAAGAATAATACCATTGATAGAATTTAATAGAAACAGCACTTTGATTACTTAAATCAATAAAGTCCTTCGATATTATCATGCTATTTTCGGGACCTGTAATATTATTAACAAACTGGTAAATACCGTCAAAATATGCAACTCCTTGATTAGCAGTTGGGGAATTCATATTGTCAGCACCCCAAAAATTCTTCCAGGCAGAAGATGCTGCAGCTGTGTCGGATATGATGGCCCAATTACCTATCGTCTCGGGGATTTTGTAAATTACCCATTTTGCAGTATCTGCAAAATTATCAGACCAAATTGAAACTTTTGTGTTTGAAACCACATTCTCATTCAAGTATTCCTGAAGATTCTTTGGGCCACTAGATTGAAAGCTTTGAAAAGTGGAGGGTTTAACACTTACGTTTTGACCAAGGCTCAACGTACTGCTAATTGCAAGCAATACGCTAAAAAAAGTAAATTTTTTCATTGTATTTTGCTTTTAATCGAGAAAATATATATCACAAAGTTACAACAATAAAAATCTATTTGTATATAAATTATGTTAACATTTGATTTGATTTTGTTTCATCTATCAGCAATAAAAAAAGGTATAAAGTTGCAAACTTTATACCTTTTAAAATATGTAATTTAAGAATCTTATTTCTTAGCTTCAGCTTCAGGAGTGGCTTCTTCAACCCCACGTGTAGGTTTAATCAAGACAACGATAGAAGTTGGAACATTTAAGAATTCAACACCTTCTACTTTCAGGTTGTTAACTTTAACAAAATCATCGATATCCAATGGTGTAATGTCAATTTTAACGTCATCTGGTAATACATTAGGTAAACCTTTAACCTTTAGTTTTCTCATTTTCACAACCAATTTACCGCCTCTTAAAACGCCAGGAGATGTACCAATAACTTTAATAGGAACACTCATAATAATTGGTTTATCTTCACTAATCTGAAGAAAATCAACATGTAAAATACTATCACTTACTGGATGATATTGAACATCTTGTAAAGTAGCTTTGTATTTTTTTTCATTGATTTCCAAATCGATAAAACATACTTCAGGTGTAAAAATGATGTCTTTAAAATCTTTTTCATTTGTCAAAAAATGAATCTGATCTTTACCACCATAAAGAACACAGGGTACTTTACCGTTTTTTCTGTTCATTTTTGCATCTTTTTTCCCTACGTTCTCTCTCAGAGAACCGCTCATAGATACTGTTTTCATTTTAATTAATTTATTTGTGAGAAGTAAAAACTTTCGCCTTTTAAGTTTTTTTTTCTCTAATTAGTAATTATTTATAAGGCGTATTATTTAAGGTCAAACGTATTATATAAATTTGAAATAGATTCATTGTTTTCTACCCTTCGGATGACATCCGATATGAGTTTTGCAACGGTAATGACATGAATTTTATCACTTTGATGACGCAATGGAATTGTATCACTAACGACTACTTCTGTAAAAGGAGAATTCTCGATCATTTCATAAGCATTTCCCGTTAATAAAGGATGAGTAATCACAGCTCTAACGCTTGCTGCGCCATTCTCCATCATCAAATAGGCTGCTTTAACAATAGTATTACCTGTATCAATGATATCGTCGAGTAAAATTACATTTTTATCTTTAACATCACCAATCAATTCCATTTTACCTACTTCATTGGGCTTGTTGCGTTGTTTGTAACAAATTACAAAACCTGTTCCGAGGGTTTTGGCATACATTCCTGCTCTACGTGTACCACCTGTATCGGGTGAAGCAAATGTAAGATTTGGCAGGTTTAAGCTCTTAACATAAGAGATGAATACTGAAGACCCATACAAATGGTCAACAGGTACGTCGAAAAAACCTTGAATCTGATCTGCATGTAAGTCCATGGTAATAATTCTCTGAACACCTGCAGCGGTTAAAAGATTGGCTACTAGTTTTGCTGCAATGGAAACCCTTGGTTTGTCTTTTCTATCCTGACGTGCAAATCCAAAATAAGGAATTACGGCAATGATGCGACGGGCTGAAGCTCTTTTGGCAGCATCAATCATCATCAATAATTCAAATAAATTTTCGGTTGGAGCAAAAGTAGATTGTATAATAAACACATCATTTCCTCTGATATTCTGTTCAAATGATGGTTGGAATTCGCCATCCGAAAATTCCACAACTACTGATTTACCAAGTTCTTTGCCATAGTATTCGGCAATTTTTTCCGCTAAATAACGGGTTGCTCTTCCTGAAAAAATATTAACAAGATTTGACATGGTGTAGCTTTTTACTTTGGGCTGCAAAATTAAGTATTTTATTTGAAAAAAGCTTGAAAATCAATTAAATTTAAAATTAATTTTTTTTTACAAAAGTTTGAGAAAAAGTAGTATTTTTGCAGTCCTTTAAAAAGTTCTTTTAAATGCCCGGATGGCGGAATTGGTAGACGCGTCGGTCTCAAAAACCGATGAGGTTACACTCGTGCCGGTTCGATCCCGGCTCCGGGTACATTTCAGAAAAAGATAAACCCTTGTAGCTTTATGAGTTGCAAGGGTTTTTTATTTACAAAATGCTTTCATGTATTCATTAGCTACTACATACCCTAATTCTTCTGCTTTTCTTAAATCTAAGCATGCACTTTCTTTCTCGCCTAATTTAATTTTTGCAACTCCTCTGTTGTAGTATGCCTTGGCATAATCTGGCTTGTTTTCTATAGCTTTTGCATAATCAATTACAGCCCCTTTATAGTCTTCGAGTTTGAATTTAGCTACGCCTCTGTTGAAATAAGCTTCGGGAAATTTTAAATCATTTAATTCAATCGCTTTCGTAAATTCTTCAATTGCTCCTTTGTAATCCCTAAGGTCAAACTTTTCAATTCCTTTGTTGAAGTAGTCTTCCACATTTTTTGGGTTAACAGCGCTTTTGCTAAAGTCAATTGTTATTCCTTTGTTGTCCAATTGACCAGTTTTCTCAATAGCTGCATCGTTATTTCCTTTTTTTATTTGGGCAAAACCCCCATAAGCCATTATCAACACGGTCATAAATACTAATAACTTTTTCATGATATACGTTTTTAAGGATATACAAAGTTACATCAAACAAAAGCTATATGTGCAGAAAATTTGGTTTTATTAAGAAAAAATACAAAATTATAACAAAGCTTTTTTTGTACTTTTGCAAAATATTACAGACGTAATTCATAGAAAATCAATGAATTTTAGCAATAACTTAATTACAAATAACATTATAAGCACTCAGCATGAACGAAAACTCAACATCTAACCATAAATATCTTCCCATTATTTTTTCTATTGTATTGATAGTTGGCATTTTGCTAGGTATACTACTTTCAGGAACTTTAAAAAATAGAAATTTATTTTCCTCAAAAAGACAAACCTACGACAAGGTAAATGACGTGATTAATTTTGCATTGCAAGATTATGTCGATACTATTTCTATTGAGAAATTACAAGAAAAAGCAATCAGTGGTATGCTCCAAAGTTTGGATCCACACTCAGCTTATATTTCAGCTGAAGAATTTAACGATGTCAATGATCCTTTAATGGGAAATTTTGAAGGAATAGGGGTACAGTTTCGGATTCAGAGTGATACGATCATGGTCATTAATACAGTTTCGGGTGGACCATCTGAAAAAATTGGCATCAGAGCTGGAGACAGAATTGTAAAAGTTGATGGGAAGAATGTAGCTGCTATTGGCATTAAAGATACGGATGTTTTAAAAAAGTTGAAAGGTAAAAAAGGTTCAACAGTTAAAGTAAGTATTTTTAGAAGAGATGTTGCACATTTACTTGACTTTAATATTGTTAGAGATGTAATTCCAACCTATAGTATTGATATATCATACATGGTCGACCCAAAAATTGGTTACATCAAACTGAGCAAATTTTCGAAAACAACCTCTCAGGAGTTTTTGCAGGCATTGCAAAAACTGAACAAACAAGGTATGCAAGGTTTAATTCTGGATCTTAGAGGAAACGGGGGTGGATTTTTACAGTCAGCTATTGATGTAGCAGATGAATTTCTTTCGGACGGTAAATTGATTGTTTATACCGAAGGGAAAAACAGGCCTAAGCAATTTGCATATGCTACAAAAAAAGGGGTTTCGGAAAAGGAAGCTTTGGTTGTATTAATTGACGAATGGTCAGCTTCAGCAAGCGAAATTATTGCCGGAGCCATTCAAGATAACGACAGAGGAACTATCATCGGAAGACGTTCGTTTGGAAAGGGTCTGGTGCAAGAGCAATTTGATTTATCTGATGGTTCTGCTGTGCGCCTTACAGTGGCCAGGTATCATACTCCAACAGGAAGATGCATTCAAAAATCCTATAAAAACGGTATTGAAGAATACATGAACGACCTCAATCAAAGGTATCAGAATGGTGAACTTGAGAATCCGGATAGTACAAAATTTGCTCATTCATTAAAATACAAAACGCCAAAAGGCAAAGTCGTTTACGGTGGTGGTGGTATTATGCCCGACATTTACATCCCTTTACACATGGACAAAAATCTTGATTACTACAATCAGCTAAACAACAAAGGTTTAATATATCAATTTGCTTTTGATTATACTGATAAAAACAGAAAACTATTTACTGCTTTCAAAAATGCTGACGATTACATTCAAAAGTTTACTATCAGCCAGCCTATTTTAAATGAATTTATTGCATATGCAGCCAAGAATGGGATTTCTAATAATTTGCCAGGTTTTACAATTTCTCTTGAAAAAATTAAAGTCATGCTGAAAGCATTTATCGGAAGAAACGTTTTTGACGATAAAGGATTTTATCCTATTTATCTTCAGACAGATAATTCATTTTTAAAAGCTGTAGAAGAACTTAAGAAACATAAATAGTTTGAACATATTGTTTGTTTGTTTGTTTATTTTGAAAAATTAAGGGTTTAAGTAAACTTCCTTAATTAACAAAATATATTATTAAACCTTTAAAAATAAAAAATCATGGCTTTCGAATTACCCAAATTACCTTATGCAATGGATGCATTAGAACCTTATATTTCAAAGCAAACCATTGAATTTCATTATGGAAAGCACCACCAGGCATATGTAAACAATTTAAATAATCTAGCACCTGGTACCGAATTTGAAAACGCAAGCTTAGAAGACATTGTAAAAAAAGCGAGTGGTGGTATCTTTAATAATGGTGCCCAGATTTGGAATCATACTTTCTATTGGAATTGTTTAAAACCTAATGGTGGCGGACTTCCTTCCGGAAAATTATCAGATGTAATCAATGCGTCTTTTGGTTCATTTGAAGAATTTAAACAAAAGTTTTCTGCAGCTGCAGCAACTTTGTTCGGATCAGGATGGGCTTGGTTGGTAAAAAACAATGATGGTTCTTTGGCCATTGTTCAGGAAAGCAATGCCGGAAATCCATTGAGAAATGGTCTTACGCCATTACTAACCTGCGATGTATGGGAACATGCTTATTATATTGATCAACAGAATAAAAGACCCGATTATATTGCTGCATTCTGGAATTTAGTGGACTGGGATGCCGTAAGTGGACGTTTATAAAAACTAAATGTTCAGCATAAAATAGTTTAAAAAAAAGCCAAGTCGAAAGATTTGGCTTTTTCTATTTTAATATCATTGATTATTCCGCCCCAAAGCGGACGTAAATCAAAAAATCAACTTACACCTATTTCAAACTACTCCACGGTGGTGAAATGTTTTCCATGGTGGGCACATATCAACCAGACAAAACCATTACCAAAAACAAGTTTTTTCTAACATTAAGTGTTGATTATTATTCAGCCACATTATGGTATTCACCCTATAATGATTACCAACAGTTTCTCTTTGATACCATAAGCAAGATGCATGATGAAGGTAATTCATTCATTAAAATTGCTAAATGGCTTAATCAGAACCATTATTTAACCCCAAGGGGTTCTGATTTCAAACCTAATCATGCTTGGAGTATCTACACCAAAAAGAATAGGAGTATCCAAAGGTTTAGCAGGGTATATGAACCCAATATAAGCGATTTAAGCATTGATGTGGTTGATTATATGCCAATGTTAGGTTAGTCATTTTTTTAGCTGTTTAAAATTATTTTTTATAAAAAATTTGCACTTTAAGATATTTAAGAAATTATTAGTTTCCAAATTTTTAAAAAAAAATATTTATATAATTTTTTCTTCATGCAGCACCCCCATGCCTTTTTAGGGGGTGGGTGGTGTTTCATACCCCCATCGGATACCCACCACCCATTAGATTATCAGCATTGTACGTTTTCTAGCAACCCGAATTTCTCGCCAACCTTCTTTGCTTTGATGATTGTCCTGTGACTTACACTTAGGTATTTACTTATTTCCCTTACTGTTCTGCCTTTGTTAATGTACTTGATGATGTCTTTGCTCTTATCTTTTTCAATGAATTTCTTTTCACTTTCACCACTACCAGACGGTCTGCCCAATGTACCACCTTTTTGAATGAATACCATTCTCCCAGCCAATGTCCGTTCCTTAATATTTGATAGTTCCATTTCGTATAGAGATGACATCACAGATGATATCATTTTCCATACTGGGTTTGTCTTTCCATTGGGTCTGCTCTGCAATCCAATGTTCCTGACCACTACATTAACTTGGTGTTCTTCCAGCCATTCCAGCGTTCTTATTACATCACCTGTGTTCCTGCCAAGCCTTGATAGTTCCTCAACTACCAGTTCACTTAATTTGCCCTCCTCTACAAGCTTTATAACCTCTCTAGCGCATGGTCTTTCGGTGAATAGCATTTTGCCACTGACTTTATCCAATAGCGTTAAATCGTATGTATTGGTGTCTAGTTCAAATCTATTCCCTGTTTGTTGTATTGTTGATACCCTATTGTATTTTACCTTCATCCTTTATATTTTTTGTTACCTATTAATACTAAGACTTATTTTGTCGATATATGCCTGTTTATAGCCTGTTTTCGTTACTATTTAGGTTTTCGTTTTAATTAAGATATAAATGATAACGTGATGCATAAAATACGTTAGGCATATCGATAATGTTCATGCTTAAAATATCTCCATTGGAATTATGTTCAACCAAAATCATGTGGCTGCGTTGTTCCTCATCATTTATATCAATGCTTAGGAAGTCATGGATAAAACGTCTTCTTCTCTTCTTATTGCTGTCGTTATTGCTCATATTTATGTGCAATAGTACGTAAATTTATTGAAAAGGTTATAATTATGTGCAGACATTTTATAATTTTGTTTTATAAAATTAATGTGATGGAAGAAAATTTGCCTGTGAGCAGTATTACCAATAAGAAATATGTTTTAAATAAAGAGGTAAAATCTGAGCATCAAGAACAAATGCGTAAGATTGGTTTAAAACTTATTCAATTGAGAACTGATAAGAATATTAGTGCTTCAAGGTTAACTAAGGATTTGGGCATCAGTCGCAATGCATATTATGCCATGGAGTCTGGTAAGGTGTATTTCAATATATTGAATCTAATTCTAGTGCTAGATTATCATCACGTAACAATTTCAGAGTTCTTTTCTGGGTTATAATTTATTTGTGGTGGTTTTATTATCTGAGTTATAATTTCTTGGTGGTGGTTTCATCAGCTAACTATTCGTGAGTTCATTCCTATGTTATAATCATCAGTGGTGCTGGTATTATCTGTGGTGATATCATCAGTGTTTTGATTATCTCGGTCTTTCAGCTGATTTGTTATATCAATGCTAGTTTCTTTTTCGCTCGGCATATTCATATAGCAGTAGATTGACTGATGGTGTATTATTTTCCCATTTGCATCAGGATGAGCATTGCAGTATGGACAACTATGTTGGTTCTGGGTTTTTGGCATATTTATATTTGCTTTTATTTTCATTCTTATTATTATACTTACTTCAATATTATTTATAATTAAATTTCAATACTGGGTTTTAATTAAAAATTGTTCTGATTTATTAACCAAAATCCCATTAGACGTAATACCTAATGGGATTTTAGCTATATGAATGAATGTTGGCAAACGTTCTTGCATTCCTCAATTGGGATGTTGCCGATACTAATTTTTAGCATACCCTGATGAATTTATTGCTCCACATCTTTATGAACCGCTGTATACGTGACCCGTACGTACAGTGGTGTGAGGGGCTCACCCTGT
>CAZCBG010000008.1:0-72437 GCA_964496885.1 uncultured Bacteroides sp. | reverse complement strand
TGTTCCACTTTCTCCGGTAATGAGAACTGTAGTTTTATCAGTTTTTGCAACTTTTGCAGCCAGATTGAGTACTTCCTTCATTCCTTTGCTCTCCACTATTAGTTCCCATTTGAAAATAGTTTTTAATTCTTTGATTAAGAGTTCGTTATTTCTGTTTGATTCTTTGAGGTGAAAAGAATAGCTAAGATACTTCCTACATCTTTTGATTGCATCTTCAATATCTGAAGGTAGAAGTGGTTTTATTAAAAAGTTTTGAGCTCCTAAACGCATGGCTTTTAATACCATTTCAAAATTTCCACTTTCTGCAAGCATAATAACATCCATATCAGGGTAGGACGTTTTAATTTCTTGTAAAACGAGCATTCCATTTTTATCCGGAAGTTCTACTTCTAACATTGCGATGTCAATCTCATTATTTTTAATCAAAACTATCACTTCTTCGTATGATGCTGCTTTGAAAACTTCAAAATGATTCTCCGAAAGAAATTTATCAAAATCATCTTGAATAATCAGATAATTACCGATGAATAGAATTTTTAAATTTGACATACTGAATGGTTTGAGACAGAAATTCAAAACATTTGTAGGACAAAGTTATTACAAAAAAAATCAATTTGTTATTAAAATTTTGGATGATACAAATAAATATCGATTGTATTATTTGCACTCATTTATAAATTTATAGCTTAATGGAAATAGTAGGTTTTTATAAATGAAGAGAAATTTTAGACGATATTTTTTAACTACTATACTTTATGAAAACATTGATTAATGTAAGATTACAAACCTCATAAAAGCTAAAAACTCCAACTACTCTTAGTAATATAAGTACATAAAGTATTCTAAGTACTACAAGTAAGCTTAACTCAATCAACTCCTTATCTGTGATACCTGATCAATCCTTCCATAGGGGTTTTGCAAATTTCGCTTACTTGGACTTGCCATTTTTCAGCTACTTTCAGGAAAAGATCTTTATAATAATAACCAACAGATCCCGTGCAACTTAATGGATGTTCTTTGAAACCGCTATACTTGCTGACCTGGTAATAAAAAAATTGATCAAAAGCATTATAAATTAATTTTGAAATATAAGGATGGGTTATATTTTCTGACAAAAAGATGGAAAATGAAGCCAGAAATCGATTAGGAAAACTATTTTTATAAATAGCATCCAGGATATAATCGAAACGGAAGGCATATTTTTTTTCGAACAATTGTTTTAAATCAAGGGGTAATTCGTCACGAAGGTAAGCAGTAATGAGAATTTTACCCATATACACTCCGCCACCTTCGTCTCCGAAAAAATAACCCACAGAGGGTACATTTTCTATAATTTCATCTCCATCATATAAGCATGAGTTGGAGCCAGTGCCTAATATGCAAGCAATACCGCTGTTTTTTCCACACAAGGCTCTGGCTGCTGCCAGCAAGTCATGTTCCACTTCAACTTCAGCCATTCTGAAAAAGCTTTCAAGAGGCTCCCGGATGACATCCTTTTTTTGCATGGTGCTGCATCCGGCTCCATAGAAATAAACCTTTTCAATTAATTTTGCATTTAAATATGGGGAAATATTTTTTTCCAATTCAAGAGCAACACCTTCAGCATCAATAAAAAATGGATTCATACCGATGGTCTGGAAGGTTTTTACTTCGTGTTCGTGACTGAGTAAACTCCAGTCGGTTTTGGTTGAGCCACTGTCTGCTATTAATATCATGTTGTCTATTTTTTAAAAATATGAAGTAATTCTGGTAAAAAAATAATAATACCAACGATGGCTGCTGCCAAGGCTGTGATAAATACGGCTGCTGCTGCCAGGTCTTTGATCTTTCCGGCTTTTTCGTGGTAGTCTGGTGAAATCATATCAACCATGTATTCAAGGGCAGAATTGAATATTTCAGCTGCAAACACTATCCCTATTGAAATAACAATGGCAATCCATTCAGTTGCTTTGATATTAAATATAAAACCCAAGCTTATGGTCAATATTGCTAATATCAGATGTATCCAAATATTATGTTGTGTTGCCACCACTTCACGAATTCCTTGAAAAGCAAACTTAAAGCTTTTAAGTCTTGATTTCAACGTAAAAGGTTTATTGTTAGTAGTTTTGTACATGCAAAAAAATTTAAAAGATGAAACTTTTAAAAGAGAGTAGTTTGAAAATAATAAAAAAAATACCATTTATGATCAATCAATAAATGGTATTTTTAAAAGAAAAATTGGTTTTAAACGGCTAAAAGCTCTTTTACAAAAGCTGCCACTATCTTATTGTCGGCTTTACCTGTGAGTTGTTTGCCTGCCAGGCCCATTACTTTCCCCATATCACGCATGCCAGTGGCACCGCTTTCTTTGATAATGGAGAGGATAATGCTTTTTACTTCATCTTCACTCAGTTGCTCGGGCAGGTATTTTTCGAGGATGCTCACTTGAAACATTTCCACATCGTACAAATCTAAACGGTTTTGTTCTTTATAGATTTCTGCAGTTTCTTTGCGTTGTTTTACTAGTTTTTGAAGGGTTAGCAATTCTACTTCTTCCGGAACTTCAGCAGTTGCAGTGTCTTTACCGGTTTTAATGAGCAATAGAGCAGCTTTTACAGCCCTTAGGGCTTCGAGTTTATCTTTATCCCTGGCCAGCATGGCTGCTTTGATGTCGTTGTTAATCGTAATTTCGAGACTCATGGTATTAATCTACGTTATCGTGTAAAAATGAATTGTTTGACTTGATCTCCACTTTTTTTTCGTCATTTTCTGTCAAAGTAAAACGTGAAATTTCAGATTCAGACGAATGGGTTACATCGCTCAACACAACATTTCTACGGACATAAGCTGGTGAATTTTCGAGTTCAGATAAACCTTCAGGGGTTCTGAGTTTCATGCTTAAATCTTTCAGACGTTGGATGCGCTCGAAGGATTTTTTATCAATTTCGGTTTCGCTCAGGTCTGATTCTTTAAAAGATGTTTCTGGTTTTTGATTAACAAAAGTTTCGGTTTTGGTCTCCTGTTTAGGAATCAGATAAGGTTGATCATCGTTATTTTTCGTCTGATTTTGAAAAATTTCTTGTTTAATTTCGAAACTTGGCTTTGGATTTTCAATCGTAAATGGGACAGAATCATTTATATCTGATTTTTCGACCATCGTGATATCATTCAAAATATCATCCTGATTCTGTGGTGTTTCGAATGGTATGAATGAAGGTTTTTCTTCTTCCACTTTTTCTTCAAGAGGAAGGGTTTTCTTTATGACTACTCTTGGTGTATTAAAATCAATTTCATGACTTTTGTCGAAACCGGTTGCTACCAATGTGATGGAAAGTTTTTCACCCAATGTATCATCTGTACCAGCACCCCATATAATATCTACATCTTTTCCTGCTTCATTCAGGATAAAATCAGTAATTTCAGTAATTTCATCCATGGTAGCTTCGCTACTACCCGATGCAAAATACAAAAGAATATTCTGTGCACCTTTTATGTTATTGTCGTTCAGCAAGGGAGAATTAATTGCCATTTCAATGGCTCTATAAGCACGATTTTCTCCTTCGGCAACGCCAGAACCCATCAATGCAACACCACTTTTTTTCATTACAGTATTTACATCTTTAAAGTCGATGTTTACAAATGCTTTAACAGTTATAATTTCAGCGATACCTTTAGCAGCGGTAGTCAATATGTTATCGGCTTTTTCAAAGGCTTTTCCTAAAGGTAAATCACCAAATTCCCTTAATTTATCGTTTTTGATAATTAAGATGGCATCTACATATTTTCTTAGCTCTTTAATGCCTTCTTCAGCTTGCAATATTCTTTTTCTACCTTCAAATGAAAAAGGTAAGGTAACTATAGCAACAGTTAAAATTTTGTTTTCCAAATCATCAGAAAGTTCAATTTCTTTTGCAAGTGCTGCAATTACCGGAGCTGCTCCGGTTCCGGTACCACCACCCATACCTGCAGTGATAAATAACATTTGTGTGTTTTTCTCGAGCAATGCTTTAATTTCATCTGCTTTTTCTTCAGCAGCCAGTTTTGCAACTGAAGGTACATTCCCAGCACCTAAGCCTTTTCCTAGTTGAACTTTAGTCGGGATAGGGCTGGCGTCCAATGCCTGGGCATCGGTGTTGCAGATAATAAAATCAACACCATTAATACCTTGATTGTACATATAGTTTACGGCGTTACTTCCGCCACCTCCAACTCCAATCACTTTGATGATGGACGACTGATTTTTTGGTAAATCAACTTTTAGCATGCTCATTAAATTTATTATTACTATATTGTATGTTTGAGATTTTTTTAAGAAATCGCAGTATTTATTATTTGCTTAAATTTCATTGGTTTATAGTAAAACCAACATAAAAAGAAAACTATTTTTAGCATCGATAAATTTATGGATAAAATTCAATCTAATGTTGAAGAATTTGAATTATTATTCAACAATGCATTGTTAATTACTTTACTTCCTCGTCAAAGAATTTTTTAAATTTATCTAAAAATTTTACATTCGATTCTGTTTTTTGCTTCTTAGGCGTTTTTTTATTTTTAACTTCTTTAACGGTTTCTTTTTCAGCTCTTTCAAGCCCTTTTATCACCAATCCAACACCTGTTGAATAGATAGGATGGGCCAGTTCTTCAGGAGAATTGCTCGATAAGTGTTCGTTCGGATAACCTATACGGGTATCCATTCCTGTCATAAACTCCGAAAGCTGGGCAATATGTTTAAGCATGGCACCACCTCCTGTTAGTACGATACCGCCAATCAGCTTCTTTTCGTAACCTGAACTTTTAATTTCATACATTACATGTTCAAGGATTTCTTCCATTCGGGCTTGAATAATATTGGCAAGGTTTTTAAGCGAAATTTCTTTGGGTTGTCGACCTCTTAGTCCTGGTATGGCAACAATTTCCTCTTCTTTGTTTTCGCTTGCCAAAGCTGAACCGAATTTAGCTTTTAAGGCTTCTGCCTGACTTTTAATAATTGAACAACCTTCTTTTACATCCTCAGTTATGATATTGCCACCTAATGGAATAACTGCTGTGTGTCTAATAATACCATCCTGAAAAATTGCAACATCAGTTGTTCCACCTCCAATGTCAACCAATGCTACACCGGCTTCTTTTTCTCTCTCATCCAATACAGCTTCAGCAGATGCTAAAGGTTCCAATATTAAATCTTTAACTTCTAAATTGGCTTTTTTTACACTTCTGATAATATTTTTAATTGAAGCAATCTGTCCAGTGATAATATGAAAATTGGCTTCAAGGCAAATTCCTGACATCCCAATAGGTTGTCTGATACCGGGTTCGTTGTCAATAATAAATTCCTGAGGAATTACGTCAATTATTTCTTCGCCTGGTTTCATTACTAATTTGTGCATATTTTCTATCAGCAAATCAAGGTCTTTTTGCGAAACTTCTTCTTCTATTGTATTTCGCATGATATTTCCTCTTTGTTGAAGGCTCTTAATGTGTTGACCTGCAATACCTACATAAACTTCACCTACTTCAACACCCGATGCTGTACTTGCTTCCTGCACTGCTGATAAAATAGATTCAGCTGTTTTCTCAATATTAATGACAGAACCTCTCATTACTCCTATTGAATCGGTTTTTCCCGAACCCAATATTTCTATTTTACCATTGCTGTCTTTTCTGCCAATAATTACAGCTATTTTGGTTGTTCCAATGTCTAAACCGACAATAATTTCACTTTGATTCATAGATTAAATATTTATAATAGATTAAAATTTCTAGATTTTTTATTTTTTTGTACACACTACCTGATTCTCGAAGGTGAGATTAATTTTTTTATATTGATCCCATCCTGATTTATTAAATGCCTCTTTGTAGATAATCAATAACTTATTAAATTTTACTTCCATATTTTCTGCATTTCCAAAAATAATAGTTTGTTCACCTAATTTAGGTATTAACTCAATTTCCGCATCTTCATTAACATATATTTGCTCAATTTGAGCTTTCAAGAAGTTATTGTTTGAGATATAGTTTGCAACTTTAAAAACGCTGAATAGAATGGAATCTTTTTTCAGGTTCATTGTGTCATTTCTTTGATGTTCGTTTTCTGGAGAAAAAAAGTTATAAGATGAATTTATATTTCCTGATGCAACAACCACATTTACTGGATAGTTTGTATTAATTGGCATTTTTACGCCTAAATTGTCCAGATAATAATGTTGGTTAGCTGAATTAATAATCCTAACAATAGGTTTTCGTTGCGTTATATTTATCTTTAAAATACCTTCCATAGATGTAAATACATCAGCATCTAAGATATAAGGGTTCTCTTTTATATTGTTTTCTATTAAATTTTCGTTTATTTCCGACATTTTTTTACCTTTGATGGAATCATTTTTCTGAATGAGGAAAGAATTGATATCATTCACAGTAAAAAATGGATCTGCCCCAGCATAATTTACCTGAATATCAACGGCTTTGCAAATTCTTTGCTGATGAAATAATCCAGAGAAAATTAAACCTGCCACTAAACCTGATGCAAGTAGAACCCAGATTGAAATGATGATGATTTTCTTCATTTTAATAATATATTTTCAATGGGTTCAACAAATTGGTCAATGTCTCCGGCACCCAGTGTTAAAAGTACGTCCAGTTTTCTTGATTTCAAAAACCCGAGTAATTCTGATTTTTGAACTAAAAATTTATCTTTTATATTAATTTTATCCAGCAACATTTGTGAAGTTACTCCTTTTATGGGGTTTTCACGGGCCGGATAAATATCAAGTAAGATCACTTCATCCAATAATTCAAGGCTTCTAGCAAATTCATCAGCAAAATCTCTGGTGCGACTGAATAAATGAGGTTGGAAAATTCCACTTATTTTTTTACCTTTATATAAATTCCTCACGGAATGAATACATGCTTTTAATTCAGCCGGATGATGTGCATAATCGTCGATATAAACCAAGTTTTCATTTTTAATCCTAATATCGAACCTTCGCTTTACTCCCGTGAAAGTGGCCATAGCATTTCGGATTTCATCTTGGCTAACCCCTGTTAAAAATGCAACGGATATTGCTGCAATAGCATTCTCAATATTATGTAATCCCGGGTATCCCATTTTAATAGCTTTATAACAACCGTTAGGATAAACGAAATCGAAAAAATAAGATCCTTCATTGATAATGATATTGTTGGCTCGAAAATCGGAATTTCCATCTAAAGAATACGTCCAGCTGTCAATACATTCTGTATGTTTTAGATTAAGACCTTGTTTTACAATAAGTTTTCCTCCTTTTTGGATTTGAGAAATGTAAGCTTCAAATGATAATTTTAGCTCCTCTTTGCTTCCATAAATATCAAGATGGTCAGCATCTATAGAACTTACTACTGCAATATAAGGATGTAACTGAAGAAAAGAACGGTCAAATTCATCGGCTTCTATTACTACAAAATCACTCTTTTCTGAAATTAATAGATTACTGCTGTAGTTCTTGGAAATACCCCCTAAAAATGCACTGCAATCAACAGTGGATTGTTTTAATAAATGTGCACACATTGTTGAAATTGTTGTTTTTCCATGTGTCCCGGCAATTCCTATTCCTTTTGTATTTCGGGTAATTAAACCTAATACCTCTGAACGTTTGTAGATGGTTGACTTATTTTGTCTGAAAAAAATAAGTTCCATATTTTCTGACGGAATAGCAGGGGTGTAAACTACGAAATCAATGTATTGAGGAATCAAACTTATATCTTCTTCAAAATGAATATGCATACCTTCAGCCATCAACTGTGTAGTTAATGGCGTTTGGGTTTTGTCGTAACCATGAATTTCGACACCTTGGGCATGGTAATACCTAGCCAGAGCGCTCATTCCTATGCCACCAATTCCTAAGAAGTAAATACTATTTAATTTCTCAATCTTCATATTTTTGTATTTCTGTTCTTTCGTTTTATTAAAGTGCTTATTGTAAATTAGTAAGAATTCATTTATATAAGCTAACTAATTTTCTCATTTTCTAAATCCTTCTTCCAAATAACTTAATAAACTTATAATGTTGCTTGCAATTAATTTCCAGCTAACAAAATAACCTCTTCTGCAATTTTTTCGGCTGCATCTAAAAATGCCATTTTTTTTATATTTAAAGATAAGTCATGTTGTAAATCATTGTTTAACAAAAGACCAAATATATTCTCTTTTAACTGATCCATTGCATCTATATCTTTAACTAGAATAGCTGCATTTTTATGAACCAAAGCTATTGCATTTTTAGTTTGATGATCTTCAGCTACATTAGGAGAAGGGATTAATATTACAGGTTTGCCAACAATACATAGCTCCGAAATAGCAATGGCTCCAGCTCGAGAAACAATTACATCAGCTGCTGCATAAGCATAATCCATTTCATCAATAAATCCATAAGATTTAATTCCTTTTGTTTCAAATTTGTATGTAGCTACTCTGGCTATTGGGAAATAATATTTTCCAGTTTGCCAGATTAACTGTATATCGGCATCAACAAAATTTTGAATCAAAGGCCTAATGCTTTCATTGATTGTTTTTGCACCTAAACTTCCTCCGATGACTAACACCGTTTTTTTATTAGCATCTAATCCAAAAAAATCTTCAGCTTGCTTTCTCTCAATATTTAAATCTAAAATGTTCTGACGGACCGGATTTCCGGTAAGTATGATTTTCCTTTTAGGAAAAAACTTTTCCATACCTTCATAAGCTACACAAATTTTATTAACTTTTGCTGCAAGGAGTTTATTGGTTATTCCCGGAAAGGAATTTTGTTCCTGAATTAAAGTAGGTATGCCTTTAAAAGTGGCTGCTCTAAGTGTCGGTCCGCTAGCATATCCCCCAACTCCAATAACAACATCTGGTTTAAATTCATCTATTATTTTTCTTGCTTGCAATAAGCTTGATATAATTTTAATAGGAAATAATAAATTTTTGAATGTAAATTTTCTTTGTAGTCCACTAATCCACAATCCTTTTATAGGGTAACCGGCAATAGGGACTTTTTCCATTTCCATTCTGTCTTTGGCTCCAATAAATAAAATATCAATATCCTTGACTTTTTCTCTCAAAGTATTGGCGATGGCTATTGCAGGATAAATATGACCGCCGGTGCCTCCTCCGCTGATAATTACCTTCATAACTAAATATTCGTATTTGTTAATGGTTGAATTTCATTTGTAATAGTATTACCCATTTTTATTTTTTCTGTTTCTTCAGGTTCTGTTTCTGCACTTACACTTAACATGATGCCAATTGCAATACTGGTAAACCATATAGATGTTCCCCCCATACTCACCAAAGGTAGTGGTTGCCCGGTAACTGGGAAAATCCCAACAGCAACAGCCATATTGATAACAGCCTGAAAAACCAAATTCAGGCAGACGCCAATGGTTAAAAAGGCGGCAAAACTACCAGGACTTCGGGCTGCGATCCGCATTCCTCTATAAAGTAATATAAGATAGAGTAGTAAAATAAATACACCTCCTATAATTCCATATTCTTCGATAATGATGGCATAAATAAAGTCGGAATAGGGGTGAGGCAAAAAATTACGTTGTGTGCTATTTCCTGGAAATTTTCCAATAATTTCGCCACCAGCAATGGCAATTTTTGCCTGATCGGCCTGATAGTTGACATCACCTTCTCCATTTCTGAAATTTTCAATACGATTTTTCCAGGTACCAAAACGTCCTATCTGGGGATAATTGAAAATAAGCATCAGAAATAAAGCTGCACCAACAATCCCTATTCCTATTAATGAAAAGATATATTTTAGATTTACCCTGCCAATAAACATCAAAATAACAGAAGTGGCAAATAAAATGGCAGCTGTAGAAAAGTTGGCAGGTAATATCAGTCCGCAAATCAGAGTTATTATTCCGATGATAGGAAGAAAAGCAGTTTTTAAATCTTTAATATAATCTTGTTTCAAGGCCAATAAACGAGCAACAAACATAATTAAAGCTAATTTGGCAAAGTCTGAAGTTTGAAAAGTTAGATTTACGATGGGTAGTGTAAGCCATCGGTTGGCTTCGTTAATATTGGTCCCTGTAGCCATTGTAAAAAGAAGTAAAAGTATTGCAACAACAATCGCTATTTGTGATATTCTAGAATAATAGGTGTATTTAATCATATGAGTCAAGTACATAAGAAAAAACCCGAACACTAAAATACCAAAATGTTTAAACATATAATATTCTGTATTTCCACCCTGATATTTATATGCAAGGGTTCCCGTTGAGCTGTATACCGATAACAATGAGAATATCGAAAGCAGAATGACTACTATCCAGATTACTTTATCCCCTCTTATATTTTTTAATATGTTTCCCATGTTATATAACTATCATAAAGAATTATAATTCGTTGACTGCATTTTTAAATTGTAGACCTCTGTCTTCATAATTTTCAAATAAATCAAAACTTTTACAACAAGGAGATAATAAAACAACATCTTCTGATTCGGACAAATGATAGGCATTATCAACGGCAGCTTTTGCTGTTGTTGTTTCAACAATGATTGGAACAATATCAGAAAAGGCCTGAATAATTTTTGAATTATCAATACCCAGACAAACAATGGCTTTTACCTTTGACTTAACCAATTGTCTGAGGCTACTGTAATCGTTGCCATTATCTTCACCACCCACTATCCAGACGGTTGGTTTTGTCATACATTCCAATGCATACCAGGTGGAATTGACATTGGTTGCTTTAGAATCATTGATAAATTCTATGCCATGAACCTTAGCAATAAACTCAAGCCTGTGCTCAATATTTTCCATGTTTGCTAGGCTGTTTTTAATAATACTCTTGCGGACATTCAAGATTTTTGAAGCCACTCCTGCCGCCATTGAGTTGTATATATTATGACGTCCCTGCAATGCCAATGTTTCAATTTCCATAGTAATTTTTTTTGTATTTATAGTGAGTATTATTTCTTTATCTTTTAAATATGCACCTTCTCCCGAAATAGTTTTGAGGTTGGAAAAAGAATACTTTTTGGCTGCAATTTTATAGTTATCCAGATGCTTGATTGTTGTCTGGTCATCTGCACAATAAATAAATGCATCATTTGAAGTTTGATTTTTTATTATTCTGAATTTAGATTTTATATAATTCTCAAATTGATCATGATATCTATCTAAATGATCAGGTGTAATATTTGTTAGTATGGCAATTTCAGCCTTAAAATCATACATGTGATCCAATTGAAAACTACTTACTTCTAATACATAATAATCAAAATCGTTTTCTGCAACTTTTAGTGCAAAACTCTGACCGATATTTCCACCTAAACCTACATTGAAACCTGCATTCTTTAAAATGTGATAGATTAATAATGTAGTAGTAGTTTTTCCATTACTGCCAGTTACACAGATTTTTATAGCATTTGTAAAACGGGCAGCAAATTCAAGTTCGTCAATCACAGGGATTCCCTTGTTTTCAATTGCGCTAATAATTGCTACTTTATCAGGGATACCTGGGCTTTTTATCACTTCATCTGCTTGTAAAATAAGCGATGTTGTATGTTTCCCTTCCTCAAAATTTATTTCATATTGTAAAAGAACATTCTTGTATTTTTCTTTAATTTTTCCAACGTCAGAAACAAAAATATCATAGCCTTTTTTTTTTGCAAGTATCGCAGCGCCTACTCCGCTTTCACCAGCTCCAAGAACTACGATATTTTTTGTAGGCATTTTATCTTAATTTTAATGTTACAATCGTGAATACAGCCAACATTAATCCAACAATTACAAATCGTACAACTATCTTAGGTTCTGAATATCCAAGTTTTTGAAAATGATGATGCAAGGGCGACATTCTGAAAATTCTTTTTCCTTCACCATATCTTCTTCTTGTATATTTAAAATAACTCACCTGCATTACCACTGATAAGTTCTCTACCAGGAATATTCCACATAAAATTGGTATTAGCAACTCTTTGCGAATTAAAATAGCTAAAACTGCAATGATGCCACCAATTGCCAAACTTCCTGTATCTCCCATAAATACTTGGGCTGGATAAGTATTGTACCATAAAAACCCAATAGTAGCTCCAACAAATGCACTTATAAATATTGTCAACTCTCCGATATTAGGAATATACATAATATTGAGATAGTTGGCAAATATGATATTACCCGAAATCCAGGCCAATATGCCAAGTGTTGCACCTATAATTGCAGATGTACTTGTCGCCAAACCATCAATTCCATCGGTAAGGTTGGCGCCATTTGAAACGGCGGTTATAATCAGAATTATAATAGGAATAAAAATTAACCATGCCCAGTTTCGATAGTCTTTTCCTGTCCATGAAATTAAAAGGGAATAATCCAATTCATTATTTTTAAAAAAGGGAATCGTTGTTTTGGTTGATTTTACAGATTCTTTGGCAAAAACTTCTTTTGCTTTTTCGTAATTGGCAGCATTTAAAATATTATGTGATTTAACAAACTGACTTTCCTGAACTTTTTCACGGATTACAATTCCTTCATGAAAATACATGGTTAATCCAATTATCAGCCCAAGTGTCACTTGACCTAAAATTTTAAACTTACCGGCCAGCCCTTTCTTATCTTTTTTGAAAACTTTAATGTAATCATCCAAAAAACCAATAACTCCAAGCCATATCGTAGTAACAATCATTAAGATCACATAAATGTTGTTAATCTTTGAAAACAATAAAGTTGGAACTAAAATCGAACCTAAAATAATTAGACCACCCATAGTCGGAGTACCTTGTTTCTCTTTTTGGCCCTCGAGTCCTAAATCTCTAACAGTTTCACCAACCTGCTTCTTTGTAAGATAGTTTATTAAACTTTTTCCAAATAGCAATGAAATACATAATGATGTAATCACTGCCATTGCTGCCCTGAATGAGATGTACTGGAATACACCAGCTCCAGGGAAATCAAAAGTATTGCGTAAATAATCGAATAAATAGTACAGCATATCAATTGTTTATAAAAATTCTGTTAATATTTCCTTGTCGTCAAAATGATGTTTTATTCCTTTAATTTCCTGATATTTTTCGTGACCTTTTCCGGCAACTAAAATAATATCACCCGATTTTGCCATTGCGCAGGCTGTTTTAATAGCTTCTCTACGATTAATGATTGTTAAGATTTTACGTTTATATAAAATATCAACTCCTTCTTCCATTTGATGAAGAATATCTTCAGGGTTTTCGTCACGGGGATTATCGGAAGTAAGTATCAGCATATCACTCATTTCACTGGCAATTTTAGCCATAACAGGTCGTTTAAGTGCATCGCGGTTTCCTCCTGCACCTACTACCGTAATCAATTGTTCTGTCTTCGTTCGTATGGTTTCTATTGTTTTCAGTACATTTAATAATGCATCCGGAGTATGAGCATAATCAACAATTGCAGTTATATTGTTTTTGGATTTTATATATTCAAAGCGGCCTTCAGCAGCATCTAGTATACTCAGTTGTTTTAAAATCTCAATTTTGTCTTCCCCTAATAAAATGGAAGCAGCATATACTGCTAGTATATTATAAGCATTAAATTTACCGACCAATTTTGTGGATGTTTCAATGCCATCAATATTCAAAAATAAACCATGAAGTTCATTTTCGATGATACGACATTTAAAATCAGCAATTGTTAGCAAACTGTAAGAGTATTTAGAAGCTTTTGTATTCTGAATCATTACTTTACCATTCTTATCATCCGCATTTGTCAATGCAAAAGCATCTTCACTCAAATGGTCGAAAAACAATTTTTTAGCTTTGATATAAGCTGCGAAAGTTTTATGGAAGTCAAGATGATCATGGGTTATATTACTAAAGATTGCTCCAGAAAATTTAAGTCCAGCAATCCGGTTTTGAACAATGGCATGCGAACTTACTTCCATAAAGCAATGGCTACATCCACTATCAACCATTTGTTTGAGTAAAGCATTCAATTGAATGGCATCAGGGGTTGTGTGAGTTGAAGCAATTTCATTTTCGTTGATACGATTACTAATCGTCGAAAGAAGTCCGACATGATAACCTAAGCCCCTGAATAAATTAAAAAGCAAAGTAACGCTTGTTGTTTTACCGTTGGTTCCAGTAATTCCAACTAATTTTAACATTTCTGAAGGCCTGTCGAAGAAGTTAGATGCAATTTCTCCCAAGGCAAAACTGCTGTTTTCTACTTTAATATAACAAACATCTTTGTTTAGTTTTTCAGGCAAATCCTCACATACAACAGCAATCGCTCCTTTTTCAATAGTTTGTGCAATGTATTGATGGCCATCAGATTGACTTCCTTTAACTGCAATAAAAACGGAATTACTTTCAATGTTGCGAGAATCAAAACTTAGATTACTAATAATAAGTTGAGTATCGCCAATAATTTGAACGACACCTGAATTATTTAATAAATCTGTTAGCTTTTTCAATTGATTAGTTATTATTTGTTGATTTCTTTGTTGATTTCTTATCGATTTGTTTGATCAGTTTTTTCTCTGTTATTTTACTCTTTTCTGTTTTTTTAACTGCTTTTTTCGGGTCAACTTTTTTCTTGATTTTAACTTCTGTTTTTTTTGTCTTTTTGTTCAGCTCTTTTGATTTTGCTTTATCTTTTACTTTTTCTTTGGGTTTATCTTTTACTTTTGCTTTATTAGGTTTCTCTTTTTCCTTAACTTTTGCTTTATCTTTTACTTTAGGATTCTCTTTTTCCAAAGCTTTTGCTTTATCTTTTGGTTTTTCTGTTAGCTTTTCTTTTGAATTTTCTTTTCCTTTGGCTTTTGTTTTATCTTTTGCATTCTCCGTTAGTTTGTCTTTTCCCTTGATTTTCCCGTTATCTTTTGGTATTATTTTTAGCATTTCGACGGCTTTGTTTTTTTCAGTGCTTTCATCTTTTTTTACTTTAAGCGTTTTAATGTTTTTGTTGTCAGAAAGTACAACTTCCTTTGCCAGACTATCTTTATTCAAGGTATTTGCTGCAAGTATTGGTTTTGCGACGATCTTATTCTTAAAATCAAAAGCTGGATTGCTTAAGGTTAAGAAAATAATGGAACCTTTCAGGATTGGAGTTTCAGCAGGAATAGATTGCCCAATAACTTTTCCTTTACCGCTGATATTGACTTTTAGGCCAGATTTTTCAAGTAAATAAACAGCTTCTTTTACTCCCATTCCATTTACATCAGGGACTAGTTTTGGGTTGAAATTTTTTGGAATATATTTCTGTAGGCTATCAATTTTTTGGCTTGCTATATATTGTGCATTTGAGTTATTTGTTAGAAAGGGGAGGTTTAAAGTAGTGTAGATTGTAAATAGTTCCTGTTGATTTCCAGCGGTAACATATGGAATGGCAATCTTTGCATTCATGTTTTTATTTGCCTGATGGATGTCGAGTTGTGTTGCGTATACTTTGTCAGCTATTTCCTTAAATACCGGTGCGGCAATAGCTCCTCCGTAATATTGTCCTTTAGTTGGATTGTTTACAATTACAATGCAAGAATACTTGGGCTTATCAGCAGGAAAATATCCCACAAAAGAAGCTCTGTACACCTTGCTGTCTTTGTTTTTTCCATAGTCTATCTTTGCTGTTCCTGTTTTTCCTGCAATTTTATAAACAGTGTTCATTAAATGTTTTGCTGTGCCGTGTTCCACAACTCCTTCAAGTATTGCCTGAACTTTATTAAGTGTTTTTTCAGAACAGATTGATTTATTGATAATTATTGCATCTTTTTTCTCAACCAATTTGCCTGTTTGAAGAATTTCCTTTACAAACAGCGGTTTTACCATTTTACCTTTATTGGCAATGGCATTGTATAAAGTTAGTGTTTGTAAAGGGGTTAATTGCAATTCGTAACCAATAGCCATCCAGGGTAATGATGTTCTTGACCATGTTGAATTTTTGGTATTCTTTATAAATGGAAGTCCTTCACCTTTAATATCTAAGCCAAGGGGCTTGTTGAGTGACATATCGTAAAGAAAATCAATATATTTTTGAGGTTTATCTTTAAATGTTCGGTACACAATTTCTGAGATTCCAACATTAGAAGAAACTTCAAAAGCCCTTGCTAGAGATATTCTTCCATAACCTTGTTCATGTGAATCTTCCATGGTTCTGTCAGCGTAAGTACATTTTCCTGTATTTACCAATTCATTGGTATCGAATTTACCATCTTCTAAAACAGAGATCAAGGATGCCAACTTAAAAGTGGAACCAGGTTCTGCACTTTCCCAGATTGCATAATTTATGTCTTCTCCATAACTGCCGTCTTTGTGTCGCTTTAAATTAGCAATTGCTTTAATATAGCCTGTCTCTACTTCCATCAAAACAGCACAACCATGGTCGGCTTCATTCGAATCGAGGCATTTCCTTAATGCATGTTCAGCTACATCCTGAATGTTAATATCAATGGTAGTAACGATGTCTTTGCCATTCTCAGGTTCTATCTGATTATCGCGTTCAACAGGGCGCCATATTCCATTGGCAATTTTCCGAATCAGTCTTTTCCCACTGATGCCTTCTAATTCTTTGCTGTAAGCTCCTTCGAGTCCAACGTATAAGTTTTCTTTTATATTTTTATATCCTATCGTTCTGCTGCCTAATTCTTTGAAAGGCATTTTGCGATAATCTTTTTCTTCAACAATAAAGCCTCCTTTGTATTTCCCTCTTTTAAGTATAGGGAAACCTCTCATTCGTTTAAGTTGAGTATAATCAATATCTCTTCGTAACAGGAAATCTCTCTCTTCTTTTTGTCTGCCAATTATTAATAGATTTTTAAAATCTTCTTTGCTTTTTTCAGGAAAAATTCTCGACAAACTATCAGATAAAGCATTTAAATAAAATTTGAAAGTATCTCCTGGAATAACTGTATTATCCAAATCTAATTTTACATCAAATATTGGGATAGAAGTAGCTAATAAGTTGGAATCGGAAGAAATGATATTACCTCTGATCGCTTCAACACTTTCATAACGTAAGGTCAGATTTTCAGCACGTTTACGCCAAATATCACCCTCTATAAATTGAATGGTAATTACTCTATAGATGATAACAAGCGCAAAAAGAAGCACACCTAAATAAATGAGCTTAATCCTCCACACTATGTCTTTATTTTCATCTTTCATTTGAAAAAATGTTATTTAATTGGTTTTATAAAAAAACTTTTGAGGAGGAACGGTTGATTCTTTGATACCCATCGTATCAAGTTTTTTTGCAACTTCAGATTGTTTGCTGATATACATAAAATCCGATTTTGTTGTAATATGCTCGAAACGCAATTCTTTCAATTCTTTTTTTAACTTGTACATTTCCCTGAAACTCTTGATCGACCAATAGTTATTTGCAATATAAACCACCATTAATAAACTAATAAAAACCCCCAACGGAAGCAGTTTGATGACACTTTTCCTTGTAAGAAAGGTGCCTTCTAGCATTTCGTTGAATGCACTTCCAATCGTCGTATTTTTAGCTGAAGGTAATTTCATCTTCAGCTTAAATTTTTTCTTAGGCTTTTTGTTTTCTACTATGGGTTCTTTGATTACGTTTTTACTCATATCAGATTTTTTCAGCGATTCTTAATTTTGCACTTCTCGAACGGTTGTTTCTTACAACCTCATTTTCTTCTGGTGTAATTGGTTTGCGGCTGATTAATTTATAAGGAGGAAACGTATTGCCATAAAAATCCTTTTCAAGTTCACCTTTAAAATTTCCTGATTTCATATAGTTTTTAACCAAACGATCCTCGAGTGAATGATATGAAATTACAACCAGTCTTCCCCCGGCTTTTAGACAATCGGTACTCTGAATTAATAATTCCTTGAGTACATCCAGTTCTTCGTTTACTTCAATCCGGATAGCCTGAAAAAGCATAGCCAGGTATTTGTTTTCTATTTTCTTAGGTACACAGCTTTGAATAGCTTCAATAAATTGTTCAGTATCTGTAATTTCTCGTGTTTTGCGATATTCAACGATGGTTCTTGCCAATTTCCATGAATTCGGGATTTCTCCATATTCCTGAAAAACCATTTTCAGTTCTTCTTCGGTGTAATTATTAATGACATCTTTTGCCGATTTAATTTGATTGCGGTTCATTCTTAAATCAAGCTCTCCTTTGTGTCGGGTTGAAAAACCTCTCTCTGGAATGTCAATCTGATGGGATGAAATGCCTAAATCAGCCAATATGCCATCTACCGGAGTGACCGCATATAATTTCAGGAAGTTCTTCAGGAATTTAAAATTGTTGTTGATGAGAATGAATCTTTCGTCATCAATCGTATTGGCCAATGCATCATCATCCTGATCGAAAGCATAAAGTTTTCCGTTTTCGTCCAGGTGTTTCAGTATTTCTCTTGAATGACCACCGCCACCAAAGGTAACATCTACGTAAGTTCCATTGGGTTTGATTGATAAGCCTTCGATGCTTTCAATTAACAAAACCGGGTTATGATACATTGTGTGCTATTATTCGTTATCGAACTGTCCTATTCTTTCATTAGCATATGCAACATAATCCATTGTTGAGTTATTTACTTCATTGTATTTTTCAACATCCCAAATTTCAAAGATGTTTATCCTGGATACCAGAATAATGTCTTTGTTGATACTCTTGGCTTTCTTCTGATCTCCGGGAATAAGCAGTCTGTCGTTGTTGTCAAGTTCTACTTTGTTCCCTTCCGATAGTTTGCGGATAAGAATGATATCTTTAGGATTATATGGATTAAGTTTTTTTCTGATTTTTTCAATTTCATCACCCCAAACATCCATAGGATAAAGCTCAAGATAGTCACCGTAGATGCTTTCACGCATCACGAAACCACTATCAATCACACTGATAAGTTGTTTTTTCAAACTGGAAGGAAATTTAAACCTTCCATTTGAGTCCACTGTGCAATAATCTTTACCTATGACTTTCAGCATTTTCTACTTTAATATTTGAGGATGTAAATGTACATCAAAAAATGATATAATCCCATTTTGTTAATAAATTTTCCATAAAAATCCAAATAATCCCATTTGTAATTTTTTATACGTTGTTTCAATTAAAAGGTTTCGTTTAATTTTGAGCTGATATAATAAACAGTATATGAAATAATTAGAATATTTTTTTGATGTGATATTTCTATGGAAAGAGGTATTTTCCTTATTTTTTCTTTGGGAAATTTAAAAATCTCAAAAATTAAAATTGTTCATAACTTTTGGATTTAAAACTAAAATTTGCAATATTTAGAAAGTATGATTTGATTTTTTGGAATGAAAGATTTCTAATGCTTCTAATATGTTTTTTAGAATTTTTTATACTTGGATTTAAAATAGAATGCGAGGCTTAATTTATTATTAGACTTTCAATTTCATATTTCGAAATAATCATTTTCAAAATTGAAAATCATTTCTTATTTCTTCGGCTAAAGCCTATTGTTAGTAATTTATTAGCCTAAACCTTAATATTGGAATTGTATAATTTCATTAATTGAAGCAATTAATTGCAAATAAATTTGACGGTAATACTTAAAATTAATAATGATTTAATATAAATAATGGTTTTTTTTGTCTGTTTATCGTAACTTTGTAGCTAATTTAACGAAAAAGAACATTAGCATTGGAAAATCATCAGTCCGAAATATCGGAAAAATTCCTTGATTTAGAGCGGATTATAGGCGGTAAAAACCCTAAAATCTTAAAATTTATTCCCCGATTTGTAATGAATTACTTAAAAAAGGTGATTCATATGGATGAATTAAATGCAGCCATTTTCAAAAATCGTGACAAAATTGGTGCTGATTTTGCAACAGCAATTTTAGAGGATTTTGGTGTAAATATACAAGTAGTTGGCTTAGAAAATATTACGAAAGATGGAAGGTATATCATTGCTTCCAATCATCCTTTAGGGGGAATGGATGGTCTGGCATTGATCTCTAGAATTGGAAACTGTAGAAAAGATTTTCTTTTCCCTGTTAATGATCTGTTGATGAACCTTCAACAGCTTAAACCAATTTTTGTACCTATTAATAAACATGGTAAAAATACAGAAAATATTCAGATGCTGGAGCAGGCTTTTAGGTCAAATTCAATGATGTTGTATTTTCCGGCTGGATTGGTTTCCCGTAAACAAAAAGGAGGTATTATCAAAGACCTTGAATGGAAAAAAACATTTATAACCAAGGCCAAACAGTACCAGAGAGATATCATTCCTGTATTTATTGATGGTATGAATTCCAATTTTTTTTATAACCTGGCCATGATACGTGAAAAGATCGGTTTAAAAGTTAATTTCGAAATGCTTTATCTGGTTGATGAAATGTATAAGCAGAAAAATAAAACAATTAAAATTATTTTGGGGAAACCAATTTCATACCTTATCTTTGACAAAGAATTTACAGATCAACAATGGGCTGAAAAGTTAAAGAATCATGTATATTCACTTGAAAATAAATCCGATACAAGTTTTTTTAAATAGAATCAAATTACTTAACAAGAAAAATAATTATTATGAAAAACATAATCTCACCTATTGATAAGCGATTGATTAAAAATGAATTGACTGAAGATAAATTTTTAAGAAAAACCAATAATGGCAACAAGGAAATTTATATCATAACCTACCATAATTCTCCCAATATTATGCTCGAAATAGGCCGTTTACGTGAAATGAGTTTTAGAGATGCAGGGGGTGGTACTGGCAAGGAAGTAGATATTGATGAATATGATACTTCAGAAGTTCCTTACCAACAATTATTGGTTTGGAATCCCGAAGAACAGGAAATTATCGGTGGCTACCGTTTTATAAATGGTGATAAAATCAAATTTGATAATAATGGTGCACCTTTTAGTGCTACTGCTGAACTATTTCATTTTTCTGAGCATTTTAACCGTGATTATTTACCTTATACCATCGAATTGGGAAGATCGTGGGTACAACCTAATTATCAACCAACTTATAATATTCGCAAAGGAATTTTTTCTCTGGATAATTTATGGGATGGTCTGGGTGCAATTACCTTAGAATATCCTGAAATGAAATATTTTTTTGGAAAAATAACCATGTATCCTCGTTTTAATATAACAGCAAGAGACATGATCCTTTTCTTCTTGAAAAAATATTTTCCCGATCATGAAAATCTGGTATATCCTCACCGGGCATTAAATTTAGTTACAGATATCGAGGAGCTTACTAATACTTTTCATGAAAATAATTACGATGAGGATTACAGGATTTTAATGAAAAATGTTAGAAGATTTAATGAATCCATTCCTCCACTCGTGAATGCGTATATGAATTTATCATCAACGATGAAAACATTTGGTACGGCCATTAATCACCATTTTGGCGAAGTAGAGGAAACAGGTATTTTGGTGACTATCAACGATATTTATGATATTAAAAAGCACCGTCATATTGCTACTTATAAAAAAACGCTTTAAAAAAGCAGAATTATCTAAAAAAGCTTACTTCTTAATGTAAGCTTTTGAAATAAATATACTTATCAATACAGAATTTGCTAAATTAACTCAATTAATATTTACATTAACTTTAAAAAATGCTCATAAAAGAAGCGCTCTTTGTAATTAGCAATGAGAATATCAATAAATGTCCAAAACCCGATTTAGCTGAATATGCCTTTATAGGACGTTCAAATGTTGGTAAATCATCATTAATCAATATGTTAACCGGTAATAATAATCTGGCAAAAACTTCTTCAACACCTGGGAAAACTAAACTAATCAATCATTTTTTAATTAATAAAACCTGGTATATTGTCGATTTACCCGGATATGGCTATGCAAGATCATCTAAAAAAGAAAGATCGAAATGGCAGAGAATGATAGAAGATTATATTGAAACCAGAGAGAATCTTATGACTACTTTTGTACTTGTTGATTCCCGAATAGAACCTCAGAAAAAAGATATTGCATTTATTGAATGGATGGGAACTATGCAATTGCCATTTGTAATAGTGTTTACCAAAACTGATAAAATAACGCCCAATCAATTGGGACATGGTGTGAGTGTTTATAAAAATGAATTATTAAAACAATGGGAAGAATTGCCCGAAATGATTTTTAGTTCATCAAAATCAACGCTTGGAAAAGACGAAATTCTAAATTATATTGAAAAAACTAATTTGCTTTTTAATATATAGAACTAGTGTGATTTGAAATTTGAATTTTGCTTTCGCTTATATTATAAAAAAAACGCTGGAAATTTCCAGCGTTTTTTTTATGAGAACTATTCGTCGTCTTTTTCCTGTTCTTCGTATGCTTTGAGTAAAGTCGTCTGAACGTCAGATGGAACTTGTTGGTAATCTGCATATTTCAATGAGTAGGTTGCTCTTCCACTGGTTAATGAGCTCAATGTAGTTGAGTATTTATTCATTTCAGCCAAAGGAACTTTCGCTTTGATAATCTGGTAATTTCCTTCACTGTCCATACCCATTACAACTGCTCTTCTGCCTTGTAAGTCTGTCATTACATCTCCCATTCTATCAGAAGGAACAATAACATCAACGTCGTAAATTGGTTCCAGGATTTTTGGACCTGCTAATTTAAAAGCTTCTCTGAAGGCTTGACGACCTGCCAATTTGAACGAAAGTTCGTTTGAATCAACAGGATGCATTTTGCCGTCATACACATTTACAACGATATCACGGGCATAAGATCCGGTTAATGGACCTTCTTCCATTTTTTCCATAATACCTTTCAGGATGGCTGGTAAAAAGCGAGCATCAATGGCTCCACCAACAATACAGTTGTTAAATATCAATTTACCTCCCCAATTTAATTTTTCTTCAGTAGTTGCACGTATTGGAAATTCAGTTTGGTTAGCCATACCTTCGGTATAAGGCTGAATCATAATATGTACTTCTCCAAATTGACCTGCACCACCTGATTGTTTCTTATGGCGATAGGTAGTTTTTGCAGCTTTGGTGATGGTTTCACGATAAGGTATTTTAGGTGCAATAAATTCGATTTCAATTTTATGCAGGGTTTCGAGCATCCATTTTGCAATGTTTAGGTGCAATTCACCTTGTCCGCTTAAAATAATCTGTTTTAGCTCTTTTGAATATTCAATCAATATCGTTTGATCTACTTTGTGCATTTCGTTTAAAACAGCACCAAGCTTTTCATCATCAGCCTGATTTTTAGCTTTAATCGCAGTTCTGAATTTAGGTTCAGGGAAAATAATAGGCGTTATAGCTTCTTCTGAGTTTTTATCTGCATTTAAAGTGTTGTTGGTAAAGCAACTTTTTAATTTAATCGTTGCAATAATATCACCAGCTACTGCTTTTGGTAATTTCTCACGGTTTTTTCCTGCGATTGAAAATATTTGAGTAATTCTTTCTTTTGAACCATTGGAAATATTTACAACATCCAAGCCTTCTGTAACTTCTCCTGAATAAATTTTTATAAATGAAATCTCACCCAAATGTTCTTCAATACCTGTTTTGAAAATAAATAAACTAGCAGGATCTGTATTTTTATATGCTAAGGATTTTCCTGAAACCGTTTTAGCATTATTCATATCGTTGGGTGAAGGTGCATTATAAGTAATAAATTCCAGTAATCGTTGAACACCCATATTGTGCTTACCTGCAACACACATAACTGGAAATAAACCTCTGTTGATAACACCAGCTTTTATACCTTGTCTTAACTGTTCGATTGTCAATGTTTCTTTTTCAAAGAAAATTTCCATTAATGATTCATCAGCTTCAGCTGCATTTTCAATTAAAATGGTGTGTAATTTTTCTGCTTTCTCCAATTCACTTGCAGGAATATCCAAAACTTCTGGTGTTCCACCGTTTTCGGGAAATTTTAACATTTTCATTTTCACCAAGTCAATAATCGCATTAAAACCTAATCCAGGATTGAGCGGATATTGGCATATCGTTACATTTTTCCCATAAGTTTGTTTTAATTGGAGTAGAATTTCATCAAAATTGGAATTTTCGTGTTCCAAATGATTAATGGCAAATATAACCGAGGTTTCATTTTTCCCGGCATAACGCCATGCTAAATCGGTTCCAACATCAATACCTGTTTGGGCATTAATAACCATTATGGCGGTATCTGCAACTTTAACAGCTGCTGCAACTTCTCCAATAAAATCGTCGAAACCAGGGGCGTCAATGATATTTATTTTAAAGCCATTGTGTTCAATATACAATAAGGTGGAAGAAATAGAGTTTTGACGTTCAAGTTCTATGGCCCGGTAATCGGAAACCGTATTTTTATCGTCAATACTTCCTCGTCTTTTAATTAAACCACCCTCGAACAACATTGCTTCTGCAATCGTGGTTTTCCCTGATTTAGCACCGCCAACCAGGGCAATATTTTTGATCTCGTTTGTCTGGTAAACCTTCATGTTATATAATTTGATTTAATGATTAAATTCCAAATTGGTTGGCAAATATATAAAAATCTGCTTAATAAATATAGGTGTAATATATTTATTTTTAGAAAAAATCAAATATTCATCAAATGATAAGTTGAAGCTTAGTTTTTATACTAAGATAGTTCAATTTCAGCAACCATTTTGCGGATATGATCCCAGGTTGGGCTATCCATTTTGGCTCCGATTACTTCTATGACTTTCCCTGACAGAACCGCTCCGATTTCACCACATTTTTGCATCGATAAACCCTTTACAAGACCATAAATGAAACCTGCTGCATACACATCTCCTGCTCCTGTGGTATCACGACTGGTTGCTTTGATTACATCGATAACGTACATTTTGTCATCTTTCATAACCAGTGAACCTTTTTTGCCGATTTTTACTACAGCAATTTCGCAATCTTTGGCAATCTCGGACAATGCTTCTTCGGGTTGTAAGCCTGTAAAAGATTTTGCTTCTTCTTCATTGGCAAAAACAATATCCACATATTCTTTGATAATTTCTTTCAGAAAATCAATATTTGCTTCCACAACATTGAAACTTGCCAGATCAAGGGATACTTTTAAACCTTTTAGTTTGGCTAATTCAACAGCTTTCCTGATTAAGTCATGGTTCTGAACCAAATAACCTTCGATATGGAAATAATCATATCCTTCAAATAATTCAGGCGAAAGATGATCTACTGATAATTCGATGGCGGCACCTAAAAAAGTTGCGAAAGTCCGTTCTGAGTCAGGGCTTATCAAAGCGATGGCTCTTCCTGACTCGTATTTACCTTTAAAAAGTCGAGGTTGAATATTGTTTTTTTTCAAATCTTCATGAAAAAATACACCAAATTCATCTTCACCAATGGTTCCGATAAAACCTGTTTCAATGTTTAAACTGGCCAAACCATGTATGGTATTGGCAGCTGAACCACCCGAAGATTGTTGTTTGTCAAGATGATGTGTTCCTTTTGAAACGATTTGGGCAGCATCTTTGTCTACCAATTGCATACTTCCCTTCGGAAGCTTAAAATCATTTAATAATGAGTCGCTTTCAAGACGTGTCATGATGTCTACCAATGCGTTACCCATTCCTAAAACTCTGATCATATAAATATATTTAAAAAATTTGTGCAAAGGTATTGTTTATTTTAAAACTTTATATAATTTTGCAGTCCAAATTTTAAAACAGCAACGTTCTTAGCTTGGTTTTTAAAAACAGGCTTTTTAATCAAAATATTTTCCTCCTTAGCTCAGTTGGTTAGAGCATCTGACTGTTAATCAGAGGGTCTCAGGTTCAAGTCCTGAAGGGGGAGCCAAAAGCCACAGCAATGTGGCTTTTTTTTTGAAATTTTATCCAGAAAAATTTTACATCAAAAATCATCAATTTTACATTGAGCTGAAATGAAAATGGAACTTAAACCTCAGATTAAAGAAATTAGCAGCCGTAAGGTTATTTATATTCAGGTAGTTGAAACATATGGTGGCGAAAAAACTGCCAAAGCCTGGGAAAAACTCTGGGCTTTTGTGAAAGAAAAAAAATTGTATAGTTTTGGAATGGAAAGCATTGGTCTGAGTTATGACGACCCCTCGCAAACAAATGTCGGTGAATGCCGTTACGATGCCTGTGTTACGATTAAAAAAGAGGTAGTGGCAGAGGATGAAATCGGAGTAAAAGAAGTAGCAGGGGGTAAGTATGCTGTTTTTAAACATACAGGACCTTATTCGCATTTGGGTGAAGCCTACCGTCAGATTTTTAATACATGGTTGCCTGAATCGGGTTATGTTGTCAGAGATGTACCCTGTTTTGACAAATACATGAACAATCCCGAAAAAACAAAAGCTGAAAAGCTGCAAACATTTATCTATGTTCCATTGAAATAGTCGGAAGTCGGAAGACCGGAGAAATGCTAGTTGAGCTTAAATGAATAAGAAAATTTGAATAGAGCTCTAAATCAATATTACTTTGCAGGCACTGAGTTTAAAAGCTGCAATTTTAGAATGAGGATCCAGTTCATCCCGGGTTAGATTATTAACAGCTGATTCGCTGAAATGCCAAGGCATAAATAATTCTCCTTCTAGCACTTCATCACTGATTCTTAAAGTGGTTTGCAATTCGCCCCTTGCTGAAGTTAATTTTACACTGCATCCATCCTCCAGTTTATTTTTAGCAGCATCATTGGAGTGCATCAACACATAGGATTTATTGGCAAAAGCATTGAGTGCCTCGTTTTTACGAGACATGGTGGATGAATGGTATTGAAATAAAATTCTTCCGGAATTTAAAAGAAAAGGATATTCATACGAAGTTTTTTCATTTTGAGGTAAGTAATCCACTGGGTTAAGCTTGGCTTTACCGTTGGCTGTATTGAATTTTTCAAGGAAAAGGGTAGGAGTTCCGGGATGATTTTTATCGGGACAAGGCCATTGGATACCCTGTTGTTCGATAAGCTCGTAGCTAATTCCCCCCATCATTGGTGTAACCTTTGTAATTTCATCAAATATTTCGGATTCATCCTTGTAAGCTGTCATGGGTTTTCCCATTCGCTTGGCAATTTCCTGAATTATTTCCCAGTCCTGACGGGCTTCCCCTGGCGAATCAACCACTTTTCTTACCCTTAAAACCCTTCGGTCGCTATTGACAAAAGTTCCGTTTTTTTCAGCAAAGGATGCAGCTGGCAATATTACATCAGCATAAGGTGTTGTATCTGTTTGGAAAATATCCTGAACTACCAAAAAATCAAGTTTTTCAAAAGCTGCTTTTGCGTGATTCAGATTGGGGTCTGTTAGCATAGGATTTTCACCCATGATATACAAAGCTTTTACTTTTCCTTCATATGCTGCCTTAACAATCTCTACGGTAGTCAAACCAGGTTTTGAAGATAAGGTTTCAAATGGAACTCCCCAGATGCCAGCTACTTTTTTTCTGTTCTCGTCGTTGCCGATAGGAATATAACCCGGATAATTAATGGGTGAAGCCCCAACATCAGTGGCTCCTTGCACATTATTCTGCCCACGTGGTGGATCTATACCGGCTCTTTCCTTGCCAATCTGTCCGCAAATCAGCATCATGTTAATCAATGAAAATACATTATTGGTGCCTGTTAGCTGTTGGCTCATTCCCATTCCGGTAGCTATCATCGCAGTGGGAGAAGTTGCATATATTCTTGCAGCTTCTATCATTTTGCTTTTTGGAACTCCTGTGATTGCTTCAACATATTGGGAAGTGTATTTCTGACATATTTTTTTTAATTCTTCAAAAGCTTCCATGCCACCGTCCAGTCTCGATAGTATGAATTCTTCGTCAATTAAATCATCCTTTATAATTGAATGAATCATTCCGTTTAACAATGCTACGTCTGTTCCTAAACGTGGCTGTAGCCAAATTTTGGCATGTTTAACCAGAGGAGTCCATTTCGGATCGATGATAATTACCTGCATTCCCTTGCTGATGCCTCGTTTTACATAGGTTGCCGTAATTGGATGGGTTTCAATAATATTATTACCACATACCAATAGGCAATCTGTTGTTTCGAAATCCTCAATTGAATTGCTTCCTGCTCCATCGCCAATAGAACGAAGCATGGCTGTAACGGTTGAAGCATGACACAAACGTGTGCAATAATCTACATTGTTGTTGCCAACAACACATCTGATGAATTTTTGAAAGATATAATTGTCTTCGTTGGTGCATTTTGCTGAAGAATAACCAGCCAATGCTTCATTTCCATACTTTTCTATCGTTTCATTAAATTTAGTCGCGATTAAATCAAGGGCTTCATCCCAGCTTGCTTTTTCAAAATTTCCATTTTTTTTAATCAGTGGATGGGTTAATCTTTCTTTACTTTGTATAAAATCATATCCGAAGCGTCCTTTAATACATAGCCTGCCATCATTGGGCCATTGCTGTTCAATGCCGTTTGATCTTAGAATTTTTCCATCCTGTACCAACATTTCAATCTGACAACCCACACCACAATAAGGACAGGTAGTTTTAACCTTGCTGTCAATTTTAGGAAGTTTGATTTCATCACGATGAGGCTTTTCGACAATTGCACCCGTTGGGCATAGTTGAATACATTCGCCACATCCGTCGCATTCCGATTCACTCCATTTTCCGAATCCGGCAATAATAAAGGATGCTATTCCTCTGTCGGTAAAAGAAAGTACATTTTTTCCCTGAACTTCGTCGCAGGCTTTTATACAACGAAAGCATTTGATGCATTTTGAAGCATCGTAGGTCAAAACCGGAGAACTGTTGTCAATAGGATAATTCATTAATTTCCAAACCGATGGATATTTTCTGTTGTCAACATTTTCCAGATCATATCTTTTGAGCAATGCCATCAACTCATCAGCATGCGTATCATCATTGGCTTCGTTGTGTTCAGCAACTAAGTAATCGAGCAAATACCTGCGGGTGGCTTCCAGTTCCTGGTCAAAAGCAATGACTTCCATACCTTCTTTAATCTGAACAGTGCAGGATGCAATGAGACCGTTCATTCCTTTTATTTTAACCAAACACAGTCTACAGGCTCCGGTAGGTGTAAGCTTACGGTGATAACACAAACTTGGAATCTGAATTCCGTTGTCTTTAGCAAGCTGCAGTAAATTGGCTCCATTTTCAGCTTCAATCTGTCTGCCGTCAATTGTAATTTTTACGCTTTCTGCCATTTTTGTATATTGCTAGTTTGTAAAATTTGTCTTGTCAGAAAAATTGTTCTTATACTTTTTAGTTTATCAATTCATTTTCAAAATACCTGATGGCACTTCTTATTGGTAATATGGGTGATTGCCCGAGAGGGCAGAGGGATGATTTAGCCATCATTTCAGCTTGAGACAATAGTTCCTGAAGTATTTCTTTTTTGTTTTTTTCTTTTTTGAGTTTGTCCATCAACAGCAACAATTGCAGGCATCCAATTCTGCATGGAACACATTTTCCGCAGGATTCGTTTTTAAAAAACTTCAACACGCTGAGTAATATCTCGTAAACCGCTTGATCTTCGTCTAACACAATGATAGCCCCTGAACCCAGCGTTGCCCCCATTGCTTTCAGGCTATCGTATCCCATGTTTGCATCCAACATGGTTTCGTCCACAAAAGTTCCGGCAGCTCCACCCAACAATGCGCCTTTAAATTTTTTACCGTATTGAATGCCACCAGCAAGGTCAAAAATTAATGCTCTTAAGCTAACGCCTAGTTCCACTTCAAAATAACCGAGATTGTTTACATTTCCGCTGATTGTAAATATTTTGATACCTTTTGATTTTTCATTACCCATGCTGCTATACCATTCAGCACCATTGATAAGGATAGAGGGGAAATGAGAAAGCGTTTCTACATTATTTATTAAAGTAGGCTTTCCAAATAATCCTTTTTCGGCAGGGAAAGGTGGTTTTATACGAGGATAACCTCTTTTACCTTCCAATGATTCCATGAGGGTAAGCTCTTCGCCACAGAGATAGGAGCCTGCACCCAATTTTATTTCAAGATCAAAATTAAAATAGGATTCCATAATATTTTTACCCAAATATCCACTGGAATATGCTGTTTCTATGGCTTTTTTAATTCTTTCGAGGGATAAATAGTATTCTGCCCTGATATAGATATATCCTTTAGAAGCTCCAATTGCATATGCACTGATCAACATACCTTCAATCAGCAAATGAGGATCATTTTCCATAATGATACGATCCTTGAATGTGCCGGGTTCTCCTTCATCGGCATTGCATATTACATATCTTTCACATTCATCGCAGGATAGAGAAGTATAACGGTTTTTAATTCCGGTAGGAAAACCAGCACCACCTCTGCCTCTTAAACCCGATTGTTCGATTTCATCAATAACAGCAGAGGGCTCCATGTCCATGGCTTTTCTTAATGCCAGATAGCCTCCGTTGAGAATATAATCATCTATATTTTCCGGATTTATCTTTCCTAAATTTTTAAGTGCTACCCTGGTTTCGCTTATCATGCTTATTGTTTTTATTTGATACGCAATTCATTAATTATCAATTCGATCATATCTTCGTTTAATCCAGTAATGGTTTGTTGATTAATCATCATTGAAGGTTTATTACCGCATAAACCCAGGCACTCGCTCATTTCGAGTGTAAACATCCCATCGGGGGTTGTTTCGTTAAAATTGATCTGTAAAAGTTCTTTTAGCTTATTTGCAATATTTTTGGAGCCAAACATATTACAAATGGGTGATTCACAGAGACGAAGAATGTATTTACCACGAGGAATAGTGCTAAACATTGAATAATATCCTGTAACACCAAAAACTGCACTCATGCTAATATTGAGGTGTTTGGCTACTTTCATCAGCTCCTCTTCCGGTAAATAATTTTGAGGTTGAGCATCCTGAATCTCATGAAGTATCTGTATTAAATTGTCTTTCTGTGGTTTGTATTTTAAAAGTATGTCTTCAGTTGTCATTTTTATGCTTGCATTTAAAAAGTATAAATTTACATAAAAAATATTAATATTTAAAATTGATTTAATATTAAATTAATATTTAATACAGAAAGTCCATTTACTTTTGTAAAAAATTAATAATCAATTAATTTTTATCATTAAATGAATTTTGCTTTTCTGATAAAAGCAGATGGCAGGATTTGAATATTTATTAGGGAGATGAAGGTTTTTAAGCAAAAATTTTATATAACGATGCATATTCTTCATATAAATAGCAAAAAAATACATAAAATTATCATTTGATGGTTATATTTTGATTGTAAGAATACAAACATATGAATAATAAAAATTTATGATTTTATCAAATTTGTCAAACGTCCAAAATTATTCATATTTAAATTCTGGATTTATAAAAGCTTTAAGATTTTTAAAGAAAAATGATTTCGCAATTTTTGAAAATGGAAAATATGAGATTGATGGAGAAAGAATGTTTGCTATTGTAAACGAATTTATCCCAAAAACAATTGATGAAATTCAATGGGAAGCTCATGAACAATATGCATATATTCATTTTGTTTTTAAAGGTGAAGAAAAATTTGGATTATCAAAAGTTTCAGAACTTGAGGAAATTAGTAAATACATACCAGAAAAGGATATTACATTTTATAAAGGTGATGGGCAATTCATTTCTATTAAAGATGGAGATTTTATTATTTTCTTTCCAAAAGAGGTTTATGTTTCTGGACTGGCATCTGGAGTTTGTAAATTAGTAAAGAAGGTTATTATAAAAATTAAAATTTTTAATGAAAAATAATCAGATAAACAAATTAATTTACACAGAAATATCTTATTTTATAATCTGTAATCGGTTATATGTTAATATAATATGATTTATTATTTGGTTAATAAACCATAAGATTTATTTAAAAACTCAAATCTAACAATTATTTTTAATCATGAGTAGAATTTAGTTGTTCTATTTTGTTTAAATGGCCGTACGTTTATGGATATATTTAAAAATCAAAACAATCATCAAGGTTATCAATATAACTGAAATGATAATATATTTAAAATTACCCGTATTGTCTACTGAAAAGTTTAAATAATTTCCAAATAATCTCCCTGTCATTACACATAGAATACTCCAGGTAGATGCCGAAATAAGTGCGATGGGTAAAAATACCCTGGGTTTGATGTTTAATAAACCACTCACAACTGAAGTATATCCTCGGATAAAAGGTGTTAAACGGCCCATATAAATATACAATTTCCCACCTTGTGAAATTCTTTTAGAAAATTTGTCAATGTTTTGTTTGGATAAAGGTATCCAACGGGGTAAATGATTTACAATATAATCACCGAAAAAATAAAATACAGCATAAAGAATAATTGTACCTGCAAAATCAGCTAATATAACTGTGAGTATTACAAATGGTATAGATAGCATTTCTTTTATCGAAAGGAAGCCGGCAAACATAAGAACCAATTCGTTGGGTACCGGATTTGGAATCCCTATTTCCTGAGAGAAGACAAGCAAAAAAATGGCAATATAACCATAATTCCCAATAAAAATGATTAGTTCATTAGGCATACTGTTCAATCAGTTGAATATCTGTTTGAGAATTCAGTAAATCTTTATACACATTCATTAATTTTTGACGAATATTGTTTTTCTCAAATTGAGTAATCAAGCATGAAGAAATTTCCAGTCCTCTTATATAGGCATGATCATCAACCATTAGTCTGTTTACGGCAGCTACAAACTCATCATTATTATCTGCTTTTAAGTATTCATGATTGTATAATAAATCATATTCTTTAATATTACGATAAACAACAGGCATTCCTGATGCAGCTGCTTCCAAAGGAGCCAAAGGACAATTTTCCTGGTAGGAAGGAAATAGAAACATATCACCAGCAGCATACAAACTAGGCATATCTTCCAATGAAAATAATCCTGAAAATTTTACATTGGGTGAAGCAGCTGCTATTTGATTTTCTAAACTTTTGATACCCTCGGTCATCTTTCCGAATGGTCTGCCTCCTATCCAACGAAACTGCGCATTAGGAATTTGTCTGGCTACTTCTATAAAATCGGCACAACCTTTTCTGCTTTCTAATTGCCCAACACCTAGTACACAAAAATCATATTCTTTAAGTCCTAACATTGCTCTTCCTTTTTCGCGAAGCTCAGTTGTTCTTTTCCAGTTATTGACCATCAGAGGGTTGTTCATAACGACGATATTGGTTTTTACCCCCAAATCTTTAATCACTTTTTCTACCATAGGGCTTATAGCAATGCAAACATCGGCATAGGAATAAACTTGTTTAAAATACCACTTTACAAAAGGCATTAGCAAATTTGCTGCCGGAATTGAACCTTTGATCGAATCAGGTATAACATGAACTGTAAAAACTTTTCTGCCTTTGTATTTTAAACCTCTCAAAAAATAATAGGGTCCATAAGAATGACTGTGCATGATGTCGCCAACACCTTCATTGTTAATCAACACTTCGTCATTCTTGTTTTCATTAATTAATTCTATACAATTTAAAAATGCAGTATTTACACCTTCGCCTTTCATGTTGAGTATTTTAGTCTCAGAACAAACATTTACTTTCATAAGTTATTTAATTTTAATTTAATATGGATTGATTTTTTTTAATGAATACACAAGCTATTATTTTATTTTATTTTATTGTTCTTTTGTTTAATGCCTGATATATCAGGGTAAATTTTATAATAATATTATTTTTAGAACCATTCCAAATTTATGAAACTTAAACTTATTCAATGTTTCGTTTATTTTAATTTAATGTTACCATTTTGGTCTTAAACATATTTGACTAAAAATTTTTTATAAAAATCAGTGATTTAAAACTAAAAATTAATGATTTATTATTCTAACAATAATTATGATGACTTTGTAATATATTATTTTTGTAAAAATATTTTTATATGAATGTAATTGATAATCTGCTCTTAAAAGGTCAAAAATATAGTAAAAAGTTTTTGCAAGATGCTCATTGCAATTTAGTGAGTGAAAGTAATATGTATTTTTTCTATAGGAGGGGAGGTTTAGTTTATGTTTTTGATAAAAATAATTCCAAACATCCGGATGAATTCTTGCTAGTTGCAATATGGGAAGATTAATTTTGTTTTAACTTATTAAATAGTAATAGTTTAATTAATATTTAATATTAATTGTTTCTTAGAGAAATCTTTCATTATTCAATATTGTAAATTTTAAAGTATAAAAAACTCCCTAAATAGGGAGTTTAGCTTTCGTTTGAGAATTATAACAAAGGATTTGTTATTGATTGTTTTGAAAAAAAACAGGGCAGGTAGTCAAATAATTACAATAATTTATTTGAATTGTAATTGAAGAAAATATATTTCATTTATATTTGTTTAAAATTTTAAAAGCGATGTAATAGTAATAAAAAATACTCATGGCTATTATCTTGTTATATATCTGATTCTCATGATTTTCAGATTGTTTATTTACTATTCATCGCTTTATGCATTTATATTTTCATCATTTTTATTTATTTTTTTAATGTTTTTTGCTCCATAAATTGCTCCCAAGAGTATTAATATACTGAAACCACCATCAATAGGAGCTCCATTGCCACCCTGATTGCCACTTAATCCATGTCCTGCTCCAGCTACACCACCACCCGGAGGTATAGGTTGTGCAAATAAACCAATACTTCCCATTATAATTAATAAAGTAAAAATTATATTTCTCATTGTGTTATCATATTTTTTTTATCTTTTGCAAAATAAATATAAATAATTCTTACCTACATTAAGGCAATATTATTTAAACATTATAATAATATTTATTGCTTGCATAATAATTTAATAATAAATTCACAATAAATTAATATTCAAACCATTGTATTTTGCTTAATAAATTATTATTTTGCAAAGGATTATTAAAATAATATTAATAGTATGAAGCAATTATCTTTAAAAGAGCATTCTTTTCAAAAAGAATTAATCAATGAATTGAATATTTTTCAAACGCAACAATTTGCAAAGTACCCTATTGACGATACGTTGAGGATAGACTTGCATTGTCATGATTACAACAGTGATGTTCCTGATGAGTTATTGGGCCGAATACTGAATTTGCCAGAAACATGGTTAAAGTCGGAAACATTGATAAAAACACTTAAACAAAACGATTGCTCAGCTTTTACAATTACCAATCATAACAATGCCAGATCTTGCTACGAAATGCAGGATAAAGGTTTTGATATACTTACTGCTGCAGAATTCAGTTGTACAGTACCTGATTTTAATATTGGAATTCATGTTTTAACGTATGGATTTAATCCAAGTCAGGAAAAAATGCTCAATAAACTTAGAAAAAACATCTATGCTTTTCAGGATTATGCCTTAGAAAATGACATCCCTACTATTTGGGCCCATCCATTGTATCATTATAACACATCTGGCATTCCTAATTTGGCTTTTTTTAATAAAATGGCTTTGGTTTTTGAACGATTTGAAGTTTTGAATGGACAAAGAGATAGCTGGCAAAATATGCTGGTTAAAAATTGGTTGGAAAGTATAACACCCGAAAAAATTGATGAATTATCTAAAGAGTTTGGAATTCCAGCCAACCGATATTGTAAAGATCCTTATAAAAAATCAATGTCGGGAGGTTCTGACAGTCACATGGGTTTTTTCTCGGGATTAACAGGTACCTTGTTGTATGTTCCTCAGTTAAATGTAAAACTAAAAGATTTTAAACCATCTGAACTTGCATTACAGGCAATCAAAGATGGAAATATGGCTCCTTATGGTTCCCATCATAATAGTGAAAAACTTACCGTAGCTTTTTTGGATTATGTATTCCAGATAGCACTCAATAGAAATGATCCGGGTTTACTGAGAATTCTATTACATAAAGGGACTTCACAGGATAAACTGATAGCTTTATTGGTTTCCAATGGATTTGCTGAGTTGAGAAGACATAGAGTTACCATGAACTTTATTGAGCTGTTTCACAATTGTTTTCAAGGGAAAGTCCCCTCATTGTCTAAAAAAATATTAGTGCCTAAGGTGTACAAACCTATTTTTAAAGATGCAATGAGTATTGCCGAAACTACTAAAAATGATCCTGAAAATGTTGTTGAAATTTATAAGAAATCAGTTTTTTCGATCAGCGATAAACTAAATGCTTTACTTTTTAAAAGATTGGTGAAAAAAATTGATAAATTCCAACTACAAGGTAAATTTAAAGACTTTGATGTGAACATGCTGATCGATAAATTTGAATTGCCCAGCGAATTCAGAGCATATATTGAAAATGAAACCAAGTATTTTAACAAAGATAAAAATAAGAGGATGAGTAATCCAAATTTATCTGATTTATTTGATGGTCTTTCATTTCCCTTTTTAGCCTCAGCTTTGATACTGGCTGCAAATTATGCCAGTTCTAAGGTATTGTATAATGTCAGGCCTTTGCTTCAGACATTTTCCGAAAATATCGGCAAACTTCAGCATCCTAAAAGGATGTTATGGCTTACAGATACATTTGATGACAACAATGGTGTTTCTATGGTATTACAATCAATGCTTCAGGAAATAAAATTAAGAAATTTACCCATTGATATTCTTGTATGTAGCAATAATATTCAAGCAACAGATCACTTAATTGTTATAAAACCATTGGCTGAGTTTAGTTTGCCAATGTACAAAGATCAAACTATGAGAGTGCCGAATTATCTTGAAATTCATAAACTTTTTCATGAAAACGAATACGACAGAATTATATGCTCTACCGAAGGTTTAATGGGCCTGGCTGCCATTTATCTCAAAAATGCGTATTCTGTAAAAGCGTATTTTTATATTCATACCGATTGGATTATGTTTGCAAAAAAAGTATTAAATATCGACAGAAGTAATTTAAACCGTTTCACCCGACTGCTGAGAATGTATTACAATGCGTTTGATAATTTATTTGTGCTTAATTCAGATCAACAAAAATGGCTGACAAGTTCAAAAATGGGTTTTGAATCCAGCAGAGTCTTCAATACTGCCCATTGGGTTGAAGATATATTCATCCCCAAGAAAACTGCAAAAAAGAAACTTTTTAATATTGATCAACAGCAAGCTGTTTTACTTTTTGCAGGAAGATTGAGTAAAGAGAAAGGCGTGATGGAATTGGCTGAAATTTACAAAAGAGCAAAAGCCGAAATTCATGATTTGCAAATTGTTATTGCAGGTAATGGCCCGGCAGAACAAGAATTAAAAAAAGCTTTACCAGAAGCAATCTATTTAGGTTGGATGGATCATGATAAATTACCCGGGATTTATTCGTCTGCTGATTTATTGATTTTGCCCTCAAAATTTGATACTTTCAGTTGTGTTGTATTGGAGGCATTGAGTTGTGGATTGCCTGTAATTGCATACAATACTAAGGGACCTAAAGATATTATTGAAGATAATAAAAATGGATTTCTTGTTTCTAATACCGATGAAATGGCATCCAATATTATTTATTACTTTAATGATATTTCAATACAGAAATCATTTAAAAAAGCTGCTATCGAACGTTCGAAGAACTATAATAAATCATCCATACTCGATCAGTTTTTAAAAGATGTTGAGCTTCAATAATAATGAATAATAAAAAAGAAAATGAATGGATATGGTGGAAGCATGGCGTAATTTATCATATTTATCCCCGAAGTTTTTATGATAGTGACAATGACGGTATTGGTGATATAAAGGGTATTGTTTCCAAACTTGATTATTTAGTGCATTTAGGCATAGATGCGATCTGGCTTTCTCCTATTTATCAATCGCCCAATAAAGATTATGGTTATGATGTTTCAGACTATACATCCATCAACCCCGAATATGGCAAGCTGGAGGATTTTAAAAATCTTTTAGAAATTGCTCATTCCAAAAATATTAAAGTAATTATGGATATGATTATGAATCATACTTCTGATCAGCATCCATGGTTTCTCGAATCAAAATCGTCCATAGATAATCCCAAACGGGATTGGTATATATGGAAAACTGCCCCAAAAGGAAAATCCCCAAATAACTGGAAATCTTCTTTCGGAAACACTGCCTGGCAATTGGATGATAAAACCAATGCATATTACTTGCATTCATTTTTTAAAGAGCAACCCGACTTAAACTGGCGCAACAAAGAAATGCAGCTTGTTTTTTTTGAAGAAATTAAGTATTGGCTCGAGCTGGGAGTAGATGGTTTTAGGTTAGATGTGATAAACATGATTGTTAAGGATAAAAAATATCGTAACAATCCATTAAATCTTAATATTCCGTTTCTTCAGCAACATAAATATTCAAGAAATCGACCTAAATCATATGAGATTGTAAAAAAACTCAGGAAATTGATTGACAAATATGATGAAAGCGTATTGGTAGGAGAGGTATATGTAATGCCACCCGGCAACTCCAAGCTTTCTGCCAGCTATCTGGCCGATGGTAAAAAAGGAATCCATCTGGCATTTGATTTTTCCTTGCTTTTCCAAAAGTGGAATGCAAATGCTTATTATAAATGTATTCAAAAGTGGAATGCAAGTATTCCAGATGGAGGTTGGCCTTGTTATGTGCTTTCAAATCATGATTTAAAAAGAAGCATCAACAGAAATCCTTTAAGGAAATTCCAGCTTGAAAAAGCAAAAATAGAAGCAGTGCTACTACTTACTTTAAAAGGAAGTCCTTTTATTTATTATGGCGAAGAAATTGGCATGCTAAACTCCAGAATACCTTACCGAAGTATTAAAGATAGTTTAGGGAAAAAATACTGGCCAATTTATAATGGCAGAGATGGAGCTAGAACGCCCATGCAATGGAATACAAATATATTTGCAGGGTTTTCAACTGTAAAACCATGGTTGCCTGTGCATAGAAATTATAAAGAAACAAATGTCCAGTTTCAAGAGAATGAGACGGATTCTCTTTTCAATATTTATCAAGCACTTATTGAACTCAGAAAAAAGCATCCCTCTTTGCACAAAGGTGAAATTAGTTTCCTGAAAAAAGGTAAAGATGACACTTTTGCTTTCTCCAGAATTTATCAAGATGAAATTATCTGTATATTTTTGAATTTCAGTTCCCACGAAAAAATCGTTCAGCTTAAAGAAATTGGAGCATTTGAAATATTATTCTCATCACAGACTTCAGAAAAAGAACATTTTATTGAAAATAAACTTATATTGTCTCCATTTGAAGCTTTAATTTATAAGCTCAATGCCTCTTAGCTTTAAATAGCAATGGAAGATTTCATAAAAAATTAATATTTACTACATATTAGGTTAATATAGATATGCTTACTTTGTATAAATTTTAAACGAAAACCATGAAAACCCTGAAATTTTTCTTATTTTTCAACCTGTTTTTTTATACAGCGATACTTATAATGATTATTTTATCCTCATTGTTTGTTTATCAAATTGATATCCATTCATTAAGCATCCTTTTAATGAAGTATTTTCATATTTTTCCAATTATTTTCGTGTTCGTTAATACGACACTTATTTTAATAAAAGCCTTTGAAAAAATTTCTGAATGGTCAAAGAATCTATCAAAAAGAATAAATCTATCAAAAAGGATGAATAGCATTATTTCACGTAATGAATTATCTTTTACAAATAATTTTGATGTAGAATTTGAAGACTTGAAAATTATTTTTTCAATATTAGAAGTATAACCGATAAAATATTTTCTACTCCAATAGCTATAACAATAAAGCCAATTATCCGTGATAATGCATTCAATCCGGATGCTCCCATATATTTAACGATTAGATTAGAGCTTCTGAGTATAAAAAATATAACTACAGAAATCGTAAGCATTGCGGATGTTAAAATGAGCATTTCACTGATACTGTTGTATTCCTGATAATATGTAATCAATAACGAAATGCATCCTGGTCCAGCCAGCATAGGAATGGCCAAAGGCGTTAAGGTAATGTCCGATCGCAGGGAAGCATCTTCATTTACAGCTTTTTTCATCCCTTTGTGCTTTGAAAATGTACCGTTAAGCAATGCAAATCCGGAAGTAGTAATTATCATACCCCCTGCAATCTTCAATGATTGTATGCTGATGCCAAAGAAAATCAGCAAATACTTTCCTAAAAAGAATGATATCAAAAGAATGATAAATACGTTCAAAGAAGCATAAAATGCGATATTAATAATTTCTTTTCTGGTTTTTTCTTTGGTTAATCCTACAAAAACAGGCACGGTACCTAAAGGATTCATGATAGAGAATAGGGCTGCAAATACGAGGAAAAATAGATTCATTTTATTTGCAAAAATAATTGATTTAATTGGAAGAAATGTTATCGTAATTTTAAAGAATAATTAAAAAAAAGGGAGGAAATGATTTCCTCCCTGACAAAAACAAGAAAATAGACTTAATCAATCATATATGTCAATAAAGATTGTTTTAAGTTTAGTTTCTTTTTTAAAAATTATTGCTTTAATTTATATTCCGCTTTTAACATATATAAAATTACAACTATTAATTTGAAAACATATTAATTACATATTAATTTTATTTGAAATAATTATAAATACTTTTGACTAAAAAGTCTTAAAATATCGATTCTATTATAATATTATCCCATTTTCTGAAGTTTTTTTAAACCAAATGTATTAATGTAAAAAACAAACATGCCAAAAATAATGATGTAAATAAAAAAATTAAAAAGATCATGATGATTAAATTTCAATATTCCTAAAAAATTGTAATCATTAAATGTATGTACGAATCCATTATGAACTAAAATCGTAAGTGTGCACATTCGTACGATATTGAGTATTTGAATGATAATTAAACCACTAGGTATAAGCCATAATTTATGTTTTATTTTTCCTGGATATGAAATGATTAAAGCAATAAATACACCCATTAAAGTCATTCCAATACATGATATACCCATAAAAATTGACTTTGATCCAACGATTCCCATTGCATACACTCCATATTTGTAAATAGTTTCGGAATAATAGATATAAGCATCAAATCCTAAAAATTTTAATATGTATAAGCTTGAATACATTATAGTTCTATAAAAATCATATATAAACTGAGCGTGTTGGACCATGTATTTCAGTTCAGAATTATTTCTTAATATAAATAAAACAATGGCCCCAACTCCCATTAATAGGAGTAAGCGAATCCCAAATGTTTTTAAAATATAATTTTTATTGATGGATAATTTAATTTCTTGAATCTTAGCTTTGAGATTTTGAAGATTTATAAGCATAAATTGAAATATTATTAAGATGTTTTAAGGCACTGATTAAATGTAAATAAATAAGAAAAGAGACTGTATTTTAAAAAGATACAGTCTCTTTGATTTTGATTAAAATGATTAATTAATTTATTTCATCTTTTTTAATTTTCATTGCTTTACGAGCTTTTCTGGCACCGTATATAGCACTGGCTGCTATTACTATACTTGCTCCTCCATCAATGGGAACTCCTCCTGATGGATTTCCGCCCGGACTTTGTGGATTATCAGCAATTACATTGCTCATAACAACAGGAGCTGCCATCAGGAAAAAAAGTATGATAAATTTTTTGATTGAATTTTTCATGATTATTTTTTTTAAGAATTTAAAAATTTGTTTATTTTATAAATACTTTTTCACTGTAAGTGGTTTTGTCTGTGATAACTCTAACCATATAAAATGCTGAAGCTTTACTTATTGAAATTAAGTTTAAGCTATTACCATTGCATAATTTTGAAGTTATTAACTGACCAAGCATATTATAGATACTGATTTCTTTTATTTTGTCATTTGAATTAACATAAATAGTTTTTTCGTAAGCATAAATACTTGTATTGTTGATTGATGCTTGGTTAATACTATTTGGTGCCATTCCAAAATGTAAAACAAATCTGTTTGCATTTTCATTAGCTGATGCACTAAAAGCGTAAACAGGGTTCTGACGTAAATCATGAAAAGTTCCACTTAATATATCTTCTAATATAATTGAAACACTTGGATCAAAATTATTAAACTCAGATGCAGTTAATACAACATTGTCAGCAACACCTAATTTGATATTTACCGGAAAAGCTACAGGTAAACTACCAAAAGCATTGATTGATAATTCATTGTTATCTGCTAAAGTATATACTTGAGGAATATTATTTTCTGTTGAAAATAATTTACTTGCATCATACAAATTATCATAATTGTTAGTTGCATTCGTATTGTAAGCAAAAGCAATTTCATCTGAATAAGTACTCCGTTGAGCTTTAATCTTAACTAAATTATTGATAGTATTGCTGCTTTTTTGAAAAGCTTGATTATTATGAACTCTATTTGCATTAGTTAAATTAATACCGTTAGTATTTAAACCTTTAACAAAGAATGCCTGCATTGGAGAAAGGTATTGACTACCTCCGTTTAAGCTGATTCCACCATTTTGGAAAGAAGTATATAATTGTAAGGCATCACTCCAAACTCTAACAACCTGTCCTTCAGTGTTTGAAGAATTTATTGTGTTCCAATCTAAAGACGAAGTATAAGGATTTCCAACAAGTGTCCAAGCAACTTCTGTAGTTAATGCTTGGTTTCCGGTATTAAGACTGCCATTAAAAATAATGGTTGGATTAGGTGTTGAACCGGTTTGTGTGTCAGCCCAAACTGCATATCCAATACCTGGAATTAATGGAGTTGAAGTATTTGTAATTAAACTACCCCAGTTTCCTGCAACATATCCTTTAACATACATATCTGCTTGACCAACAGCTAAATGAAATACATTTGAAGTTGCTGATTGCACAGGGATGCTAAGCATATGCCATTTGTTTCCGGTTACATATAATTTTACATTAGCTGTTCCATTAACGGTTAATAAACTATTATCTAATAATGAAGCGGTTCCGCTTGTATTTGATTCTAAAGTTAAGTTGTTAATAGTTGTAGCAGCAGAAACGGTAGGATAATTTGTTGTAACAACAGGTATGATAACATTAGAAACAGCTACAGGAAAGTAATCCCAGTTTGCAGTATTTGACCATGCATTACTAATAGCACCTGACCAAGTAGAATTTTGAGGAACACAAATTAAAGTTACAGGACTTGAAGTGGTAGTTTTACCATCATTGTCAGTTGCTATGGCTGTTAAAGTATGTGTTCCTGTTACACCTGTATAATTTACAGTATAAGTAGAAGTAGTAACACCAATTGAAATACCATCTACAAAAAATTCAACCTGAGTTACGGTACCATCTAAATCAGAAGCTGCAGCTGTAATAGCTGTAGCAACACCGCTATATGAATATGAATTGTTTGAAGGAGAAGTAATACTTACACTTGGGGCAACATTGTATGTTCCGGTGAGTGATGGTATTGTTCTTTCCATTTGAATTCCATAAGGTCCAAGATTTACTAAAACTGGATTACTTGAAACGTATTGTTCTATTCCTAAACTCGGTGTTCCTATCTGTATATTTAATTCGTAATGGAATACGCCATTGGTTGTAATCTGTGCAATTAATACCCTGTTTGTATCAGCATTTACTCCCAATGAACCAGATTGTGAGGACCATGCTGAACCGGTTAAAATAAATGAATTTGCAGTTTCCTGTGTGTCAAAAACATCAAGTACTCCATTATCAGCAGGAATTGTAGCATCCATACCAGCTATTGAAACAGTTGTAACAGGTGAGCCTAATAGTAAACCATCTCTGGTGTATAATGGAATACCCATTTTAGGATCGTTATTTGTTAATGATCCATTAGATATAGTAAGTGCATTAGATGTGGCATTATCATCTGTTTTAAGCACACCAAAATTACCTCCACATGCAGCACCAACAGATATCCAAGAATCTATACCTGTAGTAAATTGTTTAAATTTTGTTTTGGTATAAACTGGATAATAAGTACCATTATTTATATCATTATAAAAATATGTAGAAGTAGTGAATTTAAGATTGTGATTAGTACTACCATAAGCAGACTGAAATTTATAACCGGGAAGCATATCAGCATAAATTCTATAGGTAACAGATCCTACATTTAGGCTACCAGTTGTATTAGTTCCATTATTATCATTTGCTATTGAATCTGCAGTATTGGTGATATAATACTTTTCAACAACAATTTTTTCTAAGCCATTCTGTGCCTGGGTAAAAATACCCAAAAAGAGAAGGCTTAATACGATTAATATTTTTTTCATTTTTATATTTATTAATGATTATTGATTAGATTGTCCAAATTTACCGAGTAAAATAAGGAAGTCAGTAACATCAGTAACTCCATCATTGTTAATGTCAGTTGGGTTATCAGAACGCATATTATCTGCAACAGGAATCATAAATCCATTATCAGTTGATAACCAGCTTTTTTTGCTTGGATCAAAAGCACCTCTAAAGCTAACAATATCAAAGAAACCATCATTTGGAGGTGTCATATTTGAAGTTAAACTTGTTGTAGGAACTGCATGATATTTATCTGAAAAATCGGTTTTTGCTACATTCCATGACCATGTATAATCAATACCAGGAACAACAGAAAGATGAGTATTTCCATCATTGTAAAACTGTAAAGTATCGGCAGCACTTGCTATAACAGAGGTATTAATACCAATTGTAGCACCTGAGCCTGTAGTTAATTTATTACCTTTAGTAATCCAGTATGAATTTCCATTAGGGGCAGTTTCGTTGGTTAAATTACAATGAACAAACGTATTGTTTTTAACAATTAATGATTGAAGTTTTGCATTTTGTGTGGCTCCCCAACCTGAACCAGTAGGATAACTTGGATTTATATAAGTAGTAGGACCATGATCTGTCCAGTTATCATAGGCATCACCGCCTTTACCTGTACCTGTACCTTGTCTGCCTGTATTTAAATGTAATCCTGAACGGAAGTTAACAAATACATTATTGATAAAGCTTCCTTCAGTAAGTTCTTTTGCCATAATAGCAGCAGGGCCCGTATTATCAGCAGTTCCTTTAATATGTCCATTGCCAATAAGTGTTGTATTGTAAATAACTGGATGTGAACGATCAAAAGTAGTACTGCTGCCATTATCATCAGCATCACATTCATATCCATTATCAGTTGAATGTAAACCGGTTAAGCTGTCGCCGGCTATACCAAAACAAAATTGCATTCTACCTGTCCAACCTAAATCATAATCATAAAAATCATCGTCACCATATAATACTGAACAGTGTTTTAAATCAACAGTACCACCAAACATTTCAAAATTATCATCTGCAGCAGCAACTGTTTCAACATATTCAATTTTAGTTCCACGACCCACTGAATACAATGAAATACCGTTTAATTCGTTACCAGCTGTATTTCCACCAACAAGCATACCGGCGTGACGAACAGACACATATCTTAAAATTCCTGAGTTGTCATTGTCATTAAATGTTGTTGGAATTGATACTGCTTGACCGTTAGCTAATGTAATAGTATCTCCTGCTCCCCATAAATGTTTGGTAGTGTTGTCTAATCCTTCGCAAAAACCAACTCCATTCCAACCTGCACCCTTCATACCTGTTCCAAAGTTACGGGCAGTTGATAAGTTATTGGTAGCAAAACCGCACATTACTATTCCACCCCAATCACCTACATTGGTTACAGCATATGTACCATCTAATGGGTCATTGATACCTGTAAAAATAATTTTACAATTCGCTTTACCATCAGCAATAATTTTCCCACCTCTTTCAACTAAAAGAACTGAAGCATTTCCAGTTACAGGGTCTACCCATTGACCTTTAATTACTGTTCCAGGTTGAATGGTAAGCGTAACACCATACCCAACATAAATCTTGTGAGAAATTGTGTACATATTGTTGCAGGTAAGTGTTGTATTGGCCTGAATTTCATATTCATTAGTACCAATACTTGTTCCCATAGATTCAAGTGTTACAATGGTTCTAGAACCAACTGCAGGACATCCACACTCTGCTCCGTTGTTTAAGTCATTATACTGAGCAAAGCCAGTATTAACTGAGATTGCTAAAATACATGCAATCATCAGCATCTTTGTAATTTTCTTTTTCATTTTAATTTTTTTTTGTTTGTGATTTCATTTATTAATAATGTTGCAAATGTATTGTAGCTAGGTTAATTAAAAGAGAAGATAAGTTTATGAAATAATTATATTAATACTAAAATAATGTTAAGGAAAATATGAAAATATTAAGTTATTATAAAGTCACAGTTTTTATATTTTGATCTATAACAAAATACTTTTTGTACCTGTTGATATTACATTACCTTCAATATAAATTAATCTTTAATGGAGAAATTGCTTGATTTTTTTATCGTTAAGCAATTATGTAATTGAAATTAGAATTAAAAAATAATTGGTATAAAATTGAAAATAATAATGTATATAAAAAAATAAAGTTGAATGATAAGATAGGAGAGATAATATAGTTTAGTCTTTTACACACCTGATATTGAAGCCATAGGTTTTGGAAGCATAGTACCTGAATACATTGGGTTTATGGTAATCCAGATACCTGTATAATATTTTATTGTCAATTATAGAAGATGTCCACCAAAAACCGGAGGCAAATGTTTGGGGGTCACTCCATTTTCCATTGTACATACAACATCCACCACCTAAAGCAGAAAATCCACTTTCATTTGTTCCATAAATATAATATTGTTCACTTAAAGTATAATTCGAATTATTTTCGGAAAGATCATTCCAACCTAATTGAAGTTTTAGTTTATTTCCTTCAATGCTTCCTCTCCAATTTGTTTTATTTACTTCGTTATCGCTCATTCCAAGATAAATTTCCAATGTTTTCCATTCTGCATCAGTTGGGATATGCCAACCCGCAGGAGCAATTATCCTGCTATCAGTTATAGTAAATCCATTATATAAAAATCCGAATTTTTTTCCATTAAAATTTTTTGAGGTTGAATCAAGATTATCAATTATACAAAAGGCCCCATAATTTATGTTGTTCCATTTTAAAGAATCCAGATTATATCCAATAAGACCTACAAAATCGATAGTATCTCCATTTCTGTATCTTCTAACTTTTAGATTTTCTGCCATCCACCATTGATTCCCAATTTTTACAGTTTTATAAACGTTGCCATCAATGTCTGACATGCTTGCTGTTTCATTAGCATTAAGGGAGTTTTCTTTTTTACAACCAAAAATTAAAACTAAAATAAAAAATATAAAAAGAGGGAATATATTATTAAAATTATGCTTGGTTTTCATCAATGTAAAATTTATTTTGTTTTTTAGAAAGCGATGATTGTTTATAATTTTATGAAAGTGCTACTGATAATAGTATTACCCGAGGACAAACGAACTAAATATATACCTTTTTCAAGTTTAGATACATTAATGTTTTCATTGATTTTCCCTGATACTGAGCCCAGACTTTTCTCTAATTGAATTTTTCCATAGGAATTATACACGGCAAATTTTATTTCTTCTGTAATTTCATTATTTGTTTCTAAGGTTAATACGTCTATAGCAGGGATAGGATATAAGCTCATTTTTTTGAATACCCCTTTCAGTGAGGGACAAACCAGACTGATATCACGTCCTTCACACATGCCCGGATAACAGCACAATGAAGCTACATTATAATTTGCTTTTGGATCATAATTACAGGCATTGGGATCCATACAACCTAAAACAATAGGATGAACACATTCATTAGGGTTTGAACATATATAATCTGAATTATATTCAAAATAAGCTGGATCTATGCACCCACATTCATAAGGAAATTTGAGCCATCCGGAGTGTTTTACAGTTAGCGAATCAATACTTCTAGTTGCAGTATATTTAGTAGTAGAACCATCAGGATTCATTATTTCGACGTTCAATTCAAATGAAAGACTTCCTTTGGTGGTTAACTGGGCAACTAAAACATAATTGCTATCAGGATCAACACCTGATACGCCAGAGTTTTGTAATTTTGCACTATTACTTATAAAAGATTTGCCAGGTTTTATTGAACCGAAAATACTAGAGTCAACACCGGATATTGCATCAAGAAATCCTAAATTCACCCAATTAGATGGAATATTCATCATGGTATCCATACCATCAGCTGCAGTTATTGGTATGCCTGCTAGACTATTATTATTTTTGAGTAATCCGCTTGCAATTCCTGCACTTCCTCCATCATTATTAATGCCACCAATAAACGAAGCATTTTTATCAAGGGATTTTGGAATTCCAAAATAGGTGAGCCCATTTTTAGTCGTTGTTGCTTGGCCAATTGTAATCCAGCTGTCGAGTGCTACAGTATTATTGGAAAGATTGGTTTTTACTATTTCTTTCCCAAAAGTTTTGCCTCTATCCTTGTTATTAAAAAATACATCCGTACTGTTAATTTTTATTGTATGATTGGCATCTCCATAAACAGATAAAAGTTTACATGCTTTTTTTAGTTGCAGATATATCCTGTATGTGGTTGATCCAGATTGAAGAAATCCACCTAAAGTATCGGTAGCATCATTATTGTCAGATATATAATAAGTTTCAACAAACGTTTTTATAATAGCATCCTGTGCATTTACTGTTATAGTTAAAAACAATGTAAAAAATAATACAATCCATTTCATAATAAGTGATATTAATTTTTAAATTTTATAAGAAAATGAAAGAATGTAATTTGTTCCATATTTGTATTTATTATAGATGAAATTGTTTTCAAGCGGTTTTTTATTGGTGATATCATCCCAAATATTTTTGAAATAATTATCTGTATTTACATTTACATAAGCTCTTGTAACAGGATTATTAAAAATATCAAGTACTTTTAAACTTAAACTAAAATGATTCCCAATTTTTTTCGATATTTTAAAATCAACCAAATGTCTAGGTAACTCGTAGATATCAGGTTTTGTTGGATCGGTAACTATTACTAATTTACTGCCTTGAACGTTATAACTTAAGGTTGTTGATATTCCATATTTAGGGAAATTATATGTTAACATAGTGTTTAAAACGTAAGGTGCCTGTCCAAACATAGGTCTTTTTCCACCTTTTAAAAAGAAAATATGACCCATTAAATCATATAATATTCCACCATTTAATACAGATTGAGAATATATTAAAGATAGATTTGCTTTAAATTCTAGGTGTTTAGTTATATTTTTCTTACCTTCCAGTTCCAATCCATATAAATTTGTATAATTCGGATTATTGATCCAAGATAATACATATCCCCAACTCGATAATTCAATATGATTTTCAAAGCCTTTATAAAACAAACTGGCTGAAATATTATCACCCGATTTAAAATAATATTCTATTCTTGCGTCAAGATTATTAATTTTTACCATTTTAAGTTGAGCATTGCCTTTTACATAAGAATTTGTTTCAAAATCATAAAATGAAGTTTCAGAAAGTTCTCTGATACTAGGACGGGCAACGGATTGGCTGTAATTTAGTCTTAAATTAATTAGAGATGATTCGGTGTTTTTTAATTTTAAAATAAAATTCACACTTGGCAAAAAAGATACTTTATCCAATACTCCGGGTTCAACATCCATTTGTGTACCTCTTACATCTACAATTTTTCTTCTATTATCATTGGCAACTATACCTAATTCATCAAAAAACTTACAATCTGTATATATATTAGCTTTTTCAATTCTGAGGCCACCAGATGCTCTCATTTTTGGACTTATCGTATAATCTGCCATTGCATAAGAGGCGAAAATAGTACTGTACCCAAAAAAATCATCGATAGGCCTACTGTATTTCTCATAAAATCCATATACTGATCGTTGCAAATTTCCTCCATTATTAATAGTTACAATATTAAAAATAGAGTCTGGATTTAGTTTTTGTAAAGTTTGAACTGTAGGATCAATAAAACCGTTACCATTTACAAACTGATATACATTGCTTTCATTTTCTAAATAATTATAAATAAATTCGCTGCCAATTTTAATTTTTCGAATTAAATCAGGATTTTTGTCAATAGGCATTTCTGCTGAAATCTGTGCATTTAAAACATTATCGGTGAGTAATCGAAAATACCGGATAGGTTTATTTTTATCACTAATATTAACAGCAGGAAAAGTAAAATAGATTGAATAATCATTCGGAACATTTGAATCTACAAATTTCTTTTCATAAATTTTTGAATCAGGTGCATTGCTTTTCCCATTGGTGTAAGAAGCATTGAAATCAATTTTTATTTTTCTAGATGGAATAAAATGCTCGGTTTTTAACTGGTAAATAAATTGTTTCCTTGATTCATAAAATTGATATTTGGAATAATTTATAGTTGGAGGGTTATTCGTTGGATCATTTGAAGCCGGTTCAACATATTCAGCATCTCTTACATTATTTGTTCCTATTATGTTGGGCATAAAAAGGAAAGAAAAATTATTGTTATTATTTAGTTTTAAAGCTAATTTTATTAAACCACTCCAGCTGTTTGTCTCTTTGCTGATGAACTGATATTTTGAAAATGTACTTCTATTCGTATCAAGTAAATTAAAATTGTTAAATTGAAATGAAAAATCATTTTTAATCGTATTCGGATCATATTGAACAGAACTTGAATACCTCAAACCAATTATATAACCAAGTGTTTTCCCAAATAATTTTGTTTGATTTCCAATTGAAAAACTCTGACTTAAACTTATAGGTGCTTTTTTAGTTGTTGTATTCCAGTTATTTGGAAGTTTTTTCTCTGATTCAACAGCAGTTGAATTAATAATATTAAAAGCTTTTCCCTTATAAGCTAATGAATTATATATATTCGTAGCATTTTGAAATGCTAGAGGATCATTTATTTGTGCATTGCCTAATAATCCTAATTGAATTAATCCCAATTTAAAATAAGTATCATTCCAGGGTGTGCTAGCATTTATGCCTAGCGACTGAAAAAAATTGCCTAAACCTAAGGCAGCAAATTCCTGATATTTTGTAGGCGTATTATTAAATTGAATATAATTACTATGATCAAAGTCACGAAATCCATTATCAAAGCCAAGCCAGTCGGTTGAACTTGTTTGAGAAGTAAGAACATCTTTAAATGTTGATTGGGAATTGTAACCAAAAGATGTTTCTGTAAATAAAGAAAGGGTATCAGGATAATCTTTAGTTTCAATTGAAATAAAAGCACCTGCCCAGTCTCCGGGTAAATCGGGCCTGGAAGTTTTTGACAAGATAATATTATCGACAAGACTTGAAGGAATAAAATCTAATTTAATATTATTTGTAAAAGGATCTAAGGTGGGTATTCGGGCTCCGTTTATTGTTGTTTTTACATATCGGTCTCCTACACCGCGCACTGTAATCAATCCGCTGCTAGTTGTTGAAACCCCGGTAATACGCGAAACAGCTGAAGCTACATTGGCATCACCGGTTTTTTTAATAGTTTCAGCAGAAATATAATCAATTGTAGAAATTGAAATCATTTTCAATTTTTCCAGCTGAGCATCATTATTTTTATAAGCTTTAGCAGTGATAACAACTTCATTTAATGCTTTGGTTACAGTTTCCAAAACATAATTTTTTATAATAATACCTTTTTTGTATTTTATAGTGTCTTCTATGGATTGATAACTTATATATCTTACGATTATAATTTCTTTTTCTGATTCAGGTAAATTTATTGAAAATTCACCGTTTAAGTCGGTAGCTACACCTAAATTCATTTTTGATTTTGGATAAACAGATGCACCAACTATTGTTTCACCTTTTGAGTCTGTTACCTTACCTCTGATGATACATTGTGAAAATATATTTGTAGAAATTAAAAAAATAATAGAAATAAGAAATAAGAATGATTTCATAAAATATTCAAATTTATGATCTAAAGAGGTTCTGAATATGGACAAAAGAAATGTTATTAAACTAAATGATGAAAAAAATTAATTTTTAATTATTTTTTTTGTAGATGAAACCCCATTCAAATTAATTTCAATAAAATAGACACCTTTAGGAACTGATGTTATATCGATGGTTTCAGATTTAGCATCTATAAAAGTGTTCATTTTTTTCTTGAGAATTAAATTTCCCATTATAGAATAGATGGAATAATAATTTTCAGAATTCAAACCAACAGAATATACATTCAACGTATAAATACCATTGGATGGATTGGGGAAAACAGAGATGTAGTTTTCTTTTTCTTTGAAATCATTCGTATTAACAATAATATTAATATTCGTGTCTGAAACATAGGTTAAATAACCTCGTTGGTGTTCAGTCGAATCAATTGGATTTTCAGCTACATAATTTTCTGTACCTCCTGTAGGTGTGCCTAATTGAAGATTTAGTTTAAACCTTAATCTGCCATTGGTAGTAATTTGGGCTATGAGTACCTGATTATTCGTATCAGGACCTATAGCACCAGCTAAACAATACCATGCTCCATTGGTAACTACAAAAGAATTTCCGAATTGACTGCTTGCATCAAAAACTGCTATAGCATTATCAATCCCAATGGCTCCAAAAGTACCCGTACTACCGCTAATTAAGCCATCCTGTTGTGTTAAAGGAATACCTGCAGCAGTATCATTGTTTTGTAAAATTGTATCTGCGTTTATAACATTAGCAACACCATTATCTCTTGATTTTAGAATGCCAAAATTACCTACACATGCAGATCCTACTGATAGCCAGGAATCAAGCATAACAGTATTTTTCTTTGCTTGTGTTTTTGTATATACAGGAGATATTGAACCATAATCTTCATTGTTGAAAAAAGAAGTAGTTGTTGTTATCAAAAGAGGATGATTCACACTTCCATAAGATGATTGAAATTTATAACCAGGTTTCATATCAACAAATATTCTATAGGTTACAGATTTAGCAGGTAATATTCCAATACTTTTAATTGAATCTGCTGAATTTGAAATATAATATTTTTCAACTATGACTGAATCGAGACCATGCTGAGCATAACTATAAAAAGTTACAAAAAATGTCAGACTTATGAATAAGAAATTTGTATAAATTTTGTTCACAATGTAATAATTTAAAGGTTAATATATTTATTTTAAAATCAATTTGTTGAATTCAATTTCATTTTCTTCGGGCTTATCAGCTACGAAAATTACAAATCCACCACTTGGTGTTCCAATTTGAACATTCAGTTTAAAACTCAATTTACCATTTGTAGTAATCTGAGCTATCAGAACTTTATTATCAGGTGTGGGACCTTTAACACCACCAGGTGCAGCCCAAGCTCCATTGTTTGTGTAAAATCTTCCTTGGTTAGTGTCTTTTTCAAAAACACTGAAATCGAGGTTGAAGTGCTTAAAATCAGGTAAAATTGCTTTTGTAAATCCTCCGGCTTTATATAAGGAAGGCCTATTGTATATTAATTTTAATCCCATAGTATCTTCATTTCTTGGGATGCCTGTAAATCCTCTGGCAGCTGCGCCTAATGTAATCCATGAATCCAATGCAATATTTGCTTTACTGATATTTTTTATATTAATATTAAAACCTGTAATAGCATCAGCTTCCAAATCATTAAAAAATTTTTCGGTTGAATAAAAAAATAATTCATGTTTTAGACTTCCAAATACAGATAGTAGTTTATAAGCAGGTTTCATATCAACAAAGATTCTGTAAGTTACAGAACCAAGAGGAAGAGAATTTTTGGTTGAATCCAGATAGTCAGTTGAATCGGCAATATAATATTTTTCAACTATAATATTTTCCAATGCTAAACTGTCATTATGCGTAATTATATAATTATTTTCTTTGTTCTGAGCTAACAAATTGAAATTTATAAATAATAATATTAAAATAATGAAATTATATTTCATTTGAATTTTCTTAGTTAATATTGATAAGGTAAATTTTAAATAAATTAAAGTAATGCTATATTATTTTTTGCAAATTTCATTATTGTAAATTAAAAACAGATTAATTTAATGTTATGATATGATTATATAAATATTAAGCTTAAATAATATTGAGAAACTGAATAAATTTTTAAAAATGATTTAATTATATATTATTAGCTTTTGAAAGAACAAGGATCATCATCGAAAGAATATACACTACTTATTAAAGTTTTTAATGCTTTTTTTGATTACATAAAATTAAAAGAGGCTGAATCTATGAAAGAATTCAGCCTCTTTGAATTGTATAAGAAATGATTAATTAATTAATTTCATCTTTTTTAGTTTTCAATGCTTTACGGGCTTTTCTGGCACCATATATTGCGCTGGCAGCAATTACTATACTTGCTCCTCCATCAATGGGAACTCCTCCTGATGGATTTCCACCCGGACTTTGTGGGTTATCAGCAATTACATTGCTCATAACAACAGGGGCAGCTAAGAGAAAAAAAAGTATGATAATTTTTTTGATTGAATTTTTCATGTTAATATATATATTTTAAAATTAATAAAATTTAGTTTATTTTATAAATACTTTTTCAGAGTAAGTAGTTTTGTCAGTAATAACTCTAACCATATAAAATGCTGAAGCTTTATTTATTGAAATTGAGTTAAAGGCACTGCCATTGCATATTTTTGAAGTTATTAACTGGCCAAGCATATTATAAATACTGATTTCTTTAACTTTATCATTAGAATTTACATAAATAGTTTTATCGAAAGCATAAATACTTGTATTGTTGATTGGTGCTTCATTTATACTATTTGGAGCCAATGCAAAATGTAAAATGAATCTATTTGCATTTTCATTTGCCGAAGCACTAAAAGCGTAAACAGGGTTTTGGCGTAAATCCTGAATAGTTCCACTTAAAATATCTTCTAATTTAATTGAAATATTTGCATCAAAACTATTTGTTTCAGAAGCTGTCAAACTAACAATTCCTGGAACGCCTAATTTGATGTTCATAGGAATAGCTGCAGGTAAACTTCCAAATACATTGATAGCTAATTCATTGTTATTAGCTAATGAATATACCTGAGGAATGTTATTATCCGTTACAAATAATTTATTGGCATCATACAATGGATCATATCCATTCGTTGCAATGGTATTGTAGACAACATTAATCTCATCAGTATAAGTACTTCTCTGAGCTTTTATTTTTAATAAATTACTGATAGTTGAGTTAGCACTTTTCATTAAAGGTTGAGGATTATGAATTCTGTTTGGATGAGAAATTGCTATACCATCAGTATTCAATCCTTTAACAAAGAAAGCCTGCATTGGAGATAAATATTGATTACCACCATCTACACCTCCACCAATTGCGCTATAAGTTGAATAAAGTTGTAAATCATGATTCCAAACTCTAACAGCCTGACCATTGACATTGGTTAAATTCAGCGTATTCCAGTCAATAGCAGAAATAAAAGGATTCCCGATCAGGTTCCAGCCAGTTTCGGTAGGTAGCGTTTGGATTCCTGTATTGAAAGTTCCGGTAAAAGTTAATGTTGGATTTGGTGTAGAATTAGTTAGGGTATCAGCCCAAACAGCATAACCTTTATTAAGTACAAGCGGAGTAGTTGGATTTGTTATCAAACTATCCCAGTTACCATTGCTGTATCCTTTAGCATAAATATCAGCTTGTCCGGCTCCTAAGTTAAATACACTTGAAGTAGCTGATTGAACTGGAATTGAAATCATATGCCATTTGTTTCCACTTAAGTAACATTTAATGCTAGCATTACCATTTAAAGTTAAAAGGCCATTATCCAACAATGAGGCAGTTGCAGTTGAATTGGATTGAACAGTCAGATTGTTAATGATAGCTGGAGAACTAACGGTCGGGAAATTAGGAACGTTAGTAGGTATTATCACATTCTGATTCTGGGTAGGTATTAATCCTTCTGACCAGTTTGAAGCTTTGTTCCAATTGTTATCAGCAGAACCATTCCATGTATTATCTTGATCAGTTTTAACAATTTTGTACGAATCAAAAATAGTTGAATTTCCTACACTATCAACAGTATAAGTAGAAATATTGATTGAATCAGTACTAATAGTAACATTACTGAAAGTAGGTTCGCCTGTTTGACCAAATCTACCTGTAAACATTCCAAAATAATTTGGAACTTGTGTTGCAGAATAAGCTGCATTCATTTGAGCTAAAGAACGTGGTTCATATTTTTTCTTTCCAGCTGAATTGTTTAAGAAAAATAATGTTCCTTGTTTTACATCAAAAGTACCACCTAGTAATCCGGTAACATTATCACGTACCGTTGCAGTAACTATAGTTTGATTAGAAACAGCATTAGGTATTAATGAAACATTTTTTACAGGTCCAATTATTTCATAAACATGATCATGTCCCTGGAAAGCTAAATCTACTTTTAAACTATCGAAAACAGGTCCCATTTTCAAACGAACTGTTTTACCATCTGAATCACTTTGATGACTTTGGCTTCCTGTATACATTGTTTTATGATAAACGGCTATTCTCCATTTTGTAGTTGGATTAGCTTTTACCTGGGTATTCATCCAGTTAGCCAATGAATCAAGATAACCTGTTGTACTGTAATTTTCGTAAGTCAAGTGCATAAATAAAGCATCACCATAAACATATGAATAAACGCTACCGGGTGTTGTTGCTTTTGCATAATCAAAAGCAACAGAATCAGTGTTAAAATGGTAGGTAAAGTTTTTATTTGTAGTAATGTCATGGTTTCCTTCAATAGGAGCAAAAGGATTCTTCATGAAAATATCCTGTTGTGTCTCGAAAAATTGTTCATATTCCCATTCTGAATTTGCCGAACCTGAGGATTCCACCAAATCACCACAGCTTAACCAGAAGTTAGCATTTGGATACATGGTCTGAGCAGCATGAGTGGTAATTTGAGAAACATTAAACATGGCATCAGTGTTTGCTTGTGGATCGGTAAAATAAACAAAAGAGAAAGCATCTTTGGTAGTTTTTGCAGTTTTGAAAGATCCAATAGTACTCCAAGCTCCGTTTTTACCAACTCTGAAAGAGTATTGTGTGTTTGGAGTTAAACCATTTACTAAAGCTTTGTTAAACATATAAGTTTTTTTAGAATTATCAGCAATACCGGTTAATGGTAATAACCCATTTGCACTATTGCTATAATTAAGATTTTTAGCTGAATCACATCTAGCACTTACAACCATTAATGGAGTATTAAATGCTAAAGTATCATTTGTATTTCCAGTTACTATCTGAACTTGTCCGCCAGTTACACCAGCATTGGTAAACCAGTTGAAAGCCATCTTGGTTTTAGGATCTTTATTAATATTCATTACTATATTGTATGGCATAGATGAAGATTTCATTTTTGCAATCACAGAATACATATTAGCAATACTTGCAGAATCCTGATTAGCAACCATTGCTGTTTTAGCTCTTAAGAAAAGAGTCCAGCTTGGTACAGTATAGTCAGATTGAATTAAATTATTAATAATAGTATTAATAGTATCAATTGAACTCTTTAATGGCAAAGCAACAAGATTATCACTTGGGGTTAAATCTGTCCACATATTAGTTAAAGAAGAAGCAAGTGAAAATTGTCCAACTGAATTTAAATAGCTGATAAATCCCTGTTCAGAGGCAGGTATTGTTTCATCACCCGCATAATGGGCTGTAAAGGCACTTACAACATGAGGTGTAACAGCAGCTGCTGTACCTGCATCCAAAGAATAAGGTGGATGAGTTAACTGATAATTTATAATACCAGTCATACCAGTATTTAAATAATTCAAGGCATAATTCTGGAATGTCATGCCATTGGTATTGTAATTAATATTCTGAATACGGTTGGTAACTACATTTAATATACTATCTCCTTTAAGATCCATAACTCTGTAAGGACAAGGCCATGTTACCGTTGAGCCTGTTTCAATATCATAAACAAAAGAAGAATTTCCTGGATTAGATTTTTTGGTTATATCATTTGCATGAAAATGTCCTGTAAACATCATTTTTAATCCTGCTTTTGCAAAGTTTTTTGAAATAGTATCCCAACCTAAAACAACATATTCGGGGAAAGATACACTTTGTCCGGTATAATGTTCGGTAAGTCCAGGATGCATCATACCTAAAACAACAGCACTTGAATCTTTTGCTTCTTTTAATCGGTCGAGAACCCATTTATAAGTAGAAGGTTTAAATTTGCCTTCTGTGATAGGATATCCGGCCGCCATATTTAAATCGTATTCTAAAACATCTATTCCTAAAACCCAGGTTTTAGATTTAGGTTTTGCAAGATAGGAAAGAGAAACAGTATCTGTTTTAACAGCTTCGCCATAACCAAAATTATTGTATATAGTTTTAAAATCAGAAGGAGAAACTGAATCTACTTTAGTAACATTACTTCCATCATAACTGTAAGCACTAACGTTATTCACATCATGATTTCCGGGAATAACATATACTTTAGTTACTCCGTTCATTTCAATAGAATCAAGATAAGTAGCCATTAATTGGTGACTTATTTTTTCACCATCTTTAGTAAGATCTCCTGGAACTAAGAAAATTTCAGGTCTTTCTTCGTAAATTCTGTTTTTAAGTTCCTGCATAATAGCATTACTTTCTTTTATAAGTTTTCTATCGCTTGCAAGATAAGTTTGGAAAGCAACTCCGTCATTCACTAATAATGATGGATGCATTAAATGTAAATCAGTTGCTGAGCATATCTTTGTGCCGGCTGTGCTGGTATTTTGAGCATAGTTAGCAACATCAAAATTTATGGTTTTTGAACTCCCAAAAATAATAGGTGAATATACATTATTGGTATCTGTATTATAAAGACATTCGCGAACGGTCATCACTTTTAATAAAGTATCGATGGTAATTAACTGGAAAGATAATTTGGTTTCATCTGTTGCAGATATATTCCCTTTCATTGGAGAATCAACCTGAATAATATCTATAGCAATATTATTATTGGGTCCATAGTATTTATAATAATTGTTTTGATTATCATTACCATGAAAATACGCAACAATGTTAGGGTGTGCTTGTACAAAACTTGCAAAGCCATTTTGTTCAATAGTGGAAGGAGCAGTTATTGCAGTTCCATCTTTAAATTTTTCTAACAATAAATTTTCAAATTTATTAGTACTATTTATTGTATAAGGTGAATTTGGGTTGCTTAAATGTTTTGATTCTACTAAAGGCTGATCATGCGTAAAAATAAATACCGGAGTTGTAGAACTAACAGTAGCTAAATCGTTTGCCATCCAAACACGTTCTGTAGAGTCTGGCCACATACAAACAAACATCATATGAATGCCACCAATATTTTTTGAATAATGAATTTTTTCATTAGCATAGTTGTAATTACCTGCAGCCCGTGGACTTGGCATCATCATATTATAAATGTTAACCATAGTAGCACTATCCTTTAAAGGAGACATCGTTTTGTAAAACCCGATAGCATTGGAAACATCATGATTTCCAGGTAATAAATAAAGTTTTGAATTGCTACCCGTTTTATCTTTTAATGTAGTTCCATTAATGTAATCATTGGCAAATTGCGACCAACAAGTAGAAGCACTCAGGGTTGGAATAATAGTAGTTTCAGAACGATTGGCTATATCGCCGGTCATTACAACAAAATCAACACTGTCAACTTTATAACCTGATCTAACTCCACCATCATTAGGGAATGTCAATTGAGTAAGATTGTTCATTTTAGCAATCATTGCTCCATTAACAACAGTTGCACTTACATTGGCAGCTTTCTGAAAACGGGCTCTGGTAATACCATAATGCGCGTCAGATGTATAAACAAATTGTATCTGAGCTTCGGTTTTGCTCATAAACCCAAGCATACAAATCCCCAATAGCAGGGTGTTAAAAAACTTTTTCCTGAAGTTCTTAGGAAAATAATCTAAAAAGTATTTTTTTCTTTTCATTTTTTTAATAATTTCAATAGTATTTATTAAAGTATCAATATTTTTATCCAAATAGATATTTTATGGTAAAAGACCATTTTTTAAATAACATGGATTATATGCCATGGAATAATTGCTTTTATTGCATTTAATTCCTTTTTTATTTAAGAAATATTTGCTGTTTATTTCTAAATTTTCTAGTTTCATTTTTTTCTCATATTCATAAAATTTGTTAAAACTTTTTATGCAAAATAAGTTGAAAGAAAACTAAAATGTGTTAACATTATTTCACTATTACTTTAATTTTTGTTTGATTTTATGTTAACTATATTAAGTTATTATAAATATGTATGCTGTGTGTCCTAATATTGCAGCCTATCAAATTAGTTAACGGGTGGCGATAATTAGAATGCTTCTATTGCATTTTACTACAATAATAAGCTGTTGGCAAAACGAAATGTAAAGGGAGCAAAATTGAAGTATGAAATATTATATTTGCGGTAAGACTAAAATTGGGTGAAGTAAATTAGAAATTTAAATGAGGAATCACGACTTTTTATTCAGTTGATAATCTGACAAAGCTATTATAATAGCACTTATTAAATGGTTTAAATCTCTTTGCAAGCACTATTAAATTTTGTAAAGACGGGGGTAATTATTTTGAAAATTAAAAGCAGGATTGGTTTTGCCTTTTAAGGGTAAATTAAATATATAAATGTAATTCTTACTTATTTACATGGGAATGTAAATTATGTGTGTGGATTAATAACTTAAGCTGGTTTTGTAATTAAAGGGAATTTGTTTTTTTTAATATTTTTTTTCCTGTATTAGGTTTCCATTGGAATCCCACATTTTCCAAACACCTGCTTTTTCTCCATTTTCATATAGCATTTCTCTAATGAGGTTCCCTTTCTCATCCCAGATGTACCATATTCCATGTTTTTTACCTTTCAGATAACGAGCTTCAGCGTTTTTAATTCCCTCTTCATTCCATGTAATCCAAAGCCCATCTTTTTCATCTTTTGTATATGACTGTTGTTCTTTTTTCTTGCCATTTTCAAAATAATAAGTTGATATTCCTTCGTTTAGACCATTTGTAATACTTAATTCCATCTTCAAATTTCCATTTTCATAGTATTCTTTATGAATTCCAGTATATAGCTTTTTATCTTTATAATAAATACCATCTTTAATTTCCAGTTGTTGCGAAAATAAAAATGAAAGATTAAGGAATAAAATACTAATGATGAATAAAAATGCCTTTTTCATAATGTATGAATAAAATATTTATTGAGAATTAGTTTTTGAAATGCAATGTGTATTACATTTACAAAATTACATAAAAAAGCCGTAAAAATATAATTTTCAATATATTTATTACGGCAGGGGGGATATATATAGATGAGAAAACGCTTATTTGTTATCTTCAATCAGTTCGATCTCTAAAGAAGTATTTAAAGATTTTACGATTGTCTGTTCAACCAAACTAGAGTGATAAGAAATATATGACACAACAATATTATAATTTCCTTCTTTTACATTTTTTATTTCAAAATTACCATCTAAATCGGTATATGTTTTATATTCAGAATTTCCAACATTAACAACAGCACCTACTAAAGTTTCACCGGTTTTTTTGTCAATTACTTTGCCTTTTAATACAAGCTGGGACTCAGTTATTTTTTCAGTTTTTAGAGGTTCACCCGCCTGAGTAAAATAGATTGTAGCAGTAATTATAACGATTAATAAAACTAATTTTTTCATATTTGATATGTATTAAAATAATACTGCAAATATAAGTTAGTATAACGCCTGGTATGTTAAATTAAAATTAAGTTATTATTAATTAATTAATTTTTATAACTAGTTCTTTTATTAAAATATTTTAAAATTATTTGTATTTAATATTGGGAAAAAGTTTCATTATTTTTATTCTTAACTTTTTTATTCTTAAATTAAAAAAAGAATTCGATAATTTTGACAATTCAGGAAAATGCATTTTTAAATAATCTTTAAATAGTTGCAAATCATGCTCTTGCCCTAAGTATTCAGTTAATTTATAAAGGCTCTTAATATGATTAGATGGATTTCTCAATTTATTAAGTATAAGTACTGATTGTTGTAAATAATTATCTTTACAACAAGTTCTAAACTTATGAAAATCTTCAGAAGTGGAAGACAGACTTAATTTTAAATATAATTTTTTTGACTTTTTAAATGTATTCAGAACACTCTTATTCAGTAATTTAATATCAGAATAGATGAAAGATTTATTAAATGTATCAATCATATTAATTATTGCAGAATTTCCCTGAATTAAAATATCTTTTTTATTAATTAATTCTTTAACAGTTAGAGCATACCTTAATTCAAGATGATTTTTTAATTCAAATGAAAGTGCAAAAGATTTCTTATTTAGTTCTTTTTCAAATTTATAATATGTTTTACGATAAATATAAGGATCTCTTAAAGAAGCATAAAGTTTTGAAATATCCTTAATATAAGCTACCCAACTTAAATATTGTGTTTTTTCAAAATGTACTTTATAAATTGATAAAATAGCTGAAATAGATTTTAATGATTTTCGTATTTCATGGATAGACTTATCCAATTCAGAAGAAGTATCGTTAGAATAAGTATAAAGGTTTTCAATATCTGTTTCAAGCAAATTTAGAAAACTAATAGGCTTAAAAATATTAACTACATTACAGTCTTTCATTGAAATAATATACTTAATGATGTAAAAAAAGATATGATTAAATTTATCTAATATTGATATTACACTACTTTATTTGTTTTTGTAGCTTTTGGTTTTTGAGTTGATTCATTCGTTTGTTCTATATCTTTCAGGGTATTTTTATTTTCTTTATTAGGTCTTACCTGTCGAATTGGTTTTTTCTCAGGGGTTTCTTTTATTTTACTTTTAGGTTTATTTGCTCGTAATAAATGATAATCTTTGTAAAAGTCAGGATAATCACTCTCAAACATTTTTACAAACTGGTCAATTGTATTTTTAAATAAATCTTCTGTCTGCTTTAAAAGATTTTTAATTTTCTTGGCAGCTTTACCTTTTTCTTTGATTTCACTCTGATATACAAACTTTGATTCAATAAATTTTAAATTTGTTTTTTCAATATTTTTAATCAAGGCAGGATTTAAACCATATTCCTTTTCAAATTTGTTTATTTTTTTTATCGAATCAGTATTCAGGGTTGATTTACCTTTACTATTAAATATAAGTGAATATCCAGCATTTTTGTCAGCTAATAGCCAGATTTTTTTTACGATTTTTATCAATTCAATATCTGAGCATTTTTGAATATAATCTAAAGTTAAATACTCCAATTTTTTTTGTAGATTTTTTTTCTTTTTATCAAAGGCAAAAACCTGCATTATTCTTATTAAGGGCAAGAGCGTTTTTTCTAATTCAATTCTTTTTTTATTCTTATCCTTTTCAATTGTTGATATATCCAAAATTAAAAAAGAATGTAATTCATCTGCTTTTTTTTGTTTTGATTTTAATTTTTCAATTGCTGATTGAAATCGGGCTACTTTATTTGAGATTTCAACATTATTAGATAATAAGCCTATTAATTGAGCATTATTGTCTAATTTTATGGTATAATTTTTAATGTCTTCCATAGTAAATAAATAATAAAGATTAATAAATAAAAGATTGAATTACAAAATTAATTCATAATAAAGGAAAAAGTATATTAATTTTTTATTAATATACTTTTTCCTTTTTAAAATTACCAATTTGTGAAGGGGTGGGTTGATAGATTTGAATTATAATACTTCTCTTCATGAGTCACCTCTTTATCAATCCATTCAGGTAATTCAAATTGTTCTGTTTCACTGCATAATTCAATTTCTGCAATAATTAAACCTGAATTATCCTCTAAAAATTCATCAACTTCCCATAATTTATTTTTAAATTCTATTATATATCTGAATTTTGACAATATTGAAGTTGCATACTTGTCAATTAATTGTTCAGCTTCTTCTTTAGGAATACTATACTCAAATTCAGATCTGGTAATACCGACTTTATTACCTTTTATCGTTATATAGCCATTGGCTTCAGTTTGCCTGACTCTAATCGATATAACATGATTTATCATTAAATAACCTTGTCTGACAAAAAAATTTTGAGTTTTAACAACTTCATTCCATTTATCAATATTTACAATAAATTTTCTTTCAATTTCAATTCCCATTTTATCAACTTGTTAAAATGTTTAGTAAGCATGATTATTATTTAGATTTAATAATTTATTCGTAAAATCTTTTAAATTAAGAAGTAAAAGCTAAGTTTTATAAATGAAAAAATGCATTAAAATACATTTAATTGATTTCTTCATCTTTTTTCTGATGCTTTACAATTTTTCCATCCACAACGAAAATTATAGATTCTGCAACATTGGTGGAGTAGGAGGCTATACGCTCAATTAAATTTACAATAATCATGATATTGGTAGCCACTACTATCACTTCTTTCTGCTGCATCATTTCTTCTATGATTTTTTCGGAAATCTGATGACAGCGCTCTTTTATAGTGATTGCATTTTGAAAAATATCGGTAGCTAGTATCAGATTATGTGTTTTAATCAATTGATCCACATCTTTGTACAATAAAACAGTTTTGTTGGCAATATCATCCACACCGAATTCTTTTGAAAAATTGGTATAATCGCTCAATGCATCTATTCGTTTGGCAATATTAACTGCATGGTCTCCAATACGTTCCAGATCATTGTTGATTTTAAGTGATGAAATAATATACCTTAAATCAGTAGCAACAGGTTGTTGCAAGGCGAAAATTTTCTGACAAAGTTTATCAATTTTTACATCCAGTTTATCAACCTTATTGTCATTCTCTATAACTTGTTTTGCCAGTTCTATATCATAATTATTTAAAGCAAGCACGGCATTGCTTATTTGTTCTTCAACCAAATGACTCATTTTCACTACTCTTTCGCTGAGTTTTTCGAGTTCGTTGTCGAATATCCTGTATTTCTCCATATCTGTCATCTTAATATAATGTTGCGACAAAATTAACCAAATCTTCCGGAAATATAATCTTCGGTTTGTTTTTTGTCAGGGTTGGTATATATTTTTTTTGTTTTATTGAATTCAATTAACTCTCCAAGATAGAAAAATGCAGTATCATCACTGATTCTGGCAGCTTGCTGCATATTGTGTGTTACAATAACAATGGTGTATTTTTCTTTCAATTGAACAATTAATTCTTCTATTTTTGAAGTAGAGATTGGATCGAGGGCACTGGCCGGTTCGTCCATTAAAATAACTTCAGGGTTCACTGCTAATGTACGAGCAATACACAATCGTTGTTGCTGACCTCCTGATAATCCAAGGGCAGAATCGTGTAAACGGTCTTTAACTTCTTCCCAGATGGCTGCATTTTGTAAGGATAATTCAACAATTTCTGTGAGTTCATTTTTATTGTTAATGCCATTGATTCGGGGACCGTAGGCGACATTCTCAAAAATGGATTTGGCAAAAGGGTTTGATTTCTGGAAAACCATGCCTACTTTTTTGCGTAGGTTGACCACATCAATATTTTTATCATAGATATTGATGCCATCTATAAAAACACTTCCTTCAATCTTTACAGAATCGATTAGATCGTTCATTCTGTTCAGGCTTCTGAGAAAAGTAGATTTTCCACAACCCGAGGGTCCGATCAATGCGGTCACCTTGTTTTCGGGTATGCTGATGGAAACATTGTTCAATGCCATTTTGCTTCCATAATGCAAATACATGTTTTCTGTATGAATTTTTAAATGCTTCATTATAATTTTTTTAGGCTATGCGTCTTTTTCTGATTCTGTATCTTAATAGGATGGCAACGAAGTTGAGTGAAAATGTAAGGATTAACAATACGAGGGTGGTCCCGAACTGTATGGGTAATGTTTGATCTACGTTGGCCGATTGTGTGGACATAATGTAAATGTGATAACCCAATACCATAAACTGATCGCTTAAGGAGTGGGGCAATGTTGCCAGATAATAGGCTGCTCCGGTAAATAAAATAGGTGCTACTTCACCAGCTCCACGACTTACTGCCAGAATAGTACCCGTCATAATACCTGAAATTGATCCCGGAAATACAACTTTGCGAATGGTTTGCCATTTGGTAGCTCCCAACGCCAGACTGGCTTCACGCAATTCACGTGGAATGGTTTTTAAAGCTTCTTCTACGGATACAATTACAACTGGTAGGGTAAGCAAAGCCATGGTTAAACTGGCCCAGAAAATATTGGGTTGTCCCCATTTCAGTTGACCTCCTAAAAAGATCGTATCCATTTCGGTACCTACAAATTTGATAAAAAAGCCCAATCCAAATAAACCGTAAATGATAGAAGGAATAACTGCTAAAGTTCTTACAGCAAATCGAATACTACGGGCGATGAATGAATTTTCTTTTGCATATTCAGTTAAATAGATGGCTGTAATAGTACCAAAGGGAACTGCTGCAATCGACATGATGATGACCAGCATAGCTGTCCCAAATATTGCAGGGAAGATACCTCCTTTGGTCATCCCTTCGGTAGGGAAAGAAGTCAGAAATTCCCAGGTAAACATCGACTTTCCACCATTGATAATTACCACGAGCATTACAACTAGTATAGAAATGATAATTAAAACAGCGGCAAGTGTTAATCCTTCATAAATAAACCCTTGAGCGTCTCTTTTAAAATGGGATTTTTTCATGCGGATCATCTCGAAAAATGCGTTTTTAGGAGTTGGTGTAAGGTTTTCGCTATTTTCCATGCTGATATTTTTGCTTTTATTCAGTTTTATAGAACTAAAAAAGTGATTTAGTTTTTCTGATATCATTATTTCCCCTGAATTTTTTTCATTAATTTACCTTTGACCCAGAATTCAGCAATTGCATTCAATGCAAAAGTGAAGATAAACAGCATGGAACCAATCAGAAACAACACATTGTAATGAGTGTCGCCGAAGACTACTTCAGCCATTTCGGCACCTATGGTTGCTGCTAAAGTTCTTACAGATTCAAAAGGATTGATCCCCATCATGGCTGCATTGCCTGTGGCCATTAAAGCGATCATGGTTTCGCCGAAAACCCTGCCGATACCTAATAAAATGGCAGCAAAAATTCCGGGAGTAGCTGCAGGTAGGATTACGAAAAATGCAGTTTGCCATTTACTAGCACCCAATGCAAGGCTGGCTTCATAATAGGTTTTAGGAACAGCGGTTAAGGCATCTTCGGTAATGGTGTAGATGATAGGTATGGCTGCCAATCCCATGGCAATACCACCTACAAATGAGTTTAAACGTGTATCATAACCAAACAGATTTTGTAAAAAGCTAGCCATTACCATTAAAGCAAAAAAACCAATGACTACTGAAGGAATCCCAGCCAGCATTTCGATGGTTGGTTTAATAATTTCTTTGAGTTTTTTGTTGGCAAAAACCGAAGTATACAAGGCTGCCAAAATGGATAAAGGTGCTGCAAACAATAAGGAAATGATGGTAATTTTAAAAGTTCCTAAAAGCAAAGGTAGTAATCCATACCGAGGATTATCAGAAACCGGCTGCCAAACTTTTGTAGGCAAAGTTTTCAATGCATTTTTGTTGTTATCGGTTGTAGTTCCTATTTGGGCAGAAGATTCAGTGGGTGTGATACTTTCTCCCGTCATCGTATCGTTGGCAGGTACACCGTATTGTTCCTGAGAAGCTGAGGATGTAGTTTCAGCCCCATATTGTTCCTGTTTTTCAGACTGAGCAGTTTCAGTTCCATATTGTTCCTGTTTCGCAGCATCAGCTGTTTCGCCACCATATTGTTCTTGTTTTTGATCTCCAGGTTTTGCTGTGCCGCTTTTGTCCTGAGTAGTTGTTATTTGTTCCGTTTTAGGGTTGGTTTTTCCCCCGAAATTAAATATGGGGAAGGATTCCCTGAATACGAAAAAGAAGATCAATACAATGATGGTAATTGAAAGAAAAGCAACCCCTTTGATAATTTTCTCAGCAATAAAATCAGACCATCTGAATCGTTTATGGGTGATATCGATTTTATCAGTCGGATTTGGCTTTTTAAGTTTAAAAACTCTAATTCCTCGTTTAATAAATTTATTAATTATATCCATAAGCTTTTTCTAGCTGAATGATTATTTCTTAAGTTTATATTACATCATTTATAAAGCAAACCTGACAGATTTTAAGCTGTCAGGTTTGAAGTTTTAATGAGATATTTTGCTTCGCTCAATATGACAATATAGTAAAGTGGTTTTATCGAACAGGGAAATAACCCATTTCGGTAACCAGACTTTGACCTTCAGGACTTAAAATCCAGTCGATGTATGTTTTCATAGCACCTGTAGGTCTGTTTCTTAAATACATGTACAAATAACGGGTGATAGGATATTGGTTATTCTTTACTGTTTCTGCAGTAGCTTTGTAAGCAGGACTGTTGGCGTCTTTTTTTACTTTACAGATTTCGATACCTGCTGAGTAAGCTGCGCCACCATAACCAATACCGTTGATATCTTTTTTAACTGCATTTACAACTGCAGCAGTCCCTGGCAATGTCTGGCAATTTGGTGCATAATCTGCTTTAACTACATTGTCTTTAAAGAAAACATAAGTACCTGAACTGTTTTCTCTACCGTACAATCTGATTTCTGCATTGTCTCCGCCAATTTCTTTCCAGTTCTTGGTTCTGCCTGCAAAAATATCACTCAATTGTTTCAAGGTAAGTTCTTTTACTTTATTACCTGGGTGTAAGTATATTGTAATTCCGTCTTTGGCACAAGGAACTTCAACGCCCAATGTATTGAAACGAGCTTTTAATTTGTCGATTTCAGTTTGTTTCATTTTACGGCTGGCATTGCAAATGTCAGTAGAACCATTGATGAGTGCTGAGATGCCAACACCTGAACCACCACCGGTAACCTGAATAGAAGCAGATGGATTTTTTTTCATATATACTTCTGCCCATTTTTGAGCCAAAATAACCATGGTGTCAGAACCTTTTACGGTGATTCTTTCCTGATTCATAAATGCGAAACTGATAATGCCGATTCCAATGATACTTAGGAAGGCTGCTATTTTTTTGATATTGATTGATTTCATTTTGATAGTATTTTTTGATGAATATTTTTTATATTAATAATTAAAATTTTGCTTGTAATCTGAGGGTTAATTGATTTTGTTTGAAAATAGTACTATAATCATTGTAACCAATGGTTCCATCAGGATTAGTATAAGCTGCTTTATAATTTGTTACACCTGCACTGTTAACACCTACTTTTTCATTTTGAACAATTGCATAAGCCAAGGTAATTCTGATATTATCATCAAAATAATAATGCCATGCCAAGGTAATGGTTGAAGTAGCCAAATCAGCTATGCTGCTTTTCAAACTACCAATTTTAGTTGTATTACTTCCTGCATATTTTGTAAGGGTAACATCACTACCTTTGATATCTGTATTGGGGTCATAATAATCATAACGTAAAGCAAACTGATTTTTTTTGCCAATATTTTTAATTAAATAAACATAATATCCTGCAAAATTGTTTTGAAAATTAGGTAAAAGATTTCCATTCGCAAATTTAGATCCACCTAACATTGCATTTTTACCGGTAATATATTCACCTTTTACAGAAAGTCCACCTAAAACATCGGCAAAGAACTGAAATTCAGCGCCTATCCAGTTTCTTTTTACAGCATCTCCAACTTTAGAAGAGTCGATGGTAGCAAAGTCACTGTGTAAAGTTGCATTTGTAGTTGATTTCAATGAACCAAAATATGCATGCGCACCTATATCAAGACCACCAAAGCTGCCTAATTTAAAAGAATACGTTGCTCTTACCATAATATCTTTGAAATTATCAACATCTTTATTTTCAACTACATTGCTGGCTGATTTTCCGGTAGTATCAGAAAATGAATTGTATCCGCCATCGTTACCATTGAATATGGCCAATTGAAGTTTTAAAGGAATACTTTCAGGATTTACTTCTAATTTAAATCCAATTGCGCGTTCGCCAGGGTATAATGTTCTGATTACCAATGAACGTTCAGGTACTTCACGTTGACTGGAGGAATATTCAACTTCGTAATTCAAACGGTTAAATTTACCTGCTGTTAAACTAAGTGCTTTTTTGAATAAACCTGAGTTGATCCAATGATCGTTCAAAACTACATAAGCATCTTTTAATGAAAGAGATCCTGGTGCAAAATCAGGTTGTAAAACAAATTTTACGCCATCAGCTGCTTCAAAAGTAGTTTTTAGTCTTACTCTTCTTAATGAAAAGAAATTATTTGGCTGAGTGGCCTTGTTTTCATAATAATTAAATTCAGATTGGATGTAACCAGAGAATTTTATTTTTGTTAGTTTTGATAAATCGCTTTCTGATGTTAATAAGCGTTCATCCAACCCATTTACGCGGTCTTTGATTTCGCTGAGTTGTTCTTTTAATGAATCTTCAACACTTTGTGCTTTTGCATTCAATTGGATGCATCCTAAAATTGCAATTAAAAAAATAAATTTTTTCATGTTTTTTTCTTGTTTTTGTTTTGTTTAAAATTATTTACGCTGCAAAAATAGATAGCAAAAATGAAATGGTTATTAAGCCAGGATTAAGTTAATATTAAGAAATTGTTAAGCCGTATAAATAAATAATAATCAGTAAATTAAAATTATGACCTGCAAGCTTACATCGTATTTCAGTGCAAATTGAAACCAATGCAACTGATGAAAACTAAAACCTGATATAATCTATCAATAATTTAAAAATCTCATTGTATTTTGTAAGGGGAATTTTTTGAGGAAGGTCATATACATTGTGGTATTCGGTAAATTCTCCACCCATGGAGTAAATAAATATAGCAGCAACGCCTTTTTCGTAAAATGCACAATGGTCGCTGTTGCAGGATTCTCCTCTTTCCACAACTGCTTTTAAATATGCTTTTTCGTTATTTATTGCTTTCAAACGATTGTATTGATCTTTAAATGTTGTTGCATTTACTACCGTTATTCCGTCACTTCCTGTGCCCATCATATCAAGGTTAATCAGAAATTTTATGTTTGTTATAGGAAACAAAGGGTGATTGGCTAAATAATGAGAACCATGTAAGCCTGTTTCTTCACCACTTACCAATGCAAATACAATAGAATAATCGGGTTGAGTAGTATCGGTGGCAAAATAACGGGCCAGATCCATAACCATAGCAGTTCCACTTGCGTTGTCGTTGGCCCCGGGGAAATATACATCTTTTCCCATTTGGCCCAGATGATCGTAATGGGCAGTAAAAACATAAAACGAATCGGGGTACAATTTACCTTTAACATAGCCCACTACATTTTGAGTGGAATAATCCTGCAAATAATCAGCTTCTATGTTGACATTCATTTTCTTAAGATTTTTTGGCAAAGCTTTTCTAAGTAAATTGAGTTTAACATAATTATTTTGTTTTTTTCCGTCTGAAGCGCCCCAGGTCAGTTTTCCATCAATAATATAGGCAATGCCTTTTGATAAAAAAGGATTTTCAAACTTGAGTGTGGACCAGAAAGCAACTACTTCCTTGTCGTTAATATTTTGTTTGTCAATCAGAACGATTTTGTTTGTTAGATTTTTTCGAAGAATTTTATGGATATCCTTAATTGCTTGAACATTGCTACTGTCAATTTTAAATACCTTGAATGCTCCTTTTAAAGTTGGAGAAGATAAGGCCGGCATAAAATCAATACCGGTTATTAATTCTTTTTTGCCAATTGCAACTTTCATCTCTTTACTGAAAGTATTGGTAGACAAATGATATTCCTGAAAATAGTTATATGTAAACTTGTTCAGATGTAATCTCGCAAATTCGTTAGCAATAAATCTGGCTGCTTTGGTGTCACCCTGGTTGGTATAGCCTCTTCCATGAAAGGATGCTGAACAAAGGGTGTCTATAATTGAATAAGCATATTGTTTGTTTTGTGATTGAGCGGAGCTAAATCCCAACAACATAATCAATATAAAAAAAAAGTTTTTCATTTTAAAAAACATTGTAATATTTAAGTATTAATGTCATTGATCTCTGTTTATCGATTACCTTTAACTGATCACTGATTACTGTTATAGAATGTTCATCAATTGTTCCTTGATTTTTTCCAGTTCATCTTTCATCTGAACTACAATTTGCTGTATGTTTACATCGTTGGCTTTTGAACCGATGGTGTTGATTTCACGGCCAATTTCCTGGCAAACAAAGGAAAGTTTTTTTCCTTGCGATACTTCTGATTTTAAAGTATCGGTAAAATAATCCAGATGTTTTTTCAGGCGGGTTTTTTCTTCGGTAATGTCAATTTTTTCGAGGTAATAGATAATTTCCTGTTCAAAGCGGTTGTTGTCGATTTTGGAAGCTTCTAGCATATCGTTGAGGTTTTTCCAGAGTTTATCCTTGATGGCCTTTACTCTGTTGGCTTCATAAGGTGCAATTGCTGTTAACAATACCTCTATCATCGCAATTCTTTTCACAACATCATCGCAGAGGATGTTACCTTCGTTGATTCGGAATTCTTCCACATTCAATATTGCCTGATAAATGGTTTCCATGAGGGACTTCCACTCTTCGTCGCTGATTTCTTCGGTATTGGTATTGTATATGTCTGGCATTTTCATCAATAAACTCATGATATCTAAGGGTTGTTCGCCCAATTCTTCGGTAATTTGTTTGAGCTCATTGAAATGGGCTTTTATCACAGCTTTATTGATAGAGGATTCGGCATAACCTCCTATGTTTTCAACATTGATGTAAACATCCGCTTTTCCTCTTTCGAGCTTGGCTGTAATAAAACTACGGATTTCAGTTTCCTTTTCGCGGTAATAAACAGGTAACCTGGCATTGATGTCCATTTGTTTGC